>NZ_JXAK01000001.1 GCF_000829455.1 Gordoniibacillus kamchatkensis
GGAAGGCGATGTCCCAGTTCGTCGTCTCCTCGAAGCCGAGCAGCGACAGCTGGAGCTCGTCGCGGTCTTTTTGCCACTTGACGGCAGTCTCTACCGCATTAGTCGAGAACGGCGATTTTTTTGCGCCCGGTTGCCCGGCCAGCCCGTCCATCGCCCCGCACCCGATCAAATATACAGGCCAAGCAGTTCTTTCTCCGCCTCCAGCTTCTGCCCCGGCGATATATCCGGCATGTCGGGGAAGGCGATGTCCCAGTTCGTCGTCTCCTCGAAGCCGAGCAGCGACAGCTGGAGCTCGTCGCGGTCTTTTTGCCACTTGACGGCAGTCTCTACCGCATAGTCGAGAACGGCGATTTTTTGCGCCCGGTTGCCCGGCAGCCCGTCCATCGCCCCGCACCCGATCAAAGACTCGATGACGCGCTTGTTGCACACCCGCAGGTCGATGCGCCGGCAAAAATCGAACAAGCTCTCGAACGGCCCGTTCTCGCGCTCGCGCATTATCGCCTCGATCGCCTGCGTGCCGACGTTTTTGACGGCGGCTAGCCCGATCCGGATCGTCTGCCCTTCCTCGCCGCCCACCGGCGTGAACGTCACGCCGCTCGTGCCGACGTCGGGAGCCAGCACCGCTATGCCCATGCGGCGGCATTCGTCGACGTATTCCGCCACCTTGCGCTGGCTGCCCATGACCGCCGTCAGCATCGATGCCATAAACTCGACGGGAAAGTGCGCCTTCAAATACGCCATGCGGAAAGCGAGCACCGCGTAGGCGGTCGCATGCGCGCGCGGGAAGCCGTAGTCGGCAAAACGCACGATCATGTCGTACACGCGGTGCGCGTCTTCCTCCGCGTAGCCTTGCCCGAGCGCACCGGCGACGAAATGCGCCCGCTGCTCGTCGAGCACTTCGCGTTTCTTTTTCGAAACTGCGCGCCGCAGCAAATCCGCTTCGCCGAGCCGGAAGCCGGCCATCGCCGAGGCGATCTGCATAATTTGCTCCTGGTACACGATGATGCCGTACGTATCCCGCAAAATCGGCTCCAGCGACGGATGCGGATACGACACCTCGATGTCCCCGTGCTTGGACTGAATGAACTGCGGAATAAAATCCATCGGCCCCGGCCGGTACAGCGCCACTACCGAAATAATGTCTTCGAAGCCGCTCGGCCGCAAATCGCGCAGGACACGCCTGCAGCCGGCCGACTCGAGCTGGAACACGCCCGTCGTATCGCCTCGGCCGAGCAGCGCGTACGTCGCTTCGTCGCGGTCCATATCGAGCTCCTGCAGCTTCGGCGCCATGCCATGCCGCTGCTCGATCCACCCCAAGGTACGCTCAATGATCGAGAGCGTGCGCAACCCCAGAAAATCCATTTTCAAAAGCCCGATCGCTTCGAGATGCTCCATCGTGTACTGCGTGAGCGCCGTCTTCTCGGCGCCTTCCTGCAGCGGCACGTATTCGGTCAGCGGCTCGCGCGAAATGACGACGCCGGCCGCGTGCGTCGAGGCGTGGCGCGGCATGCCTTCGACTTTGCGGGCCATGTCGAGCAGCTCCGCCGTCTTCGGCTGTTTTGCGGCCAGCGCCTTCAGCTCGGAACTAGTCTGCAGCGCCTCTTCCAGCGTGATGCCGAGGGCATGCGGGATGAGCTTCGCAGCCCGGTCCACCTCGGCGTACGGCACGTTCAGCGCGCGCCCGACGTCGCGCACGGCGGCCCGCGCCGCCATCGTACCGAACGTAATGATTTGCGCCACGTGCTCGCTGCCGTATTTGCGCACGACGTAGTCGATCACCTCGTCGCGGCGCTCGTCGCTGAAGTCGATATCGATATCCGGCATCGACACCCGCTCCGGATTGAGGAACCGCTCGAACAGAAGCCGGTACCGCAGCGGATCGACATCCGTAATATGGAGCACGTACGCAACCAGGCTGCCCGCCGACGAGCCCCGTCCCGGTCCCGTGGCGATGCCTTGCTCATGCGCGAACCGGATGAAATCCCAAACGATGAGAAAATAGTCCGCATACCCCATTCGCTCGATGACATCGAGCTCGTACGCCAGCCGTTCCTCCGCCTTGCGCCGGAACTCGCCGTCCAGCCAATCGCCGCTGCCCCCGTAACGCCTCGCCAGTCCTTCCCGGCACAGCCGGCGCAAATACTGCCCGGCCGTCAGCCCGGCCGGCAGCGGCCGAAACTCCGGCAAAATCGAACGGCCGAACTCCAGCTCCAACGCGCACTTTTCCGCTATGCGCACCGAGTTGTCGAGCGCTTCCGGGACGTGGGCGAACAGGCTGCGCATCGCCTCGGCGTTTTTCAAGTACAATTGGCTCGTCTGCGGCTTCAGCTTGCGCTCGGGGTCGTCGATCGTCGTGCCGGTGCCGATGCACAGCAGCACGTCCTGCACCGCGGCATCGTCCTCGTGCACGTAATGCACATCGTTCGTCGCCACGAGCGGAATGCCGGTCTCGCGGCTCAGCTCGATCATCGCCTTCATGACCTTTTTTTGCTCCATCAGGCCGTGGTCCTGCAGCTCCAAGTAGAAATCGTCGCCGAAAATGTCCCGGTAACGCAATGCCGCCGCCCGCGCCTCCTCCTTCCGGTCGTGCAGCAAATGCTGCGACACCTCGCCGCCCAGGCAGGCGCTAAGGGCCACGAGCCCCTCGGCATGCCGGGCCAAATGCTCGCGGTCGATGCGCGGCTTGTAATGGAACCCTTGCAAATGGCCGATGGACACGAGCTTCATCAAGTTGCGGTACCCGGTTTCGTTTTTGGCGAGCAAAATCAAATGGTAAATCGGCTGCTCCTGGCGCGTTCCCCTGTCTTTGATCGAGCCGCTCGTATAGTACGCCTCGCAGCCGATAATCGGCTTCAGCCCATGCTGCAGGCAAGCTTTATAAAACGCCACCGCCCCGTACATGACGCCGTGGTCGGTCAGCGCGAGCGACGTCATGCCGAGCTCGGCGGCGCGCTTCACAAGCGCCTCTACCCGCGCTGCGCCGTCCAGCAAACTGTATTCGCTATGCACGTGCAAATGGACGAACGAACTCACCGTTCACCGCTCCCGTCGTCATGTTTTGAACAAGCTTCTCATATGATTGTAACACAAGGCGAACAATTTGCGAACAGTATGCGAACAAAATCGCCGGGAGCCGCTTGCGAGGAAAGGATGAGGCGCCATGGCAGAGCTTGTCAGCAAGTTAATCATCAACTTTTGCGTCGCCTTCGGCGTCGTGCTCGGCGGCGCGATGCTGGGGGGCGTTGCCGCCGTTTTGACGCTGCAGCCGCCTACCGCGCAAATGACCACGCTCGCCGAGAAAATGAAAATTTGGGCTGTAGTCGCTTCCGTCGGCGGTTCGATCGATCCGATCCGCTATATTGAAACGCAGTTTGCCGAAGGGCAAATTTCGCTCGCCACGCAACAAATTTTGTTTATCATCAGCGCGTTCACCGGCGCCCAGCTCGGCAATTCGCTGATCCAGATGATCTGCAAAGGCGGGACTGCGCCGTGAGAGTGCCGGTGCTGGAAAAATACGCGCGATTTTACCAGGCGGTCGGCATTTTCATCGCCGGAGGCATCGTCGGCGCCGCGATTTATATGGGCATTCATCAGCATTTGTTCAATACGCTCTGGCTGGAAAATTACGCATACAAGGAAAAAATCAAAGATCTGGAAGAGGATATGCGGACGCTGCGCAAGCTGCGCGACTCCCAGGGCATCGTAGCCAAGGTGAACGTGCATGTCGACGCCGGCGAAGGGCGCCAGCCGCTCGACACGGTGACGCAAAAGGAGCTCGAAGCGAAAATCCGCGCCGACCTGAAATTTCTGATCGGCAAAAAAAGCGAGGACATCCAGGACAACCCCGACGTGTACAAAAAGCTGCTGGCGAGCAAAATGTACTTCGGCGTGCAGGGCAAAGACTACCGCGTCGACGTGCAGGCGCTGTTTATTAGCGGCACGCAGCTGACGTACTGGGTGACGGCCAAGGACACCGCCAGAGCGCCGACGCTTTCGGGCAGCGACCAGCGGCAGCGCTAACGCGCGGACCGGCAGCCGTGTGCGGCCGCAGCGGCGGTAACGCCGCAAGGCGCCGGTGTGCCGGTGCGTCAGCGGTTCGCGCCGACGCTTAACCTTCTCGGAGCTGCCGCCATTTGATGCGGGTATTTCTGTCGGGTAAGTCACTTCATAACAGGAAAATATACCGCAAGGCGACATTCTTTGGAATAGAGCAGGAAGATTTGCCGGAAAAGCTCCCGCTAAAATGGCGAATCCTCGTTGAAAGCCGGGAAAATGGCGCAATTAGCGGGAAGTTTTCCAGCAAAACAGCAATAATCAGGCGGAAGAGCAACATTAGCGGAAGTCTTTCCGGTTATTGATAATCCCTTGTCTTCGAACAGCTCGTTTTGGAACATGGTCTGCTTAACATCAGCAGCCGGAAAAGCTGCTTAGCTTGATAAGGGAACGTCCCATTGCCCCGGTTAGCGGAAAAATGTTCCGTTATCCGCGTATTTCCCGGGCATTTCCCAAAAATAGCGGAACAGGAGTTCGTTATCTCCGCATTTTGGGCGAAATCGCTCTTGCGGCGGCCCGATAACGGAACAGCGTTCCGTTAAGATTGATTCGGTACCCCTCTACTCGTGCAATAACGGAAAAGCGTTCCGTTAAGGCAGCAGGAATCAAACTTCTGTTAAACCCCCGTTCCGCTCTTTTCACCAACCGGAATGTCTCGGGCAGCCCGAGAAATGCGGAGCGGGGAAGGCACGCTCAAGGTCGGGGAATTGCCCGAACAGGCGGGAATGCGGGCCTTGGGAGTGCAAATTTTGCGCAGCAAAACTCGCAGCGTAAGCATCAGCCTGTGAACCCGTGTTCCCTGCGCGCAGCCATACTTTCTTTCGCAACCTGAAAGGCCCCGCTAAAATGGCGCTTCCTCATTCAAATCCGTGGAAGCGGCGCAATTAGCGAAGGAGCCTACCAGCAAAATAGCAAAATCGGGGCCATGAATTCCCCGACAAACCGGCAGCAGTAATGCCCGCCTGGCGGCTCCGCCGCACCCGGCATTGCATTTTGCGGCGGGAATCGCTACAGTGGAAGAAAACCGACAAAAAGGATGTCCCGCTATGCAAACGTTGCAACTGTTTCTGTTCTCGTTCATCGTGCTGACCGTCGCCATGTCCGTCGGCCTCAGCGTCCGCGCCCGCCGCGAGAAAGACCCGGCAAAGCGCGGCGTCTGGAGCGCCCGCCTCAACATCTGCATGGGGATTATGCTCATCAGCATCGCCGTATCGCAGCTTTTCTTTTTTAACGATTCCAACATCCGGCGCGTATTCGGCACCGTCTGCGTGCTGCTCGGCCTGTTCAACCTATTCGCCGGCATCCGCAATTACGGCGCGTATTCGCGCATGCTCGACAAGCAGCGGACGAACAAAGAAGCCTAAGCCTGATCGATCACCTGCGCAGTCAGCATCGCCTTCGATACGAGCGTTCCGGCGTGGTAGATGGCCACGTCGATTTTGCCGAATTTGCGGCTCACTTCGATGACGGTCGGGCGAATTTCGATTTCGCTGTCGATCTGCACCGGTTTGATGAAATAGGTGGACATATTGTCCATGACGAGATCGCCCTTCTTGTGCTCTTGCACGACGCGATAGGCGGCCTGCGTCATGAGCGTCGTCAGCACGCCTTCCGACACGGTGCCGAGATGATTCGTCATTTGCGGCGAAATAACGCCCCGGTAATAAAGCGCTCCTTTGTCGTCGCGCGCTTCCTCAAGCCCGCTCCAGATCAGCTCCTCGAACGTTTCGCCGTTCTGCGGCTGCTTCTGGATGTACTGCAGCGCCTTCAGCACATCGGCGCGGTCGACGACGCCGAGCAGCTTGCGGCTCCCGTCCACGATCGGCAGCAGCTCGAGCCCTTCCCATACCATCATGTGCGCCGCCGAAGCGACGGACGTATGCGGCGTAACGGTGAGCGGGCTGCGCGTCATCAGCTTGTCAACCGTCTGTCCGGGTTCCGCGCCGACCATATCTTTCGGCGTGACGATGCCGATCACGCGGTTCCATTCGTCAACGACCGGGAAGCGGCTGTGGCCGCTTTCGTCGAGCAGCTTTTTCCACTCGGTCCACGTGCTCGTCGCCTTCAGCAAGTAAACGCCCGACGCCGGCACCATAATGTCTTCGATCAGCATTATCTTCTTCTTGATGAGCCGGTCGTAGATCGCGCGGTTGATCATCGACGCTACGGTAAACGTATCGTACGAGGAAGAGATGATCGGCAGCTCCAGCTTGTCGGCCAGCGCCTTTACCTCGTCGGACGTGTCGAAGCCGCCTGTAATAAGCACGCTGGCTCCATGCTCGAGTGCGCCGAGGTGCGCCTTGTACCGGTTGCCGACGATGAGCAAGCTTCCCGGCTCGATATAGCGCATCATCGCGTCTTGCTGCATCGCGCCGATGACGAATTTGTGCAGCATTTTGTGCAGGCCGTTCGCGCCGCCCAGCACTTCGCCGTCCACCATGTTGACGACCTCGGCGAACGTCAGCTTGTCGATGTTTTGCCGCTGCTTGCGCTCGACGCGGACTGTGCCGATGCGCTCCTTCGTGCTGACGAGCCCTAGCGTCTCCGCTTCCTTGATCGCGCGGTAGGCGGTGCCTTCGCTGACGCCGAGCGTTTGCGCGATTTTGCGCACGGAAATTTTGCTGCCGAGCTTGACGCCTTCGATATATTTTAAAATTTGCTCGTGTTTGGTCGTCACTTCCGTCATCGTCGGTTCCACTGTTCCACCCCAAAACTAAAAACTGTATTATTCTGTATCATATCACGTTTAAAAAACTTTAGAAAGCTTTGATTCCTTTCGGCCGCGATTTCTTTTACAATGAACGTTATAGTGCGCTGCAGTTCAATCACATTCGCCTTGGCGGTCGCTGAATGACGTCATGCGTTAACGCTCGGAGGAACAGCGATGAATTGGAATTTTATCATTTGCAACGTCCTCGACCTGGTGCAATGGTTCGCCATGCTGACCTTGTCGCTGACGTTGTTCCGACTTAAACCGGCGGGGTGGTGGCGGCACAACGCTCTGCTCTCGGTGGCGCTCAAAACCGTCACTTTGGCGCTGACGGCGACGCCCCTTCACTCCCATTTGTCCATTGTCCAATTAGTGCTCATAACGCTCGCCTTCTATTGGTTTTACCGGATCCGCTTCGATTACGCCTGCGTGATCGCCGTTACCGGCGGCATTATCGTGTTCATCTCGGTGCTGGCGGTCAATTACGCGCTGGCGCTCGCCGGCGGCCAGAGGTTGGCTGACGTTATGTTCAACAAGCTCGGCCTTCCTTTGTATTTCGCCTCGGCAGCGCTGCTGACGTCCTGGATCGTGCTGCTCGCCTGGATGCTCAAACGTTTTCGCCTCGGCTTCTCCTTCGTCTCCACCTCGTACCGTCAGACGAAGCCGGGCAGGCGGCTGTTCGGCATACCGCTGACGATGTTTCTGGCCATTACCATCATGCTGCCGCCCAGCGAAAAGCTTACGAACTTGCCGCTGCTGGTCGCCGGAATATGCGTCTGCCTGCTTATGCTGCTTCTCGCTTCGCTGCGGACGGAGCTTGCCGACGATGCCGGCACGCGGTTCGGCCCCAAGACGGGGGATTGAAGCGGCGAAATTGAATATGAAAGATCGATCGGGGGGTGCCTTAGGCACCCCTTTTCGTTTTGTCCGCCGCTCCCTTTCCTTCCATGAATCCCGCCATTCGCTCGCTTTCCGCCGCCCTTTGCACATAAGCAAACAAAAGTGCGGGCAGTTTCAATTACAATATTTCCGCCATGATCAATTCCTCGATTCAGGCTCATATACATAATATCGGGAAAATGTCGTTCACAAGATGCGGAGGAGCGACTTATGGATGAAAGCGGTCTCCTGAATAAAATTGCAGTCAAGGTTAACTATAATCCGCGGGAAATCTTTTCCAAGGATGACCCCTTTTACCTGGAAAAGTGTGTCTTGAAGCATCCTCGCAATCACATCGGCCTGCACTTTTTAGCGCAAAAATACGAACAGGAAGCCATAAAACTTCTTCATAGGTTGAAACACGTTCAAGACCATAGAACAAAAATGCAGCTTGCAAAAAAAACTGGAAGATGCCGTTGAATTGTCCTATTTGCTTTATAACACCTCTTTACATAGAGGATACCGCGGAGCTGAAGAAGATATTTCCAGAGTCAAAAAAATCAAGGAAAGCTGGTTGAAAACCCGCCACGCCGCTGCCGAAACGCCTCGACTGTTTACTAAAAACAAGCTCATCGTCCTGTTATCTGTTTTGGTACTGGGTTTGCTATTGCTGCTATTGCTGCTATTGCTTTCGAATTTCGAGGATCGCAGCGCGCCGGTCGCCGCAGCGGGAAGCGATCGTTCGCCGCAGGCCAATTTGAAAACGCCCCCTCCAGCCTCATCCTACAACGTGGATCCCGATTTTTTACCGGTCAATATGTTAAGAAATGCCGTATTTCGATACTATGCTAGGGAAGGGAAATTTCCTTCAACCCTGGAAGATTTGACAAAGCCTTTTCCGAGCAATGTGCTGAGCGCTGTTCCTGTTGAATTTTACAGCAACGAAACAAAGGTTCGAAGCGCTTATGACGGCTCCGGCGGCTGGGTCTATTCGCCTCCTCCCCCCGCCTCCATGCCCGTTTCGGAACAAAATGCCGCCGACATCGCGGAGCAAAGCTTGTACCCGAATCATCCCCGAGGTTGCGCTGCAACTTGCAAGTTTGAGCCTTTTGCGATCCTCATCGATAAACAGACTCATCTGTTAAAACTGGTGTCGGGCGATTTCCTTCTCTTCCAATATCCCGTCGCTTTGGGCAAAAATAATTCAACTCCTGCAGGCGATTTTCTTATCGCCAAAAAAGTCGCGAACCCCAATAGCCATGTGACGGATAAGAGCGTTTTTGGCGCAAGAGGAATGGAATTGTCCAATCCCAAATACGCCATACACGGAACAATCGACGATCGTTCGATCGGAACGAATATTACAGCCGGATGCATCCGAATGCATAACGACGATATTGAACAATTATTCGATGCCGTTTCGCTGTCCACCCCGGTTCACGTCCTTCCGTCCATTCCGGAAGACCGAAATCTCCGGCCCATTCATTCGCCAAACGTTTATCGCTCCGATAAATCCTTCTATTTGCCGAAAGAGACAGACCGGCACACCGTGTATAATTGGGCTTTTTAATCGGCAAAAAGGAGCCGGCTCCGCGTTTGGAGCCGACTCCTTTCGGCATGCGATTATTTGCGGAATTGCAGCTGCTTGCTCTTTCCTTGCAGCGTTTTTTCCAGCTGCCATTTCTTCATTCGGCCGATGCGGCCGAGCTCCTCGCGCGTCTCTTCGTCGACGCCGAGAATGGCGTGCAGGTGCGCCGCTACGACGAGCAGCGCAAAGCATATCCAGACGACTCCGAATATCGCCGGGGCCGTCAGCCCTTGTCCCAAATCGAGCCGGGGCACGGCGTAAAACAGCATCCCAAGCGCAACGCTCATATAAATGACGTTTTTCAGGCCCTTCACTTCACGTACACTCCCTTCGTCCTGTATGCCGCTCTGAAGCCGCCTTCTGGGCAGCGCTGCAGGCTCGTACAGTACCAAGGTATGCGTGCGGAGCGCCGATTATGATAGTTACACCGGGGCGCCTTTCGGCTTCGGCTTGCCGCGCAGCAGCGACGCAGCACGCTTGTAAGCAAGCGTAGCCAGCCAAGGCAAGAGCAGCGACATCATGAACGCCGCCAAGTAATACATATTGAAGCCGAGCAGCGAGCCGGGTTCGGCGACGCGAGCTTTCCACGTCGACAAAATCCACGGATGCATCAGGTACACGCCGAACGAAGCGATACCGAGCGACGTCAGCAGCGCCGCGGCGCTCGTCCAGCGGCGCTGCAGCCATAAAGCGAGTCCGATCAGAGCGAACGCGGCAGCGCAGCTGTACAGCATCCATAGGAGCTTATACCATGTATTTTCAAAAGTCGCGATATTGTATTGGCTTATGATGTACAGGCTGGCGTGGGCGGCGCCGATCGCCGCTCCGAGCGGCAGCAGCCAGGCCATATGGCGCTCGCAAAACGGGCGCACCCGATCATAGTAAATGCCCATCCAGCCGCCGAGCGTGAAGAAAAGGAAGTACGTGACGCACAACTCGGCGCTGTACGACACAGGCTGAACCCAATGTCCGTAAGCGTAAAAACCGCCCTGCACGAGCAGCCCCCACAGCGGCAGCGTGCGGCGGAACCAGGAGAAGCTGCGCGCCAGCCAAAGCAAGGGCGGAAACAGGACGTAAAACTGGATGATGATGATCATGAAGTACAGATGGTATTTGGCGTCGGCCCACGGCAGCAGGCTGAAAAATTTCGGCCAGTCGACGGCGACGTGCTGCGGCTGAAACAGCCACTGGTCGTACACGTAATAAAAAAACGACCAGAGCACGTAGGGCACGATCACGGAGCGAACGCGCTTGACGTAAAACGAGCCGAGTTTTTTCGGGCTCCAGTTGTCGATATAGACGTAAAACAGCACAAGTCCGCTGACAAGGACGAACAGCGGAACGGCGAAAATCCCCATTAAATTTATGAAGTAATAGAGCAGCTGCGTATGGGAATAGCCCATTTTCACAATGTCGGTGCCTTCCGACGTCGAATGGATGACGACGACGGCCAAGATGGCGAGCGCGCGGACGATGTCGAGCTCGCCGATTTTCGCTTTCGGTTTTCCCATGGTGCCGATTTGAACCTGCCTCTCCAGGCGTCTGCCGGCTTGTCTGCGGCGCGCCTTCCGGTAATCGTAATGATTATAGGGCGTCCTGCCCCGGTCATGCAACCGGTATTTGCGCGGCCCGACTTAGGCCTGGCGGGGCGGGCGCGCTTGACCGGCGGTGGGGCGGTGGGGCCGCACCGCCGGCCAGCGGCGGCTTGAGCGGCAGTGACGCCGGCAAGGCGCAGCCCGGTTGGCCTGTGGCGGTTGGGCTGTCGGTTGCAGCCCGACCGCCCAGCGTTGGTGGGGTGGCGGGGTGGCGGGGCAGCCCGGACGGCCAGGGGAGGCTTGGGCGGTGGTACCGCCCGGCAAGGCGCAGCCTAGGGCCAGCCGCGCACCGTCAGTCGTCCCCGCTCAGCCGGAGGAGCATGCGTCCCCGCGCTTCGCCCTGCAGCAGCGACCGGAACGCCTGCGGCAGCTCGTCAAGGCCGAGCTCGCGGTCCAGCAGCAGCTCGGAGCGCTGCGGCTTCCAGTCCGCGGCGAGAAGCTGCCACAGCTCGCGGCGCAGCGGCTGCGGGCAATAGACGGAGTCGATGCCGAGCAGACTGACGCCGCGCAGGATAAACGGGAACACGGTGGCGGCGAACTCCGCCCCGCCCGTGAGCCCGCTCAGCGCGACCGCTCCGCCGTAGCGGAGCGAGCCAAGCAAGGCCGGCAGCGCGGCCCCGCCGACGGGGTCGATGGCGCCGGCCCACAGCTGCTTGCGGAGCGGCTTGCTGTCCCCGGCCGGGGACAGCTCGTCGCGCGCAAGGACGGTGCCGGCGCCGAGCTGGCGCAGCCACGCGTGCGCGGCGGCTTTGCCCGTAACGGCGGCAACGGCGTAGCCTTGCGCCGAGGCAATCGCGACGGCGGCGCTGCCGACGCCGCCCGTCGCGCCGGTGACGAGCACCGGCGCGTCGCCGTCCGGGCGCAGCCGTGCGCTTCGAGGCGGTGCAGCGACAGCGCCGCCGTGAAGCCGGCGGTGCCGAGCAGGGCCGCCTCGCGCAAGGATAGCCCGGCGGGCAGCTGCACGAGCCAGTCGCCCGGGAGGCGGGCCAGCTCGGCGAAGCGCCGTAATGGCCGGTGCCGAGCTCGTAGCCGGTCGCCAGCACGCGGTCGCCCGCGCGGAAGCGGGCATCCCGCGAGGCGACGACCGTGCCGGCCAAATCGATGCCCGGCACCATCGGGTACGAACGGACGACGCGCCCGTTCGGGCTGGCCGCAAGGGCGTCTTTATAATTGACGCCCGACCACGCCACCCGGACGTGACGTCCCCGTCCGGCAAATTTTCTTCGCGCAGCGCGCGTACGCCGCCCGTGACGGTGCCGTCCGCGCTCCGCTCCACTACGTACGCCCGAAACTCCGTTGCCATGCCGCATTCCTCCCGTTGCGGCCGCGCTTCGGCTCCACAATGTGCCGCCGAATGCCGTACGCCGCATGCTTGTTTTGATGACTGCTTTCCATTATAGCATTTGGCGGCGGCAAGCTCGAACCGGAACGGCCCGCAGCGCCGCGAGTGACCGCCCCAAAACCGCCTTCGCCCCCGAACGTTGTGGCAGAAGGAGGATTGACTATGAAATTGGCAATGACAAAACGAAAGATCATCATGCTCGTAAGCATCGTCAGCGCGGTGCTGCTGCTGTGCGGCTGGACCGCCTTCGCGGCGACGTCGTCAGGCACGGCGAGTTCTGCCTCGCTGACCGGCTCGTTCAAGTCGCTTTCTTCGGACGGCACACATTTGATAGCCACAACCGACAAAGGGGAGCAGACGCTGACGCTGGCCAAATCGGTATGGGTGTACCGCGACGGCCATAAGGCGCAGCTGTCGGACCTGAAGCCGGGAGACCGGATCGAAGTCATCGTCAACAGCAAAAATCAAGCGGCCTACATCAAAGCTGCCGCAGAGCAGCCGTCCGCACCGGCGCCGCAACCCGGAACGCAGTCGCCGCAGCAGACGGCAAATCCACAAGCGCCGGCTGCTGCCGTTCAGCCTGCTCCGCCGGCAACCGTCGCACCGTCTGCGACCGCGCCTTCCGCTACCGGACCGGCCGCAACGTCGCCGCAAGCGACAAAGCCGGTTGCCGGTTTGGACGGTTTGGAGCTGAAAATAGACGGCGAGCATTTCAAGCTGCAAATCCAGCCCAATCACGGTCCCGGCGGCACTCGCTACGAGCTGAATCTGAAGCCGGAAGGCGGCGCCCCCGTTCATCTTAAAGGCGATGAAGCCGCCGCCTGGATCAAAGATTTGCTCGGGTCCGTCGACATAAGCGCTGCCGATGCCCAGAAGCAGCTGCTGCAAGCGATCGCCGACCGGTTCGGCGTCAATGCCGGCAAGCTTCATATTCAGATGAACGGCGCCGTCATGCAACCTTCTGTTTCTGTGCCTGTACAGCCTCAGCAAGCCGCCGATGACGATCATGAAGATGATTACGACGACGATCACGACGGCGGGAAATCGGCCGACCACAGCAACCCAGCGATCCAGAAGCCGGAGTCGAAGCAAAAGCACGGCAATGGACACGACAAGAAGCACGATTAAGCGACTTATAGCAGCTAATGTAGCAAAGAAACAACGGCTTACGCCGTACTTAGGACAGGCGCGTTTCCCAATGAAATATAAGCAGGGTTATAGAGCACAGCTACATAACCTTGCTTATATTTGAACAAAAACGGCCGGCTGTCTGGCGCACCGCCAACCTGCAGTACCTCATTGCCAGTAAACCAAGTCTTTGCGGCCATAAGCTGGCTTAATTCTCCTCCGAATACAAGCCCTGATCCCGAACTGACGTCGCTGACTGAGGAAATAAAGCCCATGTTCTCTATAGAGAGACTTTACAGGCGCTGATGTTGAGCCAATATGAAAAAAACGGCCATTTATCGCCCCAGAAGTCGCTCCTTGCGAATTTTCGTCGCTATTGATGGAATATTCGGTCTTTGTACGTTCATTTCGTCAAATCTGAGTCTAACAGCGTCCCGCATGACGCTTTATAGAGAACCTATTCGTTAAAATGAGCAACACTGCTCCTGAATCAGTGCAACCCCATTCCTGAAACAGAAACAAATCCTGTTCCTGAAACAATGCTCCTGAAAAAGAACAGACCCTGTTCCAGAAACAGAGCAACACTGCTCCTGAACATAGCAACCCTACTCCTAATTCATAGCAACCTGCTCCTGAATCAGAGCAACCCCGCTCCAGAAACCGAGCAACCTGCTATGCCTCATTGCCGGCGAGCCCAGTTCTGCTGCAGACGAGCGGCCTCAAGCTTTCCGCAGCGGAACTCGGCCTCGCAAGCAACTAAGTTTATATCCACGAGCGAAACGTCATTTTACCTTCATAAATGAACAAGGTTAAACCTTTCCGCATACAGCAAAAATGCCTTCGGGATCACAACCGGATGACCCCGAAGGCATTTTTCCCCATACGCAGCTTACTTCCTCTTCCCTTTTCCCCGCCCATGGTCGTTCCCCGGCCTATCTGCCGGTGCCGCAGCTGCAGCCGTCGGCGCGTCTGCGGGGGCTTCCCCGACGGCCGGTGGGTCGAACGGCACGACCGGCTTTTGCGCCAGAGCGCGCGACATGATTTCCTTGAACAGCATCGCAGGAACGGCTCCGCCGGACGTCGTCAAATAATGGTCCCTGTCGGTACGGTCATAGCCTACCCAGATCGCCGCCGTCAGCTCGGGCGTGTAGCCGACGAACCAGGCATCTTTGGCGGCGTTTGTGTCCAGTCCTGCGAACTCCTTCGTGTCCGGCAGCTGGGTCGTGCCGGATTTCCCGGCAACCGGCCGGTTCATCGCCGCATTCCTGCCGGTGCCGCGCGCCACGGCATCCTGCAGCATCGACGTCATCGCATAAGCTGTACCGGGCTGCATCGCTTGCGTTCCTTGCCGGCTCGCTTCGATCAAGACGTGCCCGTCGCCGGTTTCGATTTTGGCGATCGTGTGCGCCTCGTGCAGCACCCCTCCCGCCGCGAAGGCGCTGAACGCCTGGGCCATCTGCAGCGGCGAGACGCCTTCCGACAAGCCGCCGAGCGCGATGCCGAGCTGCCGGTCCTGTTTCGGCAAGACGATGCCGAGCCGCCCCGCGAATTCGAGCCCGCGGTCGATGCCGATTTCGTGCAGCAGCCACACCGCCGGCACGTTCCAGGACGAGACGATCGCTTCCTGCATCGTGACTTGGCCCCGCGCCTGGTGGTCCCAATCGCGCGGCTCGTAGCCGTCGATATTGAGCTCGCCGTCGTAGAGGGCGGAAGCCGGAGTGTAGCCCGCCTCCAGCGCCGGACCGTAAACAACGATCGGCTTGAACGAGGAGCCGGGCTGCCGACGCAGCTGGGTCGCATGGCTGAAGCCGCGAAAAACGCTGCCGCCGCGTCCGCCAGCCACGGCGCGAACGCCGCCGTCGTGCTGATCCAGCACGACGGCTCCGCTTTGGATCAGCTGATCGGCTTGCTTGCCGGGAACAAGCTGTCGTCCTTATACACATCGTCAACCGCATTCTGCACCGCGGGATCCAGCTCCGTCGTAATGCGCAATCCGCCGGTAAGCAGCTGTTCCTCGGTGAAACCGTAACGGTCCGCCGCTTCGCTCATAACGGCGTCGACGTAAGCGGGGTAACGCCCCTTAAGGCCGTCGCCCTTGCCGCTTTTAACGACGCCAAGCGGCGCCGCCTTGGCCCGCTCGTACGCTTCGGCGGTAATTTTCCCCTGGTCGCGCATAAGCGCCAGCACCGTATTCCTTCGTTCGAGCGCCTGCGCCTCGTCCCGCAGCGGCGAGTACCGGCTCGGCGCCTTCGGCAGCGCAGCGAGCAGCGCGGCCTCAGGCAGCGTCAGGTCTTGCACGTTTTTGCCAAAATACGTTTTGGCCGCGCTCTGCACGCCATAGCTGCCTTCGCCTAAATAAATGCTGTTCAAGTACAGCTCGAGAATGTCGTCCTTGCCGTACGTCATGTCGATCTTCAGCGCGTAGGCGGCTTCGCGCAGCTTGCGGCCGAGCGTTTTGTCCGCGTTCAGAAACAGGTTCCGGGCGAGCTGCTGCGTAATCGTGCTCGCTCCTTCGGAATAGCCGCCCCGCAGCACGTCGCGCACAAGCGCGCGGACGACGGACTGCACGTCGACGCCGGGATGCTCGAAAAACCGTTTGTCCTCGACAGCCACCACGGCGTCGATAAGCGATTTCGGCATTTGCGGCAGCGGCACCGGTTCGATTCGGGACGCCGACAGCTGCGCCGCCGGTTTGCCGTCCCGGTCCAATATCAGCGTTGGCTCCGGCAGCGGCTCGGCGAGCTTCGACACGTCCAGGCCGCGAATGTATATATAACATGCCAGGAACGATCCCGCACCTGCCGCAAGAGCGGCTCCGGCGATGATCCAGGCTAAACGGCGTCTTCCCATCCGATTCTTCCTCCTTGCCCTGCTACAACATTCGCAAGTCGAAGGAAGAATGCGACCCCGCCGCTATCCCAAAATTTGCCGCACGATCGGTCCGGGTGCGGTTCTATTTGATCAAAAATGCCCCGATGAGCGTCGCAAACAGCAGCGCCTGCACGAAAGAAACGGAAAGCCTCTTGGCCCAAAGCGCGTTTCTGGCGGCACCCCGGCCAAAGTCGATAAACGACAAGAAAAGAAGCCCGATAATGAAAAAGCAGACGAACAAAAAGCCGATGACCACGCAGCTACCTCCTATCTGTTCAACATGCTTTTCAAGGCCAGCGTTCGTCTCCGGCGACGGCAATCGGTCGGTCGGAACAAAAAAAAGAAGCCGGCGGAAGAGGAACTCTCCGCGCGGCTTCTTCGGACACGGTAAAAAAGCTTCCTTTCGGAACCCTCTCCACGAAGGATGGCCTTGCGCAAGAGGTAGCTTTTCATGCCGAATCAGGAAGCTGTTCAAGAAAGATTACTACTTTCTGATTCGGTAAATAACCGTGACGGTCTGCACGATAGACGTTGCCTCTCTGAACGCTTACGAGGTTAGCTGTCGGATTCGGGCGTGAGAGTCGCCCTACCCGGCTGTCGCCAGGATTCACCCCATGAACGGAAAACGCCG
Source organism: Gordoniibacillus kamchatkensis (assembly GCF_000829455.1). Taxonomy (GTDB): domain Bacteria; phylum Bacillota; class Bacilli; order Paenibacillales; family NBRC-103111; genus Gordoniibacillus; species Gordoniibacillus kamchatkensis. Next base: position 16,798 of record NZ_JXAK01000001.1, read on the forward strand.
CAAAAGACGCCCGCACGTTCGCTTCGGTTCCCCCGCCTCCTGTAACGGAATTCAGCGAATAAAACAATCGGTATCTCGTTATTTCAATTCATGAATCGTATCTTACGCCTGAGCCGGATTATTGTAAAGGAGGACGGGGGCGCCTGGTGCGAACTAAAACGCTGTATTGCACATAAGATAGCGCTTTCTCTCTACCGGCTCTTGGCGAACCTCGCGAATTCTCGCTAATGCTTATGTTTACGCAGCAACCGGCTCGCATAAACGCGTGCCGGCGACGCTCGCACGAACGGCGGAAAGCCGCTGGCGCCTCATTTTCCGGTCATCGGTCTGGCACCAAGGAAAATATGTCCTCATATGATGGAGTAGTTTACCCATGCATAAGGCGTGCGCGACTTCGGTGCCAGAAAGGAGACGATCCGCTCATGGCCAGAATAAAAGTGAAAATTACGGTCCAAAACCTCGACATTCCCTTGGACGAACGCACTATTTTCCTTGGCGATAGTTTCCTGAAAAAAGGGAAAATACCGGTCTCCCAGCCGCTTATTTTGCGCTTCGGCTCGAGCCGGAACGAGGTGCGGGTCGTTCCGGTCGCCCGCTCTATGACGCTGCGCATGCCTCCCTCGCTGGCCGCCAAGCTCGGCCTGCATAACGGCTCCGAACTTTGCATGCAGTACCGTGCGGGGCAGCGAACGCTCAGCCTGGGACCGCTGATCGGGGTTATGGTGCCGCGTGTATACCGCAAGCTGCCGGACCGCCCGTTCGGCTCGATTACGGCGTTTTGCCGCGAGCTGACCGACGCCTGCGCACAGTACGGGGCGCACGTCTTCTTTCTTACGCCGGAAGAGATGAGCGGAAATCCGGCTTCCGTTACCGGCTGGACATGGCGCGGCAGCTGGATTCGGCACGTATTCCCCGTGCCGGATGTCGTGTACAACCGGCTGACGTCGCGGCGATACGAGAATCGGCCGAACGTGCAGCAGTTCATGAAAGACGTGAAGGCGCGCCACGGAACGATCATTTTCAACGAAAAATATCTCGACAAAACCGAGGTGTTCGACGCTCTGCTCCGCGAAGAGCCGGTGCGCGCGGTGCTGCCCGAGTCGTATTTGCTCAAAAATTACCAAATGTTAAAATCGATGACCAGCCGTCACGGCACGCTGTTTCTGAAGCCGATCACCGGCAGCCTCGGCAAAGGCATCATCCGCCTTCGGCGTGAGCCGGGAGGGGCGTATACGTGCCAATACGCCGGTTTGTCGGGAACGCGCAAGCAGACGTTCGACAACCTCCCCGCTGTGTTCAAGTCGCTGGCTGGCAAACTGCGGGCGCAGCGCTACCAAATTCAACAAGGACTGCAGCTCATTCAGGTCGGCGAGCGCCCGGTCGACTTCCGCGCCCTCGTGCAGCGCGACGAAACCGGCAAATGGGCGATCACGTCCATCGTCGGCCGCATCGCAGGCGAGCAGCACTTCGTCTCCAATTTGGCCCGCGGCGGCACGCTCAGCACCGTAGCTACAGCCCTCGCCAAGTCGAATTTGAACCCGTCGCTGCGCGCTGCCACGCTAGCGAAGCTGCGGCACTGCGCGCTCGACATTGCGAAAGGGATCGAGGCGCAGATCGACGCCCATTTCGCCGAGCTTGGCATCGATCTCGCCGTCGATGTGAACGGCAAAGTGTGGCTGATCGAAGTGAATTCCAAACCGTCCAAGGACGACAATTCGCCGCTGACCGGCGAAAACCGCAAAATTCGCCCGTCCGTGAAGCGCATCGTTCAATACGCGCGCCACGCGGCGCGTTTCTAGGAGCGGCCGATGCGCAGCGGCGGCATTCTCGGTACGGTCGGCATTTTGACGGCGGCCCGGGCGGCGGCGCCCGGCTTCGCCGGCGAGACGTTTTGCCGCGAGCTGTGCGCGGCAGGAAAGCGGCTCGGACTCGACGTGTTCGCGTTCACGCCGGAAAGCGTCCGGCATGGGCCGGACGGAGTTTTCGTACAGGCGCTTCGGCCGGGGGAGGACGGCAGCGGCTGGCGCGCTGAAACGGCAAAAATGCCGGACGTCGTGTACGACCGGCATTTCGCCGCCTCCCGGGCGGAGCTGGCCCGCTACCGCGCCGCGCTGCAGCTGCTCGCCGCACAGGCGCCGGGCGGCGCACGGCTGCTCGGCGGCGGCTTGCCCGGCAAACGCGCCGTACAGCGCATGCTCGCGCGCGACCCGGAGCTCGCGCCGCATTTGCCGCCGACGGCGCGCTGCGTACGGCGAGCGGTCTGGTGGCAGCACTGAAGCGCAGCGGCGAGCTGTTCCTGAAGCCCGACGGCGGCAGCCAGGGACGCGGCGCGCTGCGCGTCAGCGCGGAGCCGGGCGGCTCCGTCGCCGTGCGCGGACGTTCGCCGCGCAACGAGCCGTACGCCCGGCGATTCGCGCGGGCGGACGATTTCGCCGCCTGGCTCATGGCGGCTATCGGTTCGCGGCCTTATTTGATTCAACCGTATCTTCCGCTCGTTGACCGAGAGGGGAACGCTTACGATATACGCTGCCTTATGCAGAAGGACGGCTCCGGCCGCTGGCAGACGACCGGCCTCGCCGCGCGGCGCGGCCGATCCGGCAGCGTCACGGCCAATCTGCATGGCGGCGGCGCGGCGGAGCCGGCGGCGGCCATGCTTGCGCGCGAGTTCGGCGCGGCCGAAGCCGGCCGCATCGAGCAAACGATGCGGCGGCTCGCCGCACGCATACCGCCGCTGCTGGAAGAGCAGCGCGGGCGGCTGTGCGAGCTCGGCATCGATTTCGGCGTCGCGAGCAGCGGCCGCGTCTGGCTCATCGAGGTCAATTCGAAGCCGGGCCGCGCCGCTTTCGGCCGCATCGGCGATCCGTCCTTGCGGCAAGCCGCCGTCCTGAACCCGCTGCGCTACGCCGCCGCTCTGCTTCGCCCCGCAGCGGGACGGCCGCAGCGCATTAGCGCCTCAGTTAAGGATAAACGGCTTACGCCGTCCTTTGCGACGAGCGCGTTTACCGCAGCGGAGTCAGCCCGGGTACAGGCGCGGCTTATACTTTCTGACGTAGCAAGAAAAGCTCCGGTGCGGAGCCTTTTCCACGATGAATGACTATGCGCAAAAGATAGCTTTCATGCTGAATCGGGAAGCAGCTCGAGGAACTTTACACTTTCTGATTCTGTTATCGAAGCCGGCCTGAGGCTTCGCAAATCATACAGGAGGAACAACCCCCATGAGTTTGACAACCTGCACGATTCACGCTACGCAGCGCCAGGAACGGGCGATATACGTCTCCGGGGAATTAGCGAGAACGTTGCGATTGAATGGAGTGAGAAACGTCAAGCTTCAGCTAGGCTCCAAGTCGGTTACCGCCCCGCTCAAGCTCGTGAAAAAAGCGGGGCAGCACTTATATTTGCCGCTCATTCTAGTGAACGCCGTCAAGCTGCCGCGCACCGGCGTTTGTTCGGTTTCCAGCCCGGAAAAAAGCGAAATCCGGGTCGGCCCGCTCGTCGGCATTATGACGAGCGTCTTCGGCAGCGGGACGCGGCCGTTCGGCACCCTGACGAGCTTCATGCGGCAAATCGTCCAAACCGGGTCGGAAACGACGATTCCGTTCGTCTTTAGCCCACGCGACGTCAACTGGCAGCAAGGGACGGTGTTCGGCTACTTTCTGCAGCCGACAGGCACATGGGTACGCAAAACCGTTCCGCTCCCGGACGTCATCTATAACCGGATGCCGAGCCGCCAGGCGGAGAAAGGCATTTCACTGAGCGCCATCAAGGAGCGGTTCGTGAAGCGGGGCATCCCGCTGTTCAACTGGAGCTTCTTCGACAAATGGGACGTTTACGATTTGCTGCGGGACGACGAAGCGTACGATTTCGTCCCCGAATCGCACATCAACCCTTCCTCCGAGCAGATCAAAAGCATGCTCGAAAAACACCGGTTCATTTACTTGAAGCCGACGGGAGGGAGTTTGGGCATCGGCATCTACCGGCTGACGTACACGCCGAAGCGCGGCTATTTCGCCCGCTACCGGAAAAACGGCAAAAACGTGCTCATCCGCTTCGACAAGTTCGACGGGCTCATGAACATGCTCGGCACGGGCCGCGGCGGGCTTCAAAACTACGTGGCGCAGCAAGGCATCCGGCTCATCGAAATCGACAACTGCCCGATCGATTTCCGTTTCCATATGACCAAGAACGGCAACAACCGCTGGGTCGTAGCCGCCATCGGCGCCAAAAAAGCGGGCAGAGGCAGCGTCACGACGCACATCCGCAGCGGCGGTCAGCTGATGACGCCCGAGCAGGTGCTGCGCCAAGTATACGGACCGCGCGGCGATCAAATTTTGGAGAAGGCCAAAGAAACGGCGATCAAGCTCGCCGAAGCGATCGAACGGCATCACCATCACCGGCTCGGCGAGCTCGGCTTCGATATCGGCATCGACCAGAGCGAGCAAGTATGGATGTTCGAAGCGAACGCCAAGCCGGGACGCTCGATATTCAAGCATCCGGCGCTTAAACTTGCGGACCGGGAGTCGCTGCAAAACATTTTCGATTATTGTTTATATGCAAGCCGGTTCCGGGCAAGGAGGGAGGCCTGATGCCTATCGCCGCCAAATCCGCCGCACGCAAAGCCGCGCTGCCCAAAACGGCAACGGAGTACCTGGGCGAGACTAGCCGGAGCAAGCCGATCGTGGCGATATTGACGATTGCCGACAATCAGCGCGTGTTTCGCGGCAACAAGCAAAATTTTATCGACATTATCAAGATCGGGGAAGAACTCGGCACGCTCGTTTACGTCGCGACAACCGCCGACCTGAAGCTGACCGGAGACGATTTTCCCGCATATTGCTACAACGTCCGGACGAAAAAATGGCAGCGCCGGCTCGTGCCGATGCCGCACGTCATTTACAATCGGGTCCCTTACCGCAAAATGGAAATGCAGCCCGATGTGCAGCAGACGATTCAGACGTGCCTCAAGAGCCGCAAAGTGCAGCTGTTCAATCCGGCGTTTTTCAACAAGTGGTCGCTGTTCGAATGGCTGAACCAGACCCCCGATACGCGGATATACATTCCGAAAACGCGGCAGCTCTCGGACGTCCGGCAGTTCGAGAGCTTTGTGCGAAGCCATGACATCGTCTACCTGAAGCCGGCGCGCGGGAAGGCCGGCCGGGGCATTATGCGCATCGAGCGTCTGCAGCCCGGCGTGGATAGTGCATACTTGCTGCGCGTTCAGGACGATACCGCCGCGCAGGACACCGAATACGCCAGCATCGCCGAGCTGTGGCCGCGCGTCAGAAGCGCAATCGGAACGAAAGAATACATTATGCAGCAAGGCATCCGGCTTGCCCGTTACAACAAGCGTCCGTTCGATTTGCGCACGCTCGTGCAAAAAACGGGCCGGGGCGCGTGGAACGTTACCGGAGTCGGGGCCCGCATCGCCGGCAAAGCGAGCATTACGACGCACGTCCCGCGCGGCGGGTCGATCAACGATCCGCAGCGGGTGCTCGTCTCGGCGTTCGGCGCGCAGGAGGCGGACCGCATCTTGAACCGCGTGAACACGGCGGCGCTGCGCATCGCCTCGCGCATTGAAAAGCAGTCCGGCCACAAATACGGCGAAATGTCGATGGACCTCGGCGTCGATACGTCCGGCCGCGTCTGGTTTTTCGAAGCGAACGCCAAGCCGATGAAATTCGACGAACCGCACATCCGCCGCAAATCGCTCGAGCGCATTATCCGCTACGCGGTATATTTGGCCAAAAAGAACAAAAGAAGGTGACCTCCTTGAGCCTTCCTCGTCTCGGCATTATGGCTGTGTATTTAAAACAGAACCAATTGGAGGAGCTTCCTTATTTCCGGCTGCTGTCGGAGCGGGGCCGCGCGCTCGGCCTCGATGTATTCGTGTTCGGGACCGAGGATGTGAAGCCGGAGAAGTCCGCTATCCTGGCGCTCCGATACGACGGCGCAAGCGGCAAGTGGGTGCGGCGCTGGGCGCGCGTGCCCGATCTTGTGTACGACCGCTGCCGCTATCAGGGACCGGTCAAGTATCACGACCTGAAAGCGTTCCGGACCCGATTCCCGAAGCTGCTCTATCTCGGCCGTCCGCTCGCCAACAAGTGGGCGATTTACAAGTCGATGCTTGGCAACGAGCAGCTGCTTCCGCATCTGCCCGAAACGCACAAATTTAGCGGCATTCCGGAAACCGTCAAGCTCGTGAAAAAGCATCGCCTTACGTACCTCAAGCCGCGCAACGGCACGGGCGGACGGGGCATTATTCGGGTCGAACGCACGTCCCCCGGCCATTACTTGCTGCAAGGTCGCAATCAGCAACGCGTTATTTTGCCGCCTCAGTACGTCCGCGAAAGCCAGCTCCCGTCCCGGCTGCGCGCGCTCGGATTGTCGGGGCAATATGTGGTGCAGCAAGGCATCGATTTGACGCTGCCAAGCGGCCGGGTGCACGATTTCCGGCTGCTCATTCAAAAAAACGGCCGCGGCGAATGGGACGTAACCGGCTGCGCCGGCCGCGTCGGCCCGCCCCGTTCGATCACCTCGAATTTGCACGGGGGCGGAACAGCGGTGCCTGCCGATCGTTTGCTCGCCCAGCGCTTCGCTTCCGCCGAGCAGGTCAGGGACATTAAGCAGACGATGGAGCGGATCGGCTTTCAGGCAGCCGAGCATTTGGAAAACAAATACGGCGCTCTTTGCGAGCTCGGCATCGATCTGGCCGTCGATCCGAAAGGCGGCGTTTGGCTGCTGGAAGTCAATCCGAAGCCGTCGCGCGAAGTGTTCCGCAAAATCGGGCAGCGGGCGACGTACCGGAGGGCGGTGTCTAGACCGCTGGAATACGCGCTCTGGCTTTACCGGCAACGCGAACGCGAACGGCAACAATCGGAATAAATCCGGCGCCGCCGCCCTCTGTCCTTCACAAAGTAATGATGATCGATACCGCAATACCCGCCAAAGCGATCCACAGCAGCGGATTGCGCAAAACGGCGAAAGGCTTATCGCTTTGCATGCTGCGGCGGACGTCCTCGGCGTGGTCTTGAAGCGCGTTCGGGTCTTGCGGCGCATCGGTTTTGTCCATTATCCGCCGCCACAGCAAAAGACGCTTCCATCCGTACCCGTGATAGATGAATACGATCATTAACAGGATGAGAGAAGCCATAAAGAGCTTGTTGGATATAGCCACGGCATTCACGGCGGTACCTCCGCTTCGAATTCGATACCATTCCGTCAGGAAGGCAGGTGTTTCTTTCTTGCTCCCGAACGCTCCTTGCGTCAAGCTGCCGGACGCTCGCTTGGCCCCGCCGCATACGCATTACCTTTACGCGGTGACGTCGACGCAGGAAGGCCATTGCCACCAGCTGGAAACGTTCGTATATGCCGCGAACGGCAACGCGTACGACAGTCACAGCCACTATTTTCAAGGCATTACCGAGAAAGCGGCGGGGCATTGGCACCGGTTTTACGACCAGACCGGGCCAGCCATTCCGTTGCCGGACGGCTCGCATTACCACACGTTCTCCGATGTGACTTATTACAATTACACGCGGCCGGTTCAAGTGCTGGTCGGAGCCGAGCCGCTCGAGGGCGGCGTCTATTACCAGGAGGGGCGGGAGCGCCACCGTCACTTTTATTCCGGCGCCACGAGCGTCAATCTGGGCGATCCGCCGCCGGGATGGTGACTTGTAAAGACTATTCAAGCGCCGCCAGCAGCTGCGGGAAAGCCCCGATGCGCACATCGTCGCCGTCCAGCTCACCCGCCGAGCGAAAGCCGGCGTAATCGCAGCCGATGACGGTCAGTCCGTTGCGGCGGCCTGCTTCGACGTCGGACGAGCGGTCGCCTACCATCCAGGCCGTTCTTATGCCGTGCCGGGAAAGCAGCAGCCGGACGAGGTCCACCTTCGATCTGGTGCCGTGCTCACCGGCGCTGTACAAGTCTTCAAAATAAGAAGCGACGCCAGTTGCGCGAATGACGCCTTTGACGTAGCCCTCGAGTCCGTTGCTGGCGACAAACAGGCGCACGCCGCGGCCGTGCAGCTCCCGCAGCGTGTCGGCGACGCCTTCGTACAACTTGCCTTGTCCTTGCTCCAGCAAATCAAGCTGGTTCTGAAGGAGCAGCTCGTCGGCACGGCGTCGCGTTTCCGGGGAAGAGCCGGGGAGGACACGCTCCCAAATATGTTCAAGCAGCATGCCGAGCGAACCGAGTATCCGCTCTTCGGGCGGCGTCGGGCCTTCGTGCAGCCCTTCTTCCCGCAGCCGGTCGAATGCGGCGTAATAAGCGGGCAGCAGCACTGTTTCGGTACGGAACAGCGTTCCGTCGAGATCGAACAACATCGCCTCGGGCTGCGGTAATTTGCCGGTTGTAGCAGGCATAAGCTATCTCCCTTGCATTTTTGTTTCTAGCATGGCAAAGTTGGAGGGAAGTGTCAAGATTGCCGGAAAAGGAGCGTGGCCGCACAACATGCTGCTCATGCTGATCAAGGCGATGTACTCGCTTGTGCTTCCTCCCGCCTGCTTCGCCCTGTTGTTCGCCGCAGCAGCGGTTTGGCTCTTCGTTCGTTCCCGCCGCGTGAAAACCGCGCTGGCGGTTGCCGCCGCCACCGTTCTCTTCTGGTTGTCCGGCACGCCTTTAGTCGGTTCGACGCTAATGCGTTCGCTGGAGCAGCGCTACGCGCCCCCCACCGGTACAACCGGCGCCGATTGTATCGTGCTGCTGACGGGCGGCGCCACGCTGGGCACGCCGAATATTGGCGGCGAACTCGGCCACGTCTCGAGCTCTACCGCCGGGCGGCTCGTCACCGCTGCCAGGCTGGCGCGGGACACCGGCCTGCCGCTCATCGTCAGCGGCGGGCAAGTGTTCGCGGCAAGCGCCAATGAAGCGGAAGCAGTGCGGCGCGAGCTGCTCGGCCTTGGCATCCCGGACCGGCAAATCCGGCTCGAGCGAACGAGCCGCAACACGGAGGAGAACGCGGCGAATACAGCTCGTTTGATGCGGGCGAACGGCTTTACCCGCCCGCTGCTCGTCACTTCCGCTTGGCACATGCCCCGGGCCTTAGCTTTGTTCAGCCGCGAAGGCGTTGCCGCTGTCCCCGTGCCGACCGATTATGCGGCCGATGGCTCTTTATCGCCCACGCCGCTGTTGTTCATGATGACGCCGTCCGGCATGGAGATGACCGGAACCGCGCTGAAAGAATATTTGGGGCTGCTGGTGATACAGTTGCGCCGATAATGCCGATCATGCGGAAGGGGCGCGGCTTAGAGCGTGATGAGCAGGTCTCGGCACGGCGTGAAGCCGGCCTCGGAATCTGTCGAGGCATTTACGATCATTCCGAATCTCAGTAAGTAGTTTAATTCTTAGATTGGCGTTAGCATCGTCTCTACTTGACAACGGGCTGGACAAGTTCTATTTTTGGGTCAATTCCTTTGCGCTAAAGCTGCAAGTGCAAGCAACGGACTCACAATCCGTTATTTGATCTATGGTTCCTCTGTTGGACGTTCTAACGGACCCAATTGCAGCTATATGGCGCGCGAACCGCTCGTTTGAACCGTTTCCTGCGAAATAACGTCTCGTCAGACCGTTATGTTTGAAAATATGCCGTTTGGACAAAAATAACGGCTTCCTGGTCCGTTTCGGGTGTTTCAGCCCTCCATGGGGATGGATCCGCCGCTGTTGCTCCAAAAGCACTTGCAGAGCGACGTTGCGCAAAAAAAGCCATCGTAGTTGCTTTATACGCAATTGCGGCAGCCCTTCTGCAGCAATCTCCCACTGAGCCCCGGGCAGTTGCTCCAAAAGCACTTGCAGAGCGCCGCTACGCAAAAAAGGCCGCCGCAATTTCGTTTTACGCAATTGCGGCAGCCTTTTTGTGCATCCCCCACGCTAACCCGTAACACGCAGCGGTGCACGTAAGCCCGGACGAAAACAGGGCCGAGCTCCGCCGCGGACTACAGTACCCGCTTCGCGCCGACGTACTTAGGTCCCCAGTAGGTGCTATTGAGGTTAGCGACATGTACGCCGTACGACGTCGTAGCCGAAATAAAGCGGTTGTCCCCCATATATATTCCGACATGGGAAGCGTTACGTCCCTCCGTCCGAAAAAAGACGAGGTCGCCCGGCTGCAGCTCGCGCACATCGTCGCCGACGGCGAACATTTCCCGTGACGTGCGCGGCAGCTCGACGCCGTGGCGGCGGTAAACGTATTGCACGAAGCCGGAGCAATCGAACCCTCCGGGCTTCGTTCCGCCCCAAACGTAAGGCGCCCCGACATAATCGCCGGCCGTCTCTACAATGAGCCTGGTCTGGGCCTCCGGCGGCTCGGGAACATTGGTCCCTCCTGCCAAACCGGACGAAGTATTGCCCACTTGAACGTTCGCGGCGAGCTGCGGCAGAGCCGCGGCCTCGGCAACTGCTCCTGCTGCGGCAAGCCGCAACATGGCAGCTTGCGGCAAAACGCCCTGCGCAAGGCCCAGCCAAGCGCACCCGAGCACCGCCACGACCGGTCTTATGAACCGTTGCAAAGCAATCGTCCCTCCTGAAAACGGGTATACATATCTTGGTTCATTTTGAACCAGTTGGATGCCGATCATGTAACCAATTTTTTCTAGCCGCCTCGGATAAAATGCCCCCTGACGAGCAAACTACAAGAAACAAACGCGGGGAGGAACATCGATGAGGAACCTCACAACCGTCGCGCTTGTCTGCGCACTGCTGTCCGCCGCATCTGCAGGCTGCTCCCTGAAGCCTGACAGCAGTTCGGCGCCAGGCGGAGCGGCGGCGCTTACGCTGCCTCCCGCAGCCCAGCTCGAATCTGCGCTGCAAGCGCCGCAGCCGACCCCAGCCCCGCCGGGCCCGGCTAGCGAACCTGCCCGCATTCCGCCACCCGGGCCGGCAAACGCGCCTGACCGCGCGCCGTCGTCCAAGCCAGCCGAGATCGGCGGCGGGAAAGCCGAACCCGCGCCGGTGCCGCCCCCGGTCCCTTCCCCTGCAGCTCCGGCCGCCGCTGACAGAAGCAGGCAGGCGCCACCCGCTTCGGCTGATCGAAAGCCGGCCGCAAAGCCGAAAAAGGAGCGGGGGGACAAAAAATCGATACCGGTGCAGCAGCAACGCGTCGCGCAAAAGGCGCTTTCGCTCGGCCAGCTGCGGCAAAAATATTCGTCCAGCTTCAAAGTATCCGGCTCCCCTGCCGAGAACAAAATCGCCCTCACGTTCGACGACGGCCCGGACGACAAGTTCACCGTTCAAGTGCTGGACACGCTCAAACAGTACAACGTCAAGGCAACGTTTTTCGTTATCGGCTTCCGCGCCAAACAGCATCCCGAGCTTATCGCCCGGATGGTGCGGGAAGGGCACGTTGTCGGCAACCATTCGTACAACCATGCGAATTTGCCGAAGCTGTCGGATCCGAGCTTCGAACAGCAGGTCGAACATACGCAGGCGGTGCTCAAAAGCTTGATCGGCTACGAGCCGAAGCTGTTCCGCCCGCCCTACGGCGCGGTTAACGAAAATCAAGTGAAATGGGCGGCCGAGCACCAATTTCTGATCGTCAACTGGAACGTCGATTCGTTGGATTGGAAAGGCTTGAGCGAGGAGCAGGTGACAAGAAACATTCTCTCCTCGACGCGGGCGGGCTCGATCGTTTTGCAGCATTGCGGCGGGGGCGGGACACAGGACTTATCGGGCACGGTCAAGGCGCTGCCCACCGTTATTAAGCAGCTTAAGAGCAAAGGATATCAATTCGTCACCGTCCCCGAGCTGCTGCACGTGCCGAAAAACAAATGAAAAAAGCTTCCGGCCGCCTGGAAGGGCGGCCGGAAGCTTTTGCCGGGAAAATTATTTCAATACGTACAAATTCACGTTCTGCATGCCGAAGTCCTCAGCTTTCCCGACCGAATGCGGCATGAAAATGTCGATGCGGCCGCCTTTGATCGCTCCGCCGACGTCCGAAGCGGTGGCGACGAAGCCATCCGGCATGCCGGCGAACTTATAGCCGGTCACATACACTTTCGAGCCGAGCGGAATCATATTCGGGTCGACGGCGATCGTACCGAACCTCAGCGCGTTGCCGAAGTAGTCGATGCCGCCCCAACCGCCGTTTTCTTCCGGGCTGCCCGTGTAGGCAGTGGCGACGGCGTTCAGCTGCTTGCTGTACGCCAGCTTCGAGCCGGATGCCGTAGCGACCGTCGGCTCTTGCGGCGCAGGAGCCGGAGCTGCTGCTTTCGTCTCGGCAGCCAGCACTTTCGGCGCGCCCGCCGCTGCATCGTGCACTGTACCCGGAAGCTTGAAAGTGATGCCCGCGTATACGTTCAGCGGATCGATGCCGCGGTTCGCGTCGAGCAGATCCTGAAGCGGGATGCCCAGCTTGCGGGAAACGACCCAGAACGTATCGTTGTCTTGCGTAATGTAAGTGCCGCTGGCGGCTACCGCCGCATGCGCCGGGGTTGCGGCAGCGAAGCTGAATCCGGCGATGGACAAGCCTAATACGAGGCCGGCCCAAGTTTTCTTCAATGGCGACATAGTCATTGGTGCAGTTCTCCTTTAGTGTATTGCCTACGAGGTTAGTTGTCGGGTTCGGACAAAGGATAGTCCCTACTCGGGTTCAAACCGAGATTCACCCCTAGCGTAACGGATGCCGGCTGCCCGCGTCGCCGCGTGCCGTATCGTATCGTTCGCCTTTAATGCGTCCCCCGCACCTCCCATAAGCGAGAGGTTTCGGCTCCAAAAAGGCTACCATATCGCGCCTGATTTGAAAACCCGCAAAACTTTCCAAGAGAAGGCCGGCCTTACGGCAGCGCCAGTTTGCCCATTACAGTCGCCATGCTGGCCCCCGTCGCCGACGGCAAGTTGTTCGGGATGCCGTGCACGAAATTGTTGCCAAGCAGCGCGAACGCGATCGCTTCTTTGGCATCGCCGCTTAGTCCGAACTCGTCCGAGGCGATGACCCGCTGCGCCGGCAGCAGCTCGGCCAGCATGCGCATCAGCGTCCCGTTGCGGGCTCCGCCCCCGGATACGATCACATCGTGGATTTCCATATGCGGAAACACGAACTGACGGTAGCTGTCCGCGATGGAATGGGCCGTGAACGCCGTCGCCGTGGCGACGATGTCGGCCGCGGCCGCTCCGGCCGCCTGCGCTTTGGCCATCCAGCCGGAAGCGAACGTTTTGCCGAACATTTCTCGGCCCGTCGTCTTCACGGGAGGAAGGGCAAAATACGGATGCGCCAGCAGCTCGGCCAGAAGATCGTCCCGCACTTTGCCTTGCGCCGCCCAGCGGCCGCCTTCGTCGTAGCTTTGCGTGCCGCCGCTCAGCTCATACACGGCCTGATCGATGATCATATTGCCCGGTCCCGTGTCGAACGCGATCGTTTGCTTCGGCCGGCCGGCTGCTGGAATGGCGGCGCAGTTGCCGATGCCGCCGACGTTTTGGGCGATGCGTCCTCTCGTCTCGTCGCGGAGCAGCAGGAAGTCCGCGTAAGGCGCCAGAGGCGCCCCTTGGCCGCCGACAGCCATATCCGCGGTTCGGAAATCGCCGACCGTGACGATACCGGTTTCTTTGGCAATGACGCTAATATCGCCGATCTGGAGCGTGGAACGCACCAAATATTTGTCGTCCGCGTCGGCGACCGGAATGTGCCACACCGTCTGGCCGTGGGAAGCGATCAGGTCGATGTCTTCCAGCCGGAGCCCCGCTTCGCGCACTGCCTGGCGCACGGCGGCGGCGAACCTGTGGCCGAGGTAGAAATTGAGGCCGCACACCTCCGGCGTGCTTGACTCGTCCGGCGTGCATACTGCCTTCAGCCGCTCCCTCAGCTCGTCCTCGTAAGGCAGCGCCGAGAAGGCGACGAGCTCCGCCTTGCTCCCGATTCCCGCCCCTGCGATGCGGACGATCGCGGCGTCGATGCCGTCCAGCGAAGTGCCGGACATCAGTCCGACGACAAGCTTTTCCCGTTTATTCAGCAGTTCAACGAGCATCTGTGGTAACCCCCCAGCCTATAGTATAATTTGCGCCTACCGACACGGGCAGCTTGCCGCGCGCCGCCGCGCGGCCGGCCAGCACTTGCGCCGCGCTGCGAAGCGCGAGCGGTCGGCTTTCGTACGTGCACACATAAGCCGGCACGTCGGGAAACGCGAGCAGGTCATACGGATTGCGCGTCGCCACGACGATCGGCCTTTTGCCGAGCGCGAGCAGATCGAGAACAAGCGCCTGCTGCTCGGCATCGAAATGGGCGTTATACGTCGTTACGACAATTTGCTCGTAACCGGCTGCCAGTTCGAGCGCCCGGGCACGCAGAACCGACGTCTGCGCCAGCGGAATCGCCAGCTCCTGCACGTCGCAGCCGAGCGCGGCAAGCGCCCCGCCCAGCGTATGACGTGCATCCAGTTCGTCGTCGACCATCGCCACGACAGCCGGCTCAACGGCGAGGACAAGCGTCGGCTGCGCGGCGAACGGGAGCAGGCTGCCGTCGTTTTTGACGACGGTGACGCCGGCAAGGCTGAGCGCCGCTGCCGCTTCCAGGTGCTCCGCCGCACCGACCGCCGCGAGACGCTCGTCCAGCGGCGCCGGCTTGCCGTTCTGCAGCAGGCCGCGCTTTTCCTTCAGCGCAAGCAGGCGCCGTACCGACGCATCGATTCGCTCCTCGCTTAACCGGCCGGAACGGACCGCAGCCGTAATAGCCTCGATCGCGCCGACCTGCAGCTCGTACGTATGGCTGATGAGCACAGCGTCCGCTCCGGCTTCAATCGCCATGACCGAAGCTTCTACCGTGCCGTAATGCTTCGATATCGCGTGCATCTCCATACAGTCGGTAACGATGACCCCGTCGTAGCCGAGCTCTTCCCGCAGCAGGCCGGTCAGCACGCTCGGCGACAGCGTAACGGGCAGCTTGCGCTCTTCAAACGCCGGGAAATAAATATGCGACGACATGATGCAATCGACACCCGCAGCGATAGCCGCCACGAACGGCTTCAGCTCGACGGCAAACATGCGCTCGCGCCCGTGCGGCACGACCGGCAAGTCGAGGTGCGAGTCGGTCTCAGTATCTCCATGGCCGGGAAAATGTTTCGCCGTCGCCGCCACCCCCGCGTCCTGCAAGCCGCGTACCGCCGCGGCTCCGAACGCCGCGACGGACTCCGCATTCTCGCCGAAAGAGCGCACGCCGATGACGGGATTGCGCGGATTGTTGTTAACGTCGAGCACCGGCGCGAAGTTAAGGTTGATGCCGAGCGCGCGCAGCTCCTCGCCGCAAATGCGCGCCGCCCGGTACGCCGCTTCCGGCACGCCGCCGGCAGCGAGCGCCATCGCGCCGGGCATGAGCGCGACGCCGTCCGTAATGCGCGCCACCATGCCCCCCTCCTGATCGATCGCGATCCAAAGCGGAAGCGTCCCGGCCTCGCGCGCCGCCTGCTGCAGCGAATCGCTCAGCTCCGCCACTTGGCGCACGTTCTGCACGTTGCGGGCAAAATAAATAATGCCGCCGACCCGATAGTCGCGCACGAGGCGAAGCGCCTCTGCGGACGGCGTCAGGCCGGCGAAACCGATCATGACGAGCTGGCCGATTTTTGTTCCAGGGTCAACTTGCGAATGTCCATGCCACCACGGCACCTCCGGTTCAGTTATACAGGCAATACGGGCGGCGCAGCTCGTTCCACAGCGCTTCATCCCGCTCCCAATCTTGCAGGATGCGGGACAATCCGCCCGGCTTGCCGAGGGTCGTCCGGACGGCGTCGCCGCCTGTCAGCAGATCGATAAACGGCCGTCCGCCCTCGCGATACGGCGGCAGCCAGGCGAAGCGGTCGGGGAACAGCGATTGTACGGCGTCAAGAAGATGCAAGCCTGTAAGGACAGGACGGTACGCTGCCGGCTCGGTGACGAACAGCCGCACGCCGCCGCACAGCTCGCCCTGATGCTTGGAGAACGTCGGGGTAAAATGCCACGGGAGCGCATGCACCCCCGGCAATCCCCGCCCGTTCAATTCGCGCGCCAGCCGCTCGCCGTTGACCCACGGCGCGCCGATCAGCTCGAACGGGCGCGTCGTGCCCCGGCCTTCGGACAAGTTCGTGCCTTCGAACAGGCATGTGCCGCCGTACACCCGCACCGTTTCCGGCGTCGGCATGTTCGGCGACGGCACCATCCAAGGCAGCCCCGTCCGCTCGTACGTCATGCTCCGGTCCCAGCCGGCGAGCGGGACGACGGTCAGTTCGCACTTCTGTGCCAGCAGCGAGTTCATGTAAAGCGCCGTCTCTCCAATCGTCAAGCCAGTGCAGATCGGCAGCCGCGCTGCGCCGACGAACGACTCGAAGCCGGGCGCGAGCAGTCCGCCTTCTCCTGCGCCGCTGCCGAACGGATTCGGCCGGTCGAGCACGACTAGCGGCTTGCCAGCCGCAGCGCACTCCTCAAGCAGCATCAGAAGCGTGGACAAATACGTGTAGAAACGCACCCCTACGTCTTGAATATCGAACACAACGGCGTCTATCGCCTCCAGCATGTGCGGCTGGAGCCGTTTTCCGGCGGCGCTGTAAAGGCTGAATACCGGGATGCCGAGCCGCTCGTCGCGTTCGTCTTCGAACAGCACGCCGGCTTGGCGGTCGCCGCGTATGCCGTGCTCGCAAGCGAGCAGCGCCGCCAGCTTGGCGCGCTTCGAGCCTGCGAGCAGCTCGATGGTCGATTCGAACCGCGCATTGATCCCGGTCGGATTCGTCAGCAGCCCGATTCTGGCGTCCGGGAGCCACGCCGCTTCGGCTTCGGCAAGCCGGTCCGCCCCTGTTTGTACGACAGCTTTCATGGCCAAAACCACTTCCTTCCGCATTTATGCCGCATGATAAGCTCCTGGCGGGCCTATTCGACGAGCTGCGTCCGCAAAGCTTCGCGCAGCGAAACCGGATCGTATGCCGGGAGCTTTTCCTGCCGTTATGAAAGATTTTTATTTCGCTTTGCCTGAAACATTCCGAATCGGTGAAAGGGAGCGAATGGCAGGCTGCCAGAGAAAGTAGGGCAGCCTGAACGCTCGGCTTAACGGAACAGGGTTCCGCTATTCAAAGGTTCGAGCTACAACAGCGGCGAGTTAACGGAACACCGTTCCGCTATCAACGATCGATTGCCGGGCAAGACCGCTAAATTTACGTTTTGAATGGCGAATAACGGATTCCTGTGCCGCTAATTCCGGGAAATAACGGGAAATACCCGGCTTAACGGAACAGCGTTCCGCTATTGCCTTGTGCACCTCAGTTGAATCGGCTGAGGCCGGGGCAGCTATGATGCCCGAGGGACGGAACAGCGTTCCGCTACTGCCTTCACCCCCCGGCTCAGCACCTTCAGTCCTTGCCGCAACCGGCTGAGGCCGGGGAAACCGGCGCCGAACTTCGAAAAAGAGGCATTCCCCTCCGCTCCTCAGAAACCAGGGTTCGTGCCTCTCTCTCCTGCCTCATTCTTGAGTCATGCCTTATCGTCCGCGGGCCTGATCACGTTCGCGGCGGCAGCGTTCCAGTACATAGCGAGCGCTCCTACATACAGCGCTGCATATCCGACGACCGTCACAAGCAGCAGCACGCCGATGGCCGCCGCCTGCAGGCATGCTCCGACCGTGTAGCCCGGGTGCTTGAAAAACAGCTTCACGCTTTGCCCCATCGCCGCGCCTATGCCGACGCCTTCCTGGACGACGAGCGGCAGCGTATAAAACTGCGAGACGAGCACCATCGCCACAAAGTACGTCTGAAACACGGCCAGCCCGAAGTACAGCGTGCCGCTGCGCGAGCCGTAATACCACCAGGACGAGACGAGGATAAGCGCGAACAAGCCGCACAGCAGGCCGAACAGCGCCGAGGCGCCGTAATGCTTCACCGTCCCGCGCAGCATCGATGCGGCGCGAATGCCGCCTTCGCGCGACGCTTGGTGCGCGGCATAGAGGGCGCCCGCCGCGAGCGGCACATACAGCAAACAGAGCACGAACGCCGCGGCGGGAACCGGCAGCATCAGCACGGCCGGGATCAATACAATCGAGCTGATGAGCGACAGCAGCACTACCGCCGTAATTTCCCGATACACCAAAACTCCGGACCGGACCAGCACTTCGCTCAGCTTTTTCATGCGCTCCACCTCCTTCCCGGGCGTGCCGCCCCCCGCTTGATATGCCGCAAACGCAAGCCAAGCCGCTTCCGCCAAATTCGCCCAACGCGCGCGGCAAAGCAGTCCCTCCGCCCGATTTCATGCGCAGCGCAACGGAGGGGCAGCCCGGCGTGCTGCGGGAGCCGCATGACGGCGTGATCGGCACGCAACTGCCCGCGCGGTATCGCCCCCGTGCAAAACGGCAGCCACCGCACCTTGCGCCTCAACGCGCAGCGTGAACTGCACACTCTGCAAACATCGATCAAAACACGATTCTCTGCTCCGTCTGCGGATCGAACCAATGCAGCTTCGCCGCATCGAGGACGAACGTCTGCCGCGCACCGAGCGCAACCGGCAGCTCCGGATGGACGCGCGCCGTCACCATGCGCTCCCCGACGCGGAAGTAGACGAGACTCTCGGCGCCGAGCTGCTCTACGACCTGCACGTGAGCCTCGAGCTTCGCGCTGCCCGCTCTGTCCGGGGCCATCGCTTCGCCGTAAATGTGCTCCGGCCGGACGCCGAGCACGATCGGCTTGCCTTCATACGCGCCAAGCGCGCGCGCCGCCGCCTCCGGCAGCGGGAACGCCGTGCCGCCCGCCAGCAGCGCTTGGCCGCCGCCAATGCGGGCGTCGATGAAGTTCATCGCCGGCGAGCCGATAAAGCCGGCCACGAACATATTGTTCGGCTTGTTGTACAGCTCCGTCGGCGAGGCGATCTGCTGGATCTCCCCTTCGTTCATGACGACGATGCGCTCGCCGAGCGTCATCGCCTCCACCTGATCGTGCGTCACGTACACGATCGTCGCCCCGAGCCGCTTGTGCAGCTCGGCCAGCTCGACGCGCATCTGAATGCGCAGCTTGGCGTCGAGGTTCGACAGCGGCTCGTCGAACAGGAACACCTGCGGATCGCGCACGATCGCGCGGCCGACGGCGACGCGCTGCCGCTGGCCGCCGCTCAGCTCGCGCGGCTTGCGGCTCAGCATGTCGCCCAGGCCGAGAATGCTCGAGGCCTCTTTCACCTTGCGCTCGATCTCGTCCTTCGGCCGCTTCAAATTGCGCAGGCCGAAGGAAAGATTTTCCGCGATCGTCATGTGCGGGTACAGCGCGTAGTCCTGGAACACCATCGCGATGTCGCGGTCTTTCGGATGCAAGTCGTTGACGACCCGCTCTCCGATCCTGATGTCCCCGCTCGTCTGCCGCTCCAGCCCGGCGATCATGCGCAGCGACGTCGTTTTGCCGCAGCCCGACGGCCCGACGAAGACGACGAATTCGCGGTCCTCGATGACGAAGCTCGACCCTTTCACCGCGGTGAACGAGCCTCTTTTTTCGTCTTCGTATACTTTCACAATGTTTTTAAATTCCACGCGTGCCATGCGGAAACCTCCCCCCCAATCACCCTTTGACGGCGCCTACCGTAATGCCTTGCAGGAAATAACGCTGCAGCGAGAAGAACAGAATGACCATCGGCAGCGCGCCGACGCTGGCTCCCGCCATAATGGCTCCGTAGTCAGTCGATTCCGCGAACACGAAGCTGGCGAGGCCGACCTGTATCGTGCGCATCTCGGAGCTCTTCGTCACGAGCAGCGGCCAAAAAAACTCGTTCCACTGCGCCACGAACGTAAAAATTGCCAGCACCGCAAGACCCGGCTTGGCCATCGGCAATATCACCTTGCGGTAAATGCCGAACTCGCTGCAGGCGTCGATGCGCGCCGCATGGATGAGCGATGTCGGCAGCGTCGACATATACTGCTTCATCAGGAAAACGTTGCCGACGGATACGACCGCCGGCAGCACGATCGCCGTGTACGTATCGCCGAGCTGAAAAATGTTGATCATGAGAATATAGAGCGGAATAAGCGTCACTTGCGCCGGGATCATCATCGTCGTCAAGAGAGCCCAAAAGATCGTCTTGCTGCCCGGAAATTTCAGCTTGGCGAAGGCGTAGCCGGCAAGCGAGGCGAAAAACACGTTCGTGACCGTCACCACGGAAGCGACGATGACCGAATTGACGATCCAGCGGACCGCCGCCGCTTTGTGGAAAAACCGCTCGTAAGGGGCGATCGACCATATTTCCGGAATCATTTGCGGCTTAAAGACGGCCGACGCCGCCGAGTCCTGGAACGATCCGATGAACATCCAGTACAGCGGTATGACGGTGACGAACGCCCAGACGATAAGGACGGCAAGGGCGACGGCAATCAGCGCGATTTTCGATTTGGATGTCATGCCCCGGCCCCCCTAGTACTCGATATCCGTCGAGAAAAATTTGAACTGCAGCACGGAGACAATGACGATAACCGCCGCCAGCACGAACGCCTGCGCCGAAGCGAGGCCGAACTGGTTGAAGTTGAACGCCGTCTGGTAAATCAAATAGGCGATCGTCGTCGTCGCGAAGTCCGGGCCGCCTTGCGTCATCAAGTAGACCGAAATGAATACCTGGAACGACGTAATGACGCCGGTGACGAGCAGGTACAGCGTCGTCGGCTTGAGCAGCGGCCACGTAATGCGCGAGAACTTTTTCCAGCCGCTCGCATGGTCGATGTCCGCCGCCTCGTACAGCGATTTCGGAATGCCGCCCATCGCCGCCAGGTACAAAATGATGCCGCTGCCGTGCGAGCCGAGCCAGCTCATCAGCATGAGCGAAAACAAGGCCGTGCTTTTTTGCCCGAGCCAGATGACGGGGTCGAGCCCGAGCTGGATGAGCAGACGGTTCAGCATCCCGCTCGGCGTCGGATCGAAAATCGCGATCCAGACGATCGACAGCGTAACGCCGGAGGCGACGGTCGGCAGGTACAGCACCGCCTTGAAAAACGTCTGCGCCCGCTGCTTCAGCTGGAAAATGAGAAACGCCAGCCCGAAGGAAATCAAGATGTTGACGGGAACGGTCCCGATCGTGAAAATGACGGTGTTCCGCATCGACTTCCAGAACACGTCGTCCTTGAACATGTACGTATAGTTGTCGAAACCGACCCATGTCGACTTCAAAATGCCGTACTTTTGAAAACTGATGACGAACGCCCAACCGACCGGGTAAAGCGTAAATACGAGAAAGAGCAGCACCGGCACGGCGATGAACGCGTACGCCCAGCCGTAGTTCCGCAAAAACTGGCGAAAGCGCGCGGCTCCGCTTCCGGCGGCATGCGAGGTAGTCGACCGCATAAAACCCTCCTTGCTGGCTAACGGACAGCTGCCGATTGTATAGAAAGAAAAGCCCCATATAATCTAGCTATACGGGGCTTCTTCCAATGGTTTACTGACCCAAAATTTGTTTGCCTTTGGATTTGAATTCGTCCGCCAGCTGATCAGGCGTCTTGGACCCGGTGAACAGCGCCTGCACGCCCGGCTTCACCACTTGCTCGTAGTACTGCTTCACTTTCGCCGACGTGTCGGCGCTGATCGTCAGATCGACCGGCATCGCCACGCTTTTTGCCATCGCTTCTGCGGCCGCCTTGTTGTACGGCTGCGCCAGGCCTTTGCCTTCGAACAGCTTCGCCTGCGACTGGCGGACGAACGGCAGGCACAGCTCGTTGGCGGAGTTGCCGGCTTTCGCGCCGCTCAAAGCTTCCATGACGAGGAACGTGTTTTTCGCGTGCTCTTCGCCTTTGTCGTTCTTCTGTTTGAAGGCGACATAGCCTTCGGCGCCGGACGTCGTTTTCGCCGGATACTTATCGTTGTGCGGCACGGGCAGCTGGATGTAGTCGATTTTCTCGCCCTTCACTTTGCCTGCGTCGATATCTTTGTTGCGGTTCGCGATCATAACGTCATAGTAAGGAATCGCTTTGGAAATAATCGCCGCCTGGCCGGCATAGAACATATCGGTCCGTTTTTGCGCTGCGAGCGCCGCCGTTTCTTTCGGCATAACGCCGCTCTTCATCAGGCCGTCGATAAATTTCAAGGAGTCGAGGATGCGGTCGTCGTTCCAGATGAACTTGCCGTCTTTGTCGACGACGTCGTCCAGGCCGGAGTTGCGCGTCACAAGCTGGATAAAGTCGTTGTTGGCGCCGTTGCCGTCGGTGACGAGACCGTACTGCATGCTGCCGTCCGGAAGCTTCTTCGTCAGCTTCTTGGCGATTTCCGCGAACTCGCTCCACGTCCAGCCTTGCTGCTGAATTTTTTTCCAGTCTACGCCGGCTTCCTCGAGGATGCGCTTGTTGCCGCCCCAGCCCCACTGGAATTGGTACAGCGGCAGGCCGTACTGCTTGCCCTGGATTTTCGCCAGGTCGAGCGTTCCCGGCAAGTAGTCGCCTTTAATTTCGGGGGTCAAGTATTGGTCGAGCTGCAGCGCGAGGCCTGTGCTCACATATTGGCCGCTTACGGCGTGGAAGTACAGGTCCGGCGGATCGCCCGCGTTGAGCGCGACGTCGAATTTCTTCGGACCTTCCG
Source organism: Gordoniibacillus kamchatkensis (assembly GCF_000829455.1). Lineage (GTDB taxonomy): Bacteria > Bacillota > Bacilli > Paenibacillales > NBRC-103111 > Gordoniibacillus > Gordoniibacillus kamchatkensis. The sequence goes on from NZ_JXAK01000001.1 coordinate 39,259, forward strand.
CCCATGACAGCATTTCGTATTCGACCTTGATGTTCGGGTATTTGGCGTTGAAATCTTTGATCAGATCTTTCAAATCGTCTTCATATTTCGCATGTACGGGATAAGTCCATACTTTAACGGTGTCCGGCTTGCCTTGCTGCTCGGTTTTGGGCGCGTCTTTGCCGCCCGTTCCCGTGCCTCCGCTTGCGCTCGGCGCCGGATCTTTTTTGCTGCATGCAGCCGTTACGAATACAAGCGCGAGCACAAGGCTCCATACTAACCATTTGCTTTTTCTCACGTTTGCGTGCCCCCCCTAACAGTAAATGGGAATGATATCGCTTCCATTCCAATGAGCCCATTATAGCTTGTGTGAAATAATATTTCAAGATGTTTTTTATTATCTGAAATTTTGTTTTACAAAGCGTGTTAACTATTTTATACTACAGGAAAAAGCTCACGTATCACGTAATATGCATAAAGAAGCGGGTGAAAACATTGCAATACACGATAGGGATAGACGGCGGCGGCACGAAAACGGAAGCCGTTGCCCTCGAGCTCGGCGGGGAGGCGCCTATAGCGGAAATGGTCGGCGGCGCCAGCAACGTGTTCGCCGTCGGCTTCGAGCAGGCAGTCAGCGCCGTCACCGATATTTTGGATCGGCTATGGACGTCCGGCACACTCTCGGCGTCGGATTGCGCCGGCATCTGTATCGGCCTAGCCGGAGCCGATCGCGACGAAGAGCGCCGCAAGTGGCGCGACGCTTTGCTTCGGTACGCCCGCCTGCGCGGCGTGCCGGAGCATATGCGGCTCCTTGTCGGCAACGACGCGGAGATCGCTCTGTACGGCACGACTCGGCAGCTGGCCGGTATGGTCGCGATCAGCGGCACCGGCTCGATCGTGTACGGCATTACCGCTGACGGGCGCAAGCTGCGCGCCGGCGGCTGGGGCCATCTGCTCGGCGACTGGGGCAGCGGCTACGCGATCGGTCTGCGCACGCTGCAAACTGTCATGGACAGCTTTGACGGCATTTTGCCGCCGACCCGGATGACGGAGATGGTGCTGGAGCGCATAGGGATCGCCTCGCCGCCGGAGCTGAAAGATTACGTATACGCGCCCGAGAGGAAAAAGCAGGACTTCGCCGGCTTCGCCCGAATTTGCATCGAAGCGGGCGCAGACGGCGATGAGGCGGCGCAAGCGGTGCTGCGCGAGGAAGCGCAGAAGCTGGCGGCGCAGACGGCGGCGCTCGTGCGCCGCCACCCGCCTTTTGCGAGCGGAGAGCTCGTGTTGGCGGGATCGATCTTCACCCGCTCGGCTTTGTTCCGCGCTGCGTACGAAGCCGAGCTGCGCCAAGTTTCTTCGCAGCTGCGGCCCGTGCCGATGAAACGCTCCGCTGCGCACGGAGCCGCGCTGCTGGCAGCCTCTCCCGCTGCGGAACGATAACGATCTTAAAGGAGCTTTCAACATGAGTAACTTGCTCAGCAAACTGACGACGGAACAAGTGAATGAACATACGCGAGGCATTGACCGGCTCAGCACGCTCGACATCGTGCGCCGCATCCATGAGGAAGACCGCAAGGTAACTGCGGCTGTCGAGGCGATTTTGCCGGATATTGCCGCCGCCACGGACCTCATCATCGCCGCCTTCAAGCGCGGCGGGCGAATGTTTTACGTCGGCGCCGGCACGAGCGGACGGCTCGGCATCCTCGATGCGTCGGAATGCCCGCCGACGTTCGGCACCGATCCGTCGATGGTGCAAGGCATTATCGCCGGCGGCGACAAAGCGATTCGCGACGCCGTCGAGGGGGCCGAGGACCACGCCGAGAACGGCGCCTCCGATCTCGACGAGCGCGGCGTAACGGCCAGCGACGTCGTCGTCGGCATCGCGGCAAGCGGCCGCACGCCGTACGTGCTCGGCGCGATGCGGCGGGCGAAAGAGCTCGGCGCTTCCGTCATCGGCCTGTGCAACAATTTGGATTCGCCGATGCGGGATTGCGCCGACCTGATGCTGGAAGCCGTCGTCGGCCCCGAAGTCGTGCTCGGCTCGACGCGCATGAAATCGGGCACCGCGCAAAAAATGATTTTGAACATGCTGACGACGACGGCGATGATCCGCATCGGCAAAGTGTACGACAACTTGATGGTCGATCTCGTTCCGACGAACGAGAAGCTGGTCTACCGCTCCAAGCGGATCATCCGGCTCGCGACCGGCGCGAACGACGACGATGTGAACGCCGTTACGTATGCGAGCGGCGGCCATGTCAAGACGGCCATCGTCATGCTGCTGGCCGGCGTCGACGCGGCCCGCGCGGGCGAGCTGCTGGCGCAGGGGGACGGCTTCGTGCGGCAAGCGGTCGAGCTTGCGGCGCAGCGCTGACGCTCGTCCCTTCGCGAAACGGCCCGGCGAACACGACAAAACCTCCTGAACTTCGCGGCTTTGCGCCAAGAGTTCAGGAGGTTTTGCGCGTTTTTAGATGTCGCGCCTCGCGATGCCCTCGACAGGCCGGCGATCGGATCGCCCTTGCCAAGCGGATCTGCCATGAGTGGAGGCTGCCCAGTCCAGGGAATGGGAAAATGAGCGCTCACTCATTCAAAGTAATAAAAAGTTATGATTTTATCTTATTTTTTTTGATTGACAATAAGTGAGCGCTCACTCATAATAAGCATAAATCCTTCCATACAATTCCAAACAGCGAAAAAGCGGGTGGTTTATTTGGACATCAAAGAAAGAATTTTGCACGCGGCGGAACAAGTGATTCGAGACAAAGGGCTGGCTCGGGCGACAACGAAAGAGATTGCCCGCATCGCCGGATGCTCGGAAGGGAGTTTGTACCTTTACTTTAAAGGCAAGGACGATATTTTTTTGCAAGTAACGAGAGGACAGCTGCTTCCGAACTTCAAAAAAACGCTAGTGTCCTTGCCGAAGCGCGTGGGTACTGGAACCGTGCAGGAAACCTTGACGGAGGTTGCGGAAGCGGCGCTAGCGTTCTATCTCCATTCGATGCCCATCTTGGCCTCCGTCTTCTCGGAACCGGAACTATTGACCGGCCACCGGGACGGGTTTCGGGAGCGCAACGAAGGTCCGCACAGGCCTAACGAAACGGTGGCCGCATATCTCCATGCCGAACAAACGAACGGACGCATCGCTCCCGGATTAAAACCGAGGATCGTTGCGGACTTGCTGCTCGGCGCCTGTTTTCAGCGGGCGTTTCAGCTGCAATTTCTGGGCGAAACCGAATCGAAGTCGGCTCAAAAAAACTATGCCGAGAATATCGTTCAAACGTTGTTCGGGTAAACATCATCGCTCGAAAACAAATGATAACTACACACAGGAGGCGTATCGACATGAAACAGCAAAGCTACAAAAATCATGTTCGGCTTCATCCGCTCTTTCATTTTTTGTTAGTTCCGCTTTCCGCCTTAACCGTCATCGGATCGCTTCTGCATATCTTCCCTAAATTCCGGGGAAGCATGGACCTGTGGTACGCGATTGTGCTGCTCATGGCTTCCGTTGCATTGGCGATCGCAGCCGTTCTGACACGCGAATATGCGAAAAAGGTGCAGGACAGAGTCATTCGATCCGAAGAAAATTTCCGGCACTACGTGCTCACGGGGCATCTGCTCGACCCGAGCCTGACACTGTCCCAGATTATTGCCCTGAGGTTTGCCTCGGACGAACAATTTCCGGAGTTATGCTCGCGAGCCGCACAGGATCATCTGAGTCCGGATGACATCAAGCGGTCGATCAAGACATGGAGACCGGATTACCTGCGGGTTTGACTGCGATGAGAGGAAGATGGGACATGGACAATCAACCTTTCGGAAAAACGGAAACGAAACGCGTCGTCTGCGCCGGATGCAGCATTACCCGAGGCCAGGTTAGCGTCGACTATGTAGAAATGCTCCGCCGCCGCTTCTCGGATCGTCCCATCGCTTTCGCGAACGCTGGAGTCAACTACGATGTTGCTTTTAACCTGCGGAATCGATTGAACGAAGTGATCGCCCAAAACCCGGACGTGGTCACCGTACTGATCGGAACGAACGACGCCAATTCGACGCTTAGTCCAAAGAACAGCCGGCTGCTCTGTTTCCTCAAAAAGCTTCCCGTTACCCCCTCCCCCGATTGGTACAGAGAGAACTTGAACGTCATCGTGAAGGAGCTGAAGGAAAGGACATCAGCTCATGTCGCCCTCCTGTCCCTGCCGGTCATCGGAGAGGATGTGGACTCCGCAGCGAATAGGCGAACCGGGGAATACAGCACAATCATAAGCGACGTCGCCAAAGCGCACGGCGTGACCTATTTGCCTTTGAACGAACATATGAAAGCGTACCTGCAATCGCACAACAAACCGTCACGTTTTCCGTACCGGCCGGGTTTGTACCAGTCGTCGACCGCTTCCATGCAGCATTTCATGTTGAGGCGCAATTTGGACGCCATCTCTGCCAAACGCGGCTTGCAATTGACGATCGACAATATTCACTTAAATAGCAAAGGCGCCGGAATGGTCGCCGATTTGATCGAATCTTTCATCAATGACACAAGCGGCTTGGACTATCAAGCGCGATAAGAGCCTTGCGGGATGAATGAGGAACGCACGAAAAAGACCGGGCGGCACCATGATCGCTCGGTCCTTTTTCATTCCGGCGGTTAGAACACCTTCTTCACGCCGTGCGATTCTTTAAGAATTTCCACCGCTTCGCGAAAGCGCAGCGAGTGGATGACTTCGCGCTCGCGGAGAAATTTGAGGCCGTCCTGCAGGTCGACGTCATCGGTCATGTCGATGAGCCACTGATACGTCGCCCGCGCCTTCTCCTCGGCGGCGATGTCCTCGTACAGGTCGGCGATCGGATCGCCCTTGGCCTGAATGTACGTCGCGGTCCATGGGACGCCGGAAGCATTTTGGTAAAACAGCGCTTTGTCGTGGTTCGCGTAATGGTCCCCAAGCCCGGCCGCCCGCAATTGCTCGGGCGTTGCATCCTTCGTCAGCTTATAGACCATTGTGGCAATCATTTCCAGGTGGGCGAATTCCTCCGTCCCGATGTCGGTAAGCAGGCCGATCACCTTGTCCGGGATCGTATACCGCTGGTTCAAGTAGCGCAGCGCTGCGGCTAGCTCCCCATCCGCCCCGCCGTATTGCTCCAGCAGCAGCTTCGCCATGTACGGGTCGCATTTGCTCACCTTGACGGGATATTGCAGCTTTTTCTCATAAATCCACATCGCTCGAGCCCTCCCGTTCGCTTTCGGTCACATTGTTCCTCCGCCGGCAATTCGGATTGCATATGGGATTGCGGCGCCGCCCGTCTTGTGCTCCATAAAGGAGCATTCGGGAGGAACGCGAGTCGGGCAGTCGTTCAACTCCCATATGCCATCCCGCGCCGTCACACTTGCCACGGCCACGGCGTTTCGTTCCACTGCCACGGCGCACGGGTGTAGCCTTGCCCGAAGTGCTTCAGCGGTCCGAATTCCTGCTCGAACTGCGCGCTCAGATGCTGCCTTGCCGAAGCGAACTGGTTGTATTGCTGCAGCGCAGCCATGTCGTGCGGATGCGTATCGAGATACAGCGTCAGCTCCACCAGCACGAAATCCATCGCCTGCAAATCGCGCAGCAGCTTGTAATAATGATCCGGCATCTTTCTAGTCATGAGGCGGCCCTCCTTTCCCGGCAACCGGGGGCGGTTGATTATTTCGGCGTCGTTTCGTAAGGGCTGTAATAAGCCGGCCACAGCGTGCCGAGCTTGAGCGCTTCATACGGGCTGAACTGCGGCAAACCGGGCGGCTGCCACGGCATCGTGACGTTCGGCGGTATGATGAACGTTTTTTCCGCAATGGGCGGACACGGGTCCAGCGGACTGACGAACGGATGCCAGACGCGCAGCTGATCGGCGGCGCCGGCGTGGGCTATGTACTCGTTCACGTGCCATCCTCCTTTACTCGGTTCAAGGTCATTACTACCACATATATGACCTGCGAGCGGCCGGATATGACTGCGTTTCGCTTCGGATGCCAGCTTTTGGAGGGTTGTCTCGGGCTGGCAAGCACCGTTAAAATAAGGGTACGGCAACCCAATTCGGAAGCCTCAGGCAGCTGTGGATCGAACTTCCACACCTCCGCAATGCCCCCTGGCACAACGAATGCGAAGCGGCAAGCTGCGCCGTTCTTGCGGACGAGCGCGTTAACTGCAGCGATTCAGCCGAAGAGGCGCAGCTTCTGCTTTCTGACGCACATCAAAGGAGGCCACAACATGAACAAGTCAACGAAGAGCTTTGCTGTCAAAACGCTGCGCACTTTGGCATTATCCGCCGCCATACTGGCAGCGGGCGCATCGGGCGCGGCCTTGTTTCCGACCGCCCGCGCGGAAGCCGCGACAACGTCGCTTGCGCAAGGCGCCAGCGGTGCCGACGTCTCAGCGCTGCAAACGAGCCTCAAAGCGCTCGGCTATTTTACATACCCAAGCGTCACCGGGTATTACGGCACATACACGATGCAAGCGGTTTCAAGCTTCCAAGCCGCTTACCGGCTGCCCGTCACCGGCGCCGCCGACACGGTAACGCAAACCGCAATCAGCCACGCTGTGGTGAAGCAAAATCTGATCGCGGACACTTCGACTTACAACGGCGTACCGTACGTATGGGGCGGAACGACGCCGTCCGGCTTCGACTGCTCCGGCTTCGTCTATTTCATGTTCAACAAGTTCGGTGTGGCGATGCCGCGTTCGACGTCCTCCGAGCTGTTCCAAACGGGCTTTGCCGTCGGCCGCAGCGCCCTGCAGCCGGGCGATCTCGTTTTCTTCAGCGACAATCAGGACGGCACCGTGTCGCATGTCGGCTTCTACGTCGGAGGCGGCAGCTTCATCTCCCCGACCCGGTCCGCCGGCGTCAAAATCCAATCGCTCGACAACAGCTATTGGGGGCCGCGCTATTTGGGCGCCAGACGGGTGTATTAAACGGAACGATCGGCAAAAAGCCAGGGGCGCTTTCGTCAGCGCACCTGGCTTTTTTGGCTATTGGCCGGATTTCTCCGCGCCCGGAGGGGCATCCCGCACTTGCTTCAAGCGTTTCTATAAAATGTACGGGGCCACCATTTCACACCTGCACGATCGGTTGGATGCGTCCTGCGTCCGGTCAGGCATCCATGCTCATCAATCGTTTCCGGCCCATACGTCCTTGGCGTAGCGGCCTTCGCTTTGCAGCTTTTCCAGCCAGCTTTGCACGGTCGCTTCCGTTGCGCCGCGAGCTTCGCGGTAGGCGTCCCGGAACGTCTCCTCCACTTCCGGAGCCATTTTGCTGCCGTCGCCGCATACATACAGCTTCGCCCCCCGGTCCAGCAAGTCGATCAGCTTGGCGGCATCGCGCCTGATCAAATGCTGCACATACGCCTTGGGCCCGGCCTCCGCCCGCGAGAAAGCCGTATGGAGACGAACCAGGCCGTCACGTTCGTATTGCTCCAGCTCCTCCCGGTACAAGTAATCGTGCTGCGGATGGCGGCAGCCGAAATACAGATGCGCCTCTCCGAGCGCCTTCCCTTCCTGGAGCAAGGCGCGCCGCGCCTGAAGAAATCCGCGAAAAGGCGCAACCCCGGTACCTGGCCCAACCATGATGATCGGCGTTTCCGCAAGCTCGGGAAGCTGAAATCCGGATTCGGGCGTTCGCACAAACATCGCGATCGCATCACCGGGCCGCCGATCGGCCAAGTAATTCGAGGCGACGCCGAGGTATTCGCCGAGTCCGCTTCTGGCTGGCCCGCGCACGACGCCGACCGTAATGCTGGCCCGGTCCCGGCGCATTTTGGGCGAGCTGGAAATGGAGTAATACCGCGGCTTGAGCGGCGGCAGCAGCTCGACAAACCGTTCGAACGGAAGCTCGCAGGCCGGATACTTCTCCAGCAGATCGAGCATCGTCAGCCGTTTGTCCAGCACTTTTTCCTTATAGGCGTCCTCCTGCAGCAGCGCCTCCAGCTCCTTTTTGTGCGGAGGGCATACGGTACAAGCAGCCAGTTCGCGAAGCTGCGCGCGAGTTGCCGCCTCCTGCAGCTCCACGCTGTGGCTGAGCAAATCCTGGACGCTGATCGGGCGATCGAGCGGGAGATGCGCGGCACTGCGTCCGGAGGCGCTGACCATCAAATGATCGCCGCCCTGCAAGCCGTATCGCCGAAGGACGCGATCCACAAGTTCCGGCGCATTTTTGGGAAGAATTCCGAGGTGATCTCCTTCCCGGTAAGCCGCCCCTTCCGGCAGAGCAATCTCCAAATGGCGGGTGTTCCGGCCGCTGCCTTCCCCTTGAAGCTCGCGGTTTTCTTCAACCGTAGCGGGAAGCGCACCGTACGTATCCGCAAGCGGCGTTCCGATCGGACCGCTGACGAACCGAATGCTGAGCGCGCTTCGTTCCTGCTGCGGCAAGCCGCTGCTTCTCAAGCCCAGCGCGTGCATCGCTTCCGGCCAAAGTCGGGCGCTCCATTCCTCGACCTGCTTCTCAAAGTCGCCGCCCGCATCCGCCTCCCCGCGCGAAACGAGCCGTATCGCCCCTTTGGCCGCAAGCTGCTCGTCGATGAAACGAGGAACCTGCTGATACGTGCTTGCCCAGTTGCGGTCGCCGCAGCCGAACACCGCATACCGGACACCTTCAAGCTCGCCGGGTTCCGTCGCCTCAAGCCATTGCACGAATTCGCGCGCATTGCTCGGCGGCTTCCCGTTGTAGGAGGCGGAGACGATAAAGACTGCGCCTTCCTTGGGCAGTTTGCCCGCGCGGTCGTTTAGCGGCGCCGCCTCGCTGCGAAATCCGTAATATCGGGCGGTATCGGCGAGCTCCCGGGCAATGCCTTCGGCCGTCCCCAGGTTGGACCCGTACAGTACGAGCAGCGGAGTATTGTGGCTTCCGCCGTTTGTAACGCCTCTCGCTTCGCCGGCGTGACGGACGGCGCCGAGCTCCCGCCAGCGGTAACGGCAAAGGCCGCCTGGCCGCGGGGGCGGACCCGCATCGTGAACCCTTCCGGCTTCAGGGTCAACGTTTCCTTCACTTTCAATTGATAATTCGTATGATCGATCAGTTCAAAATGCTTGAGAACCATCCCGAGCACGAGCGTCGCTTCCTGCAGGGCGAACTGCTGCCCGATGCACGCGCGCTGGCCGTTCCCGAACGGCTTGTAGGCATGTTGCGGAATCCGGCTCGGGTCTTCAAACCGTTCCGGGCAAAACTGATCCGCATCGTCCCCCCACACCGAAGCGTCCCTGTGCAGCTTAGGAATCAGAACGCTCACGCTCTCTCCTTTTTTCAACGGATATTTGCCGGCGAGCACCGTATTTTCTTTCGCATACAAGGAGAAAGCCGGGGCGGTAGGCCATAGGCGCAATGTCTCGTTTAAAATCATTCGGACATACTTCAGCTCGCGGACCTCGGAATAGGTCGGGACCGGTTCGGCCAAAACGCGGTCCACCTCTTCGTAAGCCTTTTGCAGCTTATCCGGGTGTTTCAGCAAAAAGTAGATGGCGAAAGACAGCAGTCCGCTTGTCGTTTCATGTCCGGCAATGAGGAACGTAATAATTTGGTATCGGATATTTTCGTCGTCCAGCGGTTCGCCGGTCTCCGGATCTTTGCCCGTAAGCATATGCGCGAGCAGATCTTCTCCGCCTTGCTGGCCATGCGCTTTGCGTTCGGCGATCATTTTATCCACCAGGGAGTACATCGCCTGAATATCTTGCTTGAATTGCCGTTTGGTCCATACCATCAGCTTATCCTGCAACCCGAGTCGCTGCAGCTGATTCATCGCCTCGTTCAAAGCCCGGACCATGCTGGTGATGAAAGGATGCGGCTGTTCCCGGTAAAAGCTGTTGAACCGGTAATTGAATCCGCACAGCCCGATCGTATCCAAGGTAAGGCGGGTCATATCATCCGGAACGTCCACGCTTTCGTCCGGGTTCAATCGAGCCCACTTTTGCACAAGCTGCAGCGCGAGATCCGCCATCATCGCATGATAGCCCTGCATCGCTCTTTGACTGAAGCTGGGCAGCAAGATGTTGTGCGCTTTTCGCCAATTCGGCTCCTCCGTCTCGCTGGTGAACAAGCCGTCGCCGGCAAAGGCGCGAACCTTTTGCAGCGGCGCCCATACTCTTTTGTCAAAGCGGGATTCGTCGCAAGCATCCGCAACCAGGTCGTGGCCGGAAATAAAAATTTCGCTCCTCCCCGGCAAATCCATGCGGAAAATCGGCCCGTGCTCGTAAGCGAGCTTCACCAGCGATTGGACGGGCGCATCCAGATCGAGCAGCGGCAAATTGCCGAGCGGGCCAAACGTTTTCGGCTGTGGAATGAGAGCGGAATCAGACATGTTCATCCATCCTTCCAAGAGGGTCTATTTAAGGGATTGGTAAAAGTTATGCCTTAATACGGAAAGGGTTCGGAATGAATATTCATTCCGTGTGCGGCAAAACAAAGCCGTCTTCAATCCGAATGGACTCTGACGGCGTCCCAGCAGCTTTCTTCGATTTGAGACAAAAGCTCCGGCGTCTCGGTTATTTTTCCGGCTCTGATCAAGGTGAACATTTTGGTAAACGCTCCGAACACGATGGCAATCAGCGCATCGGACGGCAGCGGCCTGATCAGCCCCTGCTCCTTGCCGGAATGCACAAAAGCATGAAGAAAATCCATCAATTGCTGAAACGTCTCGCGGCTTTTCGGATCCAAATAGCGGGCGCCGCTGTGAGTTTCGATGAAATGCAGCGCGTGAATATCGTCTTTGGCAAACCGGACCATGCCGCCGAATATATGGGTAAACTGTGCGCGAATGTTTGCCGCGTGCGGGTAGTTTCGCGACACCGAACCGATAAATCGCGTGACGCACTCCTGAAACAATACGTTCACCAGCACTTCTTTGCTTTCGAAGTACCGGTAAATCGTCCCCGCTCCAACCTCTGCCGTATCGGCGATCATCGGAACTGTCGTGCCGTCGTATCCCCGCTCCGCAAATAAGAGGAGTGCCGCGTCCAAAATTTTGTCGCGCTTGCTTACGGTCGCTTCCAAAACTTCACCTCCAAGCTGCTACCGGAATGAATGTTCATTCATTATTGCTTTATTATATAGCTATTGTTCGCCCCATGCAAACTTTCTGCGCCGCCCCTGCCAAAATGGCCCTGCGACCGAAATTACGGTCCCAGGGCCATTTTGCGCAAGCAGCCGTTCGTTACTCCAGCCTGATTTGAATGGTCAGCAGCCCGGCCCGGCGCATCGCCTGATAAATAATGACGAGCACCGGCCCGAGAAAAATGCCGACGATGCCGACGAGCTCAAACCCGACGTAAACGGAAACGAGCGCCGCGAGGGAAGAGATGCCGACCGAGTCGCTGAGAATTTTGGGCTCGACGATGCGGCGGAACAGCACGATGACGAGAAATAGGACGAGAATGGCGATGGCCAGCCCGGAGTTGCCGTTCAGGAACTGGTAGCCGGCCCACGGCAGGAAGATGAGCCCGGTGCCGACGATCGGAATAAATTCGCCGACGCTGACAAGCAGCGCGATCGCGAGCGGATATTGCACATGCAGAAATATAAGCCCGACGAAGCAGACAAGGTACGTCAAGATCGACAAAATGAGCTGCGCCCGGATGAAACCGAAAATCGCCAGCCGCAAATTGTCAAGCACGTCGGACACTTTGTCCCGCGAGCCGGCCTCGAACAGGGCGACGAACGAGGAGCGCAGCAGCGGCAAGCTGTACGCGTACAAATAGAGCGCAATGACATACACGACGAGGAAGATGAGAAAATTCGGAATCGACTTGGCCACGCCCAAAAAATACGACGATACGTCTTTGATCAGCCCGGTCAGCGAGTCCGTCAGCTTCGTCAGCCCGTTGTCGATGCCGCTTCGGATCAGGTCGGCCGTCTCCGGCGGCAGCGAATTGTAGAACAGCTCGGTCTGCGTCGAGGCGTTGTCGATGTACGCTTTGGCCTCGTTAATATAAGACGGCACGTCTTTCCAAAACTGCACCACTTCGGTCACGATTTTCGTGCCGAGCAAATAGGCCAGCAGCAGGCCGACAAGCGTAAACAGCGTGCACACGAGCGTCGCCGCGCCGAGCCGGCCAAAGCGGAGGCGCCGAATGAGCAGCTGATGGATCGGCTCGAGAAAAATCGCGGTCATAAGCGCCAGCAAGAACGGCAGCCCGACCGTAAACAGCCCGTACAAGACGAGCAAGGCGAGACCGAGAATGACTAACGTCCGCAGAGACATGTTCCGCTCCTTTCCCGGCTCCCGCCGATTCGTGCTAGGCGTTAATCCGGCTGTGAGACGTCTGGCACGTTGCTCGCCGTACACCTCCAGCTTAACGCCTAATGCGCCGGTCTGGACCCGTTACCGCTCCGGTGCTTCCTCGCCGGCATCCGGCTCCAGTTCCGGCTTGATAGCGCGGATGGCGACGCGCACGACGCGCAGCCGCTCCGCCTCCGCCACTTCGAATTCGTGCCGGCCGTGCACGATTTTTTTTGCCTTTGACGACGGCGCCTTCCAGATGCTTGAACAGCCAGCCTCCGATCGAGTCGACTTCGTCGTCCTCGATATCGAGCTGCATGGCGCTGTTCAAGTCTTCCAGCAGCATCCGCCCGTCCACAAACGTGACTTCGCCCTTCACTTCCATCTCCGGACGCTCGTGGATGTCGAACTCGTCCATCAGCTCGCCGACGATTTCTTCCAGGATGTCTTCGGTCGTCAGCAGCCCCGCCGTGCCGCCGTACTCGTCGACGACGATGGCAAGCTGCGAATGCCGCTTCTGCATCAGCTTCAGCACTCGCGAGATTTCCATCGACTCCGGCACGTTGAGAATCGGCCGAATAAACTGCTCCAGCTTACGCTCTTCGTCCGGATCGGCCGTCAGCAAATCCGTAATATGTACGAAACCGACGATTTGGTCTTTGTCTTCCTGGGCCACCGGATAGCGCGTATGCTTCGTGGCGTAGACGAGCTTCATGTTTTCCTCGAACGATTGCGTCAAATAGAGACAGTCCATATCGATGCGCGGCAGCATCACCTCGCGGGCGAGCCGGTCGGAGAACTCGAAAATGTTGTCAAAGAGCGCCATCTCGTCCTTGTCGATAATGCCGCTGCGAGCGCTTTGGTCCATCAGGATGCGAATCTCTTCCTCCGTATGCGCCTCCTGCGCTTCGCCCGCCGGCTCTACGCCGATCGTCCGCAATAAGCCGCCGGCCGTTTTGTTCAACACCCAGATGAACGGGCGAAACAGCTTGTAAAAAAACAGCAGCGGTGCCGCGAGCCACAGCGATGTCGCTTCCGGCTTCTGGATCGCCAGCGACTTCGGCGCCAGCTCGCCGAGCACGATATGCAGAAACGTAATGCTGGCGAACGAGATGACGAACGATACCGTATGGGCAAATATCGCATTTTCCAGATGGAATGCGGCCAAAATCGGCATGACGATCAGCTGCGCGACCGTCTGCTCCCCGACCCAGCCCAGCGCCAGCGAAGCGAGCGTAATGCCGAGCTGCGTCGCCGACAAATACGCATCGAGGTTGTGGCTGACGGACAGCGCGAATTTGGCGCGCGGATTGCCTTCCTCGGCCAGCTGCTGCAGGCGGGAGTGGCGGACGCGCACGAGCCCGAACTCCGCGGCGACGAACAAGCCGTTCAGCAGCACGAGCGCCAGCACGAGCAACAAATTGACGACGATTTGATCGGGATGGAAAGAGTACGAATCGTGTGGCAAGAACAATCGGTCTCCTTTGCCGGCTGGCTGCAAAGCGGCAGGTCACACAATCGCTTTGCGCTGGTGAAAATCGACGCCGCGGTAGTACGAGTCGGCGACGAGCAGGTTCGGACCGCAGCAGGCGGCTGCCGGACAATGGCAGTTCACCCGCGAGCGTAGCGGATGCCGCTCCCATTTGGCGAAAACGGCCTCGAGCGGCTCGCGCAGCACGTTGCCAAGCGGCGGCTCGTTGGCAAAATCGGTCACGTATACGTCGCCGCTGAACAGGTTCACGTTCAGCCGGTTGCGCCCGTCCGGGTCGCCCCGGACCGTCACGTTCGGCTCGGCGCGCAGCCGCTGCACGAGCTCGCGGTCGCTTTCCAACGGGCTGCAGGCGAAAAACGGCAGCGTCCCGAACAGCATCCACACGTTCGGATCGCGTGCGTCCAGCAAACCGTGAATCGCCGCCCGCAGCTCGTCAAGCGTCAGCAGCGGCAAGTCCGCAGCGAACGCGCTCGGATACATCGGATGCACTTCGTGGCGGCGGCAGCCCATCTCTACAATTAATCTATGGATGTCGGCCAGCTTCGTATGCGTGCGGAAATTGATCATCGTCTCGGCCGAGACGAACAGGCCGCCGCGCGAAAGCGAGACGGTGTTGTCGACCATGCGCCGGTACAGCTTGTCGGAAGCTTCCCTGCCGACGGGACGGCCGCTCCTCGCAAAGCCGACGCGGTGAAAATCGGCCGGATCCGTATAGTTGAACGAAATATGAAGCACATCGAGATAGGGCGCAATCGCCTCGTAGCGCTCCAGCTCAAGCGTCGCATTGGAGTTGATCTGCGACCGCACGCCGCGCTGTCTGGCGTAGCGAAGCAGCGGCAATATCGCGGTTCTGACCGTCTCTTCATGCAGCATCGGCTCCCCGCCGGTAATGCTGATCGTCTCCAGCCGTTCGATCTCGTCGAGCCGCTTCAACACCCGCTCGATCGGCAGCCGCGCGCCCTCCTTCACCAGCAGCGAATCGCCGACGGCGCAATGCTCGCAGCGCATATTGCATAAGTTCGTCACTGTGAATTCCACGCTCGTCAGCACGTGGCTGCCGTAAGCGTGCAGCGAGCGGAGCGGATCCCACGGGTCGTATTCGGGCGAGAGCGGCTGCAGTCCGGCAGCGGCGCCGGCCGCAGGCAGTATCGGATTCGTCACTTTTACCAGCACACCTTTGTTTTATCTTAGTCGTTTGGACGTTTATCCTTTATTGTAACTGAAACCCCGGGAAAAGAAAAACAGAGCGGAATCAGCCTGCCTATAGGCGCGGCCTGCACTCTGTGATGCAGCAACAAAAAAGAACCTGATGCCAGGTTCTGTTCGTTGCGATCGGTTACAGTATGCTCAATATTGTTCGATTTTCACCTGATTGACAGCCGCGATCATCACCGACAGCTTCTTGGACAGGTCGATCTCATAGGGCACGATTTCCTGCCCGTTCTCGTCCTCCAGCACGCGCACAACCGGACGGTGCGGGGCCGACGCGTTCAGATCGACGACAACTGCCGTCTCGCCGCTGTTCAAGGTGACCGTCACGCCGATCGGGTACAGCGCGATTTTGTCGCGGAACAGGGCGATTTTGTCCTGATCGTACAGCGTGCCCGCGCCGGTGAACAGCGTCTCCAGCGCCTGATGTGGCAGCATGGCGGTGCGGTAAACGCGCTGCGTCGTCATCGCGTCGTACGAATCGACGAGTCCGATCCAGCGTGCATATTCGTGGATATCGTCGCCGGCCAGGCCGCGCGGATAGCCGCTGCCGTTGATCCGTTCGTGATGCTGGAAGGCGCAATGGGCGGCGAGCAGCGGCATGTTCGGCTCGTCTTTCAGCATCGCGAAGCCGTATTCCGTATGCTTTTTAATTTCTTCGAATTCCTCGATCGTGAGCTTGCCCGGCTTGCGCAGCAGCTCCAGCGGCACTTTCGTTTTGCCGATATCGTGCAGCAGCGCGCCGAGGCCGAGCACCATGAGCTCTTCTTTGTTGTAGCCGTGCGCCAGCCCGAGCATTGTGGCGTAAATGCCCACGTTCAAGGAGTGCTGGAACAAATAATGATCGGCGACCGATATGTTGGTGAGCATGATCATCGCGTCGGGATGACGGCTGAGCTCGTCGATGACGTCCTCCATAAGCGGACGGAACGTTTTGCCGAGATGGTACGTGCTGACAAGCCGCTTTTTGCCGGCATCGTCCATCATTTTGATGAACGTGTGCCGAATTTCGCGGGTCGTCCGTACGCGTGTCTCCACGCTGAGGACATCTTCGATGACGATGTCGTCGGTGCGGGAGTCGTGAACGTATATATGGTCGATGCCATGGTGAGACAGGCGGGCCAAGAGCGGTTCGGTCAGTTCGACGCCGGTGGCCAGCAGCACGATCCCCTCCTCGTTGTATATATGTTTGGCTAACTTGACTCCGGGCGGGCAGGAGGAGATCGGCAGCAGACGCATGACATCACCCTCATTTCTTGTTAGCTTGTATGGCTTCGCACTGCCCGAGAAAGGAAGAGACCCACATTTCCGATCCGAGCTGAGCCATACTTTCTCGGGCAGACTTTATGACTTCCTCCTAAATGTAAAACATTCATTGGAAAAGAGCAATAAAAAAAACCGCGCCTTATGGCGTGGTTTTTCGAAAATTGTCAGGTGAACCTGCGTCAAAATACCCAAAAATATAGGACGAACAGCGCAGCTACGATGAACCGGTAATAAGCGAAGTACGTCAGCTTCAACCGCGAAACGAGCTTGATGAACGTCACGACGGCCAGCAGCGCCACGATGAACGAGACGATGAAGCCGACCGCGAAAAAGCCGATCACGTCCGGCGTGAACATGTCGTGCTTCTTGAGCAGCGACAGCGCCGTAGCGGCGAACATGAGCGGTATCGCCATAATGAACGTAAAGTCGGCGGAAGCGCCGCGCGATACGCCCGAGAGCATGCCGCCCGCAATCGTCGCCCCGGAGCGGGAAAATCCCGGCCAGACGACGGCCAATATTTGGTACAATCCGATGTAAAACGCTTGCCGATACGTAATGTCGTCCATAGTATCCGCCGTCCGGCGACCCGGCAGCTTCTCGGCAACGATCAGAAGCACACCGCCGACAACGAGGCTGAGCACGACCGTCACAGGCGAGAACAGCTTCGCTTCGATGGTCTTGTTGAACAGGAAACCGATCAAGCCGGCCGGTATGATGCCGATGAGAATGTGCAGCAAATTCAGCTTCCTTTTGCCTGCGGGAGCCGATCGGCCCGCCAATCCGAACAGCTGCAAAATCCGCTTCCAGTATACGACAACGACAGCCAGTATCGCGCCTAGCTGAATGACGACCTCGAACGTTTTCATGATTTCGTTGTCCTCCGGGATACGGAGCAGCGCCTGCGTTAAAATCATATGTCCGGTCGAAGAAACCGGCAAAAATTCCGTCAAGCCTTCTACAATACCGATAATGACCGCTACCCAATAGTGCAGCTCCAACATAACCTCCGCAGCCCCTCCTTGATCATGACCCTCGACGGGAGACTTGTCCCGAATCGATGCGGCCTGTCTCCCATCAAACATCCTCCATTGTAGCTCGCCGGACGGACGGAAAACAACTTAATATTTTATTAAGACGCTATCCGGCCGGTGCTGCCCCGCTTAGCGCGCGCCGCCGCGCACGTGCCAACGGGGCGCCGTGCTGTCACGGAGAGCCGCCGCGTCCCGCAGCTGCCCGGCCAGGACGTCGCGCAGGAGCTCGGGCACCATGTATTCCACATGCGTGCCGTGGCTGAGCGACAAATAGCCGGCGCCGAACGTAAACATATCGATCGTACCGACGACATACTCGCGTTCATCTTCCAGCTCCCCGCCGCCGACGGCCGCGCGCACGATGCGCTCGTACGCGGGGCGGTCCAGCTCGGCTTCGACCGTAATCCCGTCCAGAGCGAGCGTCCCGAGCACTTTGCCGCGGAAGCCGAAGCCGCGAATTTCCTTCCCGGTAAATTCCGGCAGCAGCGCTTCTTCGAGTGCGCGCCTGATATGTGCCCCGCGCAGCCGCATGCGGCACGGATTGATCGGGCCCGGGCACAGCTCCAGCAGCCTGGCCCGGGTGACGCGGCCCGCGGGCAAGCCGGCCGTCGCCTGGCCGGCGTTGACGAGCCCGATCTCGGCCGCGGTCCACGCGCGCAGCCCGCTCGCCATCAAGTTGGCGAGCGGCGATTCGCCGCTCCAGCTGAGCGGGAGCGGCTCCTCCAGCACGGCGACCGTCTCGGCGAGGACGGCCGCGCTCTCGCGCCGGCTCTCTGCGATGAGCCGGCTCACTTCCGGGTCGGCCGCGCAGCTGCCGACGTCCTCGACGCGGCCGGCGGCTTGGACGAGCCGCCGCCGCTGCGGGCAGTACGCGAGCTCGACGACGCCCGCGTACTCGCCGTATTGCCGGCGCCGCACACGGTAACGGCGCCGATCTGCCGCGGCTGCTCGAGCAAATGGTGCGTATGGCCGCCGAGAATGACGTCGATCCCCGGCACCTCCGCCGCCATTTGCTCGTCCAGCCGCAAGCCGAGATGCGAAAGCACGACAACGATATCCGCCTGTCCGCGCAGCTCTGCGGCGCGGGCGGCGACCGCCTGCAGCGGCTCGTCCGCAATCCAGCCGAGCAGCCTGTAATAGTCCGCGAAGGCGGCCGTCACGCCGATCAGGCCGATGCGCAGCTTGCCTTTGACAATGACATGCGTCGGCGTCATCCAGTCCGGGATGCGGCCGGTCGACGCTTCGCGCAAGTTCGCGCATACGACCGGGAACCGGGCGCGCCCGGCGAACGCGGCACGCAGCAGCTCCGGCGCGAGCGTCAGCCCTTCGTTGTTGCCGGGCACGAACGCCTCGATGCCGGTGGCGTTCAGCACATCGACGTTCGCCCGGCCGTCCGTCCCTTCCGTCTCGGGACTCATCCGATCGAGATGGTCGCCGATATCGAGCGCCAGCACCCGATCCGCGCCGAGCAGTTCGCGCTGCACGCGAATGAACGAGGCGATGCGCGGCATCGCCTCGAAATGGCTGTGCAAATCGTTCGTATGAATCAATGTGATCCGCTCCAGCTCATGCTGGCCCGTACCCGCCATCCGAACACGCCTCCTTGCCGCTTCGACTCATCGTATGCGGCCGCCGCCCGGCTTATGCAGGGCGGACCGCCGGCTGTTTTTCTACATTATACCTCTTGCCGTCCAAATGTGGTATGCTATTGCCGAATCGCGAAGCGCACGCGGGTGTACGCACTCGCGCCGACGGAAAGGAGCTCATTCCTATGGAATATCGCATACAGTTATTTGCCGGCTTAGCAGACACGATTGGCAGCCCCGCCGTGAGTCTCGCCGCCCCGGCCCCTTCCATGACGGTCGCCGCGCTGAAGGAGCTGCTGGCAGCCTCTTTCCCGCAAGCGGCCGGACAGCTGCAGCAAGCATTCATCGCAGTGAATCAGGCGTACGCTGCCGCTGCAGACGTCGTGACGGTTCACGACGAAATCGCCGTCATTCCCCCCGTCTCCGGCGGGGAACCGGGTCCGTCCGAAGCGGAGCGGCCCGATCCGGCGGAAGCCCGGGAGCTTTTTGGCCTGACGCGGCAAACGATCGATCCGAACGAGGTGCTTTCGCGCGTGCTCGATCCGAATCACGGCGCTTCGCTTCTGTTTGTCGGCACGACGCGGGAGTGGACGCACGGCCAGCGGACAGTTCGGCTCGATTATGAAGCCTACGAACCGATGGCGCTCAGGACGATGCGCCAGATCGGGGAAGAAATCGCCGCCCGCTGGCCGGGCACGAGAACGGCGATCACACACCGGCTTGGCGAAGTAGCCATCGGCGAAGCGAGCGTCGTCATCGCCGTTTCCGCGCCGCACCGCGCCGATTGCTACGAGGCGAGCCGCTACGCCATCGAGCGGCTTAAGCAAATCGTGCCGATCTGGAAAAAAGAGCTGTGGGAGGACGGCTACGAGTGGAAAGGCCATCAGCTCGGGCCCTGGGATCCGACACGCAGCCAAACCTGAACACTATTCGACATGATTGGGTAAAATTTGACAAATTATTTGCGCCCCTGCTACTATATTATGGAAGACTTATCTGCATCCCCATTCCAGATCGCTGCGAAAAGGTGGTTCCGATGAGAGTTTCCGTACATCAAGTAGACGTCGGCGACCGGCTCCTTTACGATGTTTTCAACGCCTACGGGCTGCCGTTGATTTCCGCCGGTACGCAATTGCATAAATCCGATATCGAAAAGCTGAACGCTCACAATGTCGATTACGTCGATATCGTGCCGCGCTCCGAAGACGACGATTGGCCGCCCCGGTATGACGAAGAGAAGCTGGAAGTATACCATTCGGCCATCGGCGGCGTCAAGCAGCTGTTTGAAAGCGTTCGCAAAGAAGGGCAGCTCAACGAAGAAGAAGTGAATCGCACCTTTGACCCGCTCGTCGATCGGTTTCACGAAGATAAAGACGTCGTGTCGATGCTGCTCGTGCTGAACTCCAAAGACGACTACACATATCAACACAGCGTCCAGGTCGGCATGCTCTCCTACTACATCGCCAAATGGTCCGGGCTCAGCGAAAAGCAAGCGGTGCACGCCGGCAAAGCCGGCTATTTGCACGACATCGGGAAAAGCATGATCGACAACGCCATCCTGCAGAAGCCGGGCAAACTGACGGACGAAGAGTACGACGAAATCAAAAAGCATACGATATACGGCCACGATATTTTACGCCGCTCGTTCGACGATCCGTCGCTTGCTCTCGTCGCTATGCAGCATCACGAACGGCTGGACGGACAAGGCTACCCGAACGGGCTGACGGGCGAGCAAATCCATCCCCTCGCGAAAATCGTCGCCATCGCCGACGTGTACAGCGCGATGATTTGCACGCGCGTGTACCAGAAAAAGCGCGACTTGCTCGCCGTGCTGCGCGAGCTGCACCGGATGAGCTTCGGCGAGCTTGATCCCGCCGCCGTGCAAGCTTTTGTCAAGCACATGATCCCGAATTTCATCCGCAAAAAAGTCGCTCTTACCGACGGACGCACGGGCACGATCGTTATGATGAATCCTCTGGATGTTTTCCGGCCCCTGATTCTCATTGACGGACACTTCATCGATTTAAGCTGCGAAACGGGGCTCGAGATCGAATTCATCTCCGTCTAGGCGTTAAGCTGTAGGTGCAACTCAGAGCATCGCGCAGGGCGTCGCACAGCCAGCTTAACGTCTAGGCGTTAAGCTGTAGGTTTAACGAAGCTCAACGGGCAGAACGTTCTACTGCCAGCTTGATGCCTCGCCCCGCCGGTCAGTAGGCTACCCGTTTGGCGAACAAAAACGTTTTCTTCCAATAAGGCGCATTGATATCGGACACTTGAACCCCGTCTTTCGGCTGCGGCGAGGAGTGCAGCATCCGGCCTCCGCCCATGTAAATGCCGACATGGGCGACAGCGCGGTTGCTCTTGAAAGCGCCCGGGGCATAGTAAAACAGCAAGTCGCCTTTGCGCAAGCTTTTGCGCGATACGGCTGTGCCCCGCTGCGCTTGCTGGCGGGCGAGCCGCGGCAGCGAAATGCCGTATTTGCCGAACACGTACTGGGTGAACGACGAGCAGTCGAACCGTCCCGACACCGGATACGGAGCCGCGCCGACCTGATACTTGACGCCCATATACTGCATTCCTTTGCGGACCAGGCTGTCCATGTTGATGCTTTTTGCAGCGGCGGGCACTGCCAATTCGATATCGAAGGCGGAGGCCGGAAGGTCCGGCTTCGCCTTCTCTTGCTGCGCAGCGGACGGCGAAGACTGTGCGCTGTCCGCTTCTTCGCTCGGTATCGGCTCTTTGAACGGATCGTTCGGGTCGTCGCCGAAATCGAGACCGTCGTCCGTCTGAACGGGACCGGGCGTTTCAGACGGATCGTCAGATACATTTCCGTACGACGGATGACACGAACAGCCGGTCTCCCTGTATGTCGTACGCCATTTCTGCGCGGAGCGTGTCGGCGACGGCCGACACCGGCAAATACAGTTCCCCGTCCGCGAGCACCGGCGCCGCCGGCAGCGTAACGGCGTCGCCGTCTTTTAGCGCGCGCGTCGAGCCCGCCGTAAACTCGTAAGGGAAATCGCGGTCTCCCATCCGCAGCGTCTGCGACTTGCCGTCCCAATCGGTGTTGAATTGCAGAACGCGCGCCAGCTCTCGCAGCGGCACGCCATTTTCGTTGCCGAGCCGTTTCAACGGAATAGCGGCGTCGCCTGCCGCCAGCGCCCGCGTACTGCTCGGGATTGAGCCCGATTGCATGACTTGGGCGTCCGTCGGCGTGCGTGCCAGCTCCGCGAGGCCCGGTCCGGCTTGTCCCTTGCTGTCCTTGATGGAGGCGGCCGACGCTCCCTGACCGCCTTTGGCGCTGCCGGGCATCGCGCAGCCCGGAGCTGCGGCAGCCATGCCGATGAGCAAACATAGTTTCATGAACGGTTGCTTGAGTCGTATTGCCATGCGCGCTGTTCTCCTTTTGGCGTGCAGCGCAAGCTGCAAAGATGCCTGACCTACGCATATTATGGTACAATCAGGAGCAACTGTATGCGCAAGGAGCTGCACGTTATGGACAATCGCGATTCCGCCAACGATATAACTCGCACAGAGCCTGTGCAGCCTGCAGAGCCGCCAGTACCGGCAGCAGAACCGCCGGCTCCCGCCGCCGCGCCGCCCGGCTCCGCCGCCGCGCTCGTCTCCATCATTTGCGGCATCGTTGCCTGCGCGCTCGACTTACTCGTCGTCACCGTTCCGTTAGGCGTGCTGTTCGCCATCGTCGGGTTCGGCTGCGGCTTCGCCGCCAGAAGGCGGGGCCACCGGGGGCTGGCTGGCCTCGTTCTGGCGTCGGTCTCGCTGTTTATTGTGATCATTTATGCCGCTAGCGTGCTCGTCCCTATGCTGGCCGACCCGACGTCCCGGCTCTAATCCGCCGCTTTTAGCCTATTGCTCTGATGCAGCGCCAAAAAACAAAAGGCTCCGCCAAGCCGCACGGCTGGTGGAGCCTTTTGTTTTTTGCGGCGGCCTTGCGCGCATGGCGGTCAGGCGCTGCCGGGCACCCGCCGGATTCGTCCGAGCAGCTTCTGCAGCGGACGGGGAAGCTTGCCGAGGTCATCCTTCGTGACGACGCGAAACAGCACGAGCAGCACGCCGTACAGCAGCACAGTCCAAGCGCTGACCGCTATAGCGCTGACCAGCTCGTTCCAGCGATAGTAGCCAAACAGATGGACGGCGCCGTGCAGCCACGCCTCAAGCGGCATCCCCGTCGCGCATATGACGGCAACGGCGAGCAGCAGGCTGATCCACCGTTTGCCGAGCACACGGAACGCGATTTCCCGGCGCAGCACGATCAGGTTGAACGCGGTCATGGCGATGAAGCACGCCCCGGTCGCGATGAGCAGGCCGTATACGCCGAGCTGTCCGGCCAAAGCGAAGTTGCCGGCCAGCTTGACGGCGATGCCGACGCCTACGCTGACCATGAGCGGCTTCATTTTGCCCATGCCCATCAGGACGGCGCCTGACGTCTGCATCATGATCTGGAACAGCGCGCTGGCGGTCAGCAGGCTGATCATGTAAGGCCCGTTGGCATACCCGAACGAGCTTGTCTCATAGCCGAAAATCGCGCCGTCGATCGGTCTGGCCGCGATCGCGATCAGCAGCACGGCCGGCAGCCCCGACAGCAGCGACAGCTGCAATACGCGCGACGTTTGCAGCTTTACCTGCTCCAGATTGCGGCTGGAATAGGCGGACGAAATAATCGGCACGACGGACTGGCTGAGGGCAATGGCGAGAATGATCGGAATGCCGGCTAGCGACTGCGCCCGGCCTGTCAATATGCCGAGCAGCTCGCGCCGCTGCTCGTAATCGAACTGGCCGCTGAGCAGCGGATGGATCGACGAAGAATCGATATTGTAAATGAGCGTAACCGTTATCGAGTAGATGACGATCGGCACCGACAGCCGCAGCAGCTTGCCGTAAATTTGTTTGTACGGCAGGCGGACCAATGCGTCGGCAGACGCCGTCACGGAAGGCCCCGCCGCCGTCCGGTCGCGCCGCCGCAGCTTGGCCATGTAGTACATCATAACGGCCAGCGCCGCCACGCCGCCGACGACACCGCCGAACGAGGCGCCGGCGATCGCTTCCACTTCGCCGACGTGCAGCAGCGCATAAGCGAGCCCGACGGCGACAACGAGCCGGAACACCTGCTCCACAATTTGCGAAATGCCGTTCGGCATCATATGCTGCCGCCCTTGGAAATAGCCGCGCATAACGGCGATCAGCGGGAACATCAGCAGAGCGGGAGCGATGGCCCGCGTCGCGGGAATCGCTTTCGGGTCGGCGGCGGCGTAAAACGGAGCGATGATATACAGCAGCACCGCCATCACCGCTCCGGCGCCGAGAGCGAACCAGACGGCGGCGCGGTATATTCTCTCCGCCTCGTTATGCCGGCCGAGTCCGGTATGCTCGGACACAAGCTTGCTCAAAGCGCTCGGAATGCCGGCGGTGGCGATGACGAGAAGATTTTGATACAGATTGAACGCCATCCCGTACGAGCCCATCCCCTTGTCCTCCAGCAAGTAGACGAGCGGAATGCGCTGGAACACGCCGAGAAACCGTGCCACAAGCGCGGCTACGGCGAGAATGACGGTGCCTTTGACGAGCGAATCTTTCGACAACGTGCGTTCCTTCTTCCTGTGATGATGATCGGATGATAGCTTTGCCGAGCAAAAAACCGCCCCGCCGTTCGCATTCGGCGGAGCGGTCCCCGGCTTACTTGGACTTGATTTCCTCCAGCGGCTTATGGTTGCCGTAATAGTGCTTGGCGCCGCGGCTTTGGGCGGCCCACTTCACGCCGTTGGCGATGACCTTCAGCACGTTCTCGTTATAGTACGTCGGGTGCGTTTCGTGGCCCGGGCGGAAGTAAAACACTTTGCCGTTGCCGCGATGGTACGTCACGCCGCTGCGGAACACTTCCCCGCCTTCGAACCACGAGATGAAGACGAGCTCGTCGGGAGCCGGAATGTCGAAGTGCTCGCCGTACATTTCCTCGTGCTCCAGCTCGAAATATTGGCCCAACCCTTCGGCAATCGGGTGCGCCGGATCGACGACCCAGATGCGCTCCTTCTCGTTCGCTTCGCGCCATTTCAGATCGCAGGAAGTGCCCATCAGCTTTTTGAAAATTTTGGAGAAATGGCCGGAGTGCAGCACGACGAGCCCCATGCCGTCCCACACGCGCTTCTGCACGCGCTCTACGATGGCGTCATCGACTTTGTCGTGGGCCATATGCCCCCACCAGATCAAGACGTCGGTGCTGTTCAGCACTTCCTCGGTCAAACCGTGCTCCGGTTGCTGAAGCGTGGCGGTGCGGATTTCAAAGTCCGGTTGGGCGATGCCTTTGGCAATCGCATTATGGATCCCTTCCGGATATACTGCTCGCACTGCCTCGTGTGTTTGCTCGTGGACGTTCTCGTTCCATACAGTGACTCTAATCATCCAATATCCATCTCCTTATTGATTTTTGATCTATGTGGTTAACCTGCTGCAACCCAAATAATAAATATGACGATCATCACCGTTTGTAGTAGCAGCTTCACTACGGCGCCGGAGAAAAAGCCGACGACAGCGCCTATACCGGCCCGGACCGCCTCGTTCCACGACGCCCCGGCAAGCAGCTCGCCGAGCAGTGCGCCGGCGAACGGACCGATGAGCAGTCCGAAGGCGGGAATGACGAACGGGCGGCGATGATGCCGATCGTGCTGCCGATGACGGAGGCGCGGCTGCCGCCGAACTTCTTTACGCCAATGGCGCTGACCGCGTAGTCGGCAACCAGCAGCGTGAGCGCGAGGGCCGCCTCGATGATCCAAAACCAGACGCCGAACGGAGCGAAGCTGACCATAAAGCCGTAGGCGAAAAAGGCGGCGACGATCGCCACCGCGCCCGGCAAAACCGGTACGACCGCCCCGGCCATGCCGACCGCGAACAAGGCGATAACGACGATCCAGGCGATGACCGTGAGAACCATAGGCGCTCCATCTCCTCGCTTCTCTAGTAGAACGCTTGCATACGCGGCATCCTTTCCGGTTTTACCGGAAAACCTCCTGCTATTTACGGCTCATTTACCCGGATTTTTTTATTTAACGGGAAAACCTCCCGATAAGTTGCCAGCTTCCCGGATTTTCGAGAGCAGACTTAAATATATATGGAGCTTTTCCCGCTAAACTTCCCGAGCCGCTGCAGTTCACGCAAATACCGTCGTTTTTTCCAGTTATTGCGGGAGCCGCGGTTTGACGAAATAACAGTTTTTGCAATTCGTTCCGCTAGTACTCCTTCGGCGCTGTGACGATATTGTTGCCCTGCGCGGGCCGATCGCCGTCATCGTGCTCGCCTGGCCATGCCCGGCCTTGCAATATGTATTCGCGAATCACTTTGGCGACCCCATGCTCGTCGTTGGTTACGGTGACAATGTCGGCCGCTGCCTTGACGCTCTCTTGCGCATTGCCCATCGCTACGCCGAGACCGGCTTCGCGAATCATGGACAGGTCGTTCTCGCTGTCGCCCATTGCAATCACTTCGTCCATCTCGATGCCGAGCATGTCGCATACGGCCCGTATGCCGCTTGCTTTGGAAATGCCCTTCGGATTGAGCTCCAGGTTGCATGGATGGGAGTTCGTTATTTCCAGCGTGCCCCAGCTTTCCAGCGTCTGCCGAATATGGGCCAGCTTCGCTTCCTCTTCCGTATAATACCCGAATTTGAGCCAGCGGATGTCGTCGACAGACTCCGTCCAGCCGTCCTTATTGAAAATGCCTTCGACCGCGTAAGCCCAATACCACGTATCGAGCTCGACCGCCATTTGATGCATCGCCTTCAGCTCGCTCGTCGGCAGCAGCACGCGCTGCAGCAGCTCCTTCGGGCTTTTCCACACTTCGCTGCCGTTCACGGCCACGATCGGCGTCGCAAGGCCCAGCTCCTCGATGTACGGGGAGGCGCTTTGCACGCCGCGCCCGGTCGAAACCATGACGGTCACCCCGGCGTCCAGCGCGGCGAATATCGCCGCCCGGTTTTCGGCGCTAATTTGTTTTTCTTCGTTCAGCAGCGTCCCGTCCATGTCGAGAGCAACCAGCTTGTACGTTGGCACGGATCGTTCCATCTCCTCTCTATCCGGTCATAAAGCAGTGGCGACGGCGGGCTGCGGCAGCTCCTGCATGTAGGTGCGGTGCCACAGCGCGAAAATGTACAGCGTCCACAGCCGGCGCGCATAGTCGCCTTGTCCGCTGCGGTGCGCCTGCGCCATCTGCTCGACCCGCTTCAGATCGACGTAAGGCTCGATGCCGCCGGATCGGATCGTCTCCAGCACATCGCCGCCGGCCGCGCCTTGCAGCCAATCCTTAAGCGGCACCGGGAAGCCGAGCTTGGGCCGGTTCAGAATGAAATCCGGAATGATGCCCTCCATCGCCTTGCGGAATATGTGCTTCGTCGTTCCGTCCGCAATCCGGTACTTGGCCGGAATGCGGCGCGCCACTTCGAACAGTTCTTTGTCGAGGAACGGCACGCGCAGCTCGAGCGAATGGGCCATCGTCATTTTGTCGGCTTTCATGAGAATGTCGCCCGGCAGCCACAAGTTCATGTCGATATACTGCATGCGCGTCACCGGATCGAGATGCTTCGTTCGCGCATAGTAGTCGCCGGCGATGGCGAACGGATTTTTGTACGAGCCGAGCGCCTCCCGGCCTGCTTTCACGAGCTCGGCCTTCATATCCTCGCTGAAAATTTTGGCGTTGCCGAGGAAACGCCGCTCCAGCGGCGTCGTACCGCGCAGCACGTAATTGCGTCCGGGGGTGCCGCCGGGGAGCATAAGCGCTAGCCGTCTCAGCACCGCCCGCAGCGGGTCGGGCAGCCGTTCGATCGGCCGCAGCGCGAGCGGTTCGCGGTAAATGCGGTAGCCGCCGAACAGCTCGTCCGCGCCTTCGCCGGAAAGAACGACGGTGACGTGCTCCGCCGCGAGGCCCGCGACATGGTACAGCGCGATCGCGGACGGATCGGCGACCGGCTCGTCCTGATGCCATACCGCAGTCTGCAGCGTAGCGAAGAAATCGCGCTGCGTAATGACTTTGGCGTAATGGTCCGTGCCGAGCGCCTCGGCGGTTTGGCGGGCGATGCCGGTTTCGTTGTTCGGCCCTTCGAAGCCGACAGAGAACGTGCGGATCGGCTCGATGTTCCGCATATGGGTAGCGATGGCGGTCGAGTCGATGCCGCTCGACAAGAAGCAGCCCCGCTGCACGTCGCTGACCATATGGTGAATGACGGAATCCTTCAGCGTTTCGCGGATTTGCTCGACGTATTCGGCGAACGGCCGGTCGACCGGCTCGAACATCGGATCCCAGTAGCGTCTAATGTCGACGGTGCCTTCTTCCGGATATACGGTGACCGTATGTGCCGGCGGCAGCTTGCGGATGCCCTCGAACATCGTATCCGGCTCCGGCACGTACTGGAACGTGAGATAGTTCAGCAAGCTTTCCGTGCGCAGCTTGCGCTCCACCCCGTCCGCCGCCAGTATGCTCTTGATTTCCGAGCCGTAAATGAACGATTCGGGCGTATGCCGGTAATAGAACGGCTTGATGCCAAAATGGTCCCGCGCCCCGAACAGCTTGCGCTTGCGGCGGTCCCAGATGACGAAGCCGAACATGCCGCGCAGCTGCTTGACGCAATCTTCTCCGTACTCCTCGTACAGGTGCACGATCACTTCGGTATCGCTGTGCGTGCGGAACTGGTGCCCGCGCTCGATCAAGGTGGCGCGAAGCGCTTTGTAATTGTAAATTTCCCCGTTGAACGTGATCCAGACCGACTCGTCCTCGTTGGCGAGCGGCTGATGCCCTTCCGCGATGTCGATGATCGACAGCCGGCGGAAGCCGAGGCCGACGTGCGGCTCGCGCAAAAAACCGGAGTCGTTCGGCCCCCTATGTACGATGACGTCGGTCATTCGCTGCAAAAGCTCCTGCGACGGTTCTTTCGGTTCGAAGTAAATGAGGCCGGTAATGCCGCACATGCTGCCTTTCCTCCCTATGCCATGCGAAACGGGCTTAACTTCGTTAACTTTGACAATTAAGTATACCACAACCCGCTGCGTTACTAAAAATGCAAAAAAGGCGCCTGCGGTTGACGCCTGCGGCTGTTTGCGGCGGTCTGCGGCCTTTGGCGCACTTGCAGCGGACTTTTTGCGGCAACAGAAAAGAGGAGCCTGCCACAGCGCTCCTCTTTTCGCCTCCTCATTGCGCGGCCTTCGCCGTGCCGTCTCCTCCTGACGCCGGTACGGCCGCCTGCTTGCCGGCCGCTGCCGGAGCGCCTTTCGGGACGCCGTCGAGACCGATGTACTGGTCGTATGCATCGAAAATTTTGCGCGCGATCGGACCTGCGCCCCAAGCTCCGAAGCCGCCTTCGGGCACGACGACAGCGACGGCCAGCGTCGGCTTTTCCAGCGGCGCGAAGGCGACGAATACAGCGTTGTCGACCGTGCCGCCGCTGACTTGCTGCGTCGATGTGCCGGTTTTCTGGCCACATTGTACGGGAAGCCGTCGAACCCTTCCACGTGCACCTGCGCCATTCCTTTGTATATCGCCTGCCAATACTCGTCGGGGAACTTCGTCTCGTCGAGCACGACCGGATCGGGCTTTTTCAGCAGCGTGCCGTCGTACGTCGTAATTTTGTCGACGAACAGCGGCTTCATCCGTTTGCCCTTGGTCGCCAGCGCTGTGGCATACTGCGCCAGCTGCAGTGTCGTGGCCTTCTCGTTCTGTCCCCACGACGCATAAATAAGCGCCGACTGCGGGCTATCCTTCTTGGCGTTGGCGTAAAACTCCAGCTGCTTGTCGTCCGCATACTCGCGCGGCAAGCCGCTGCCGGTCGATACCCCGATGCCGAATTTGCGCAAATACCCGGCGAGAATATCCATGCCGTTCTTTTTGTTAAAGTACAGCGGATTGCCGATCATGGCCGACATGAACGTGTTGGACGAATGCTCGATCGCCGTCGAAGCGTTCAGCGGGCCGTACGCGGCGCGATCCGAGTTGGTGATCTGAGCCTGGCTTCCTTCCTTGCCGAACTTGAACACGCCGGTGTCGTAATACGTGTCCCGCAGCGTAAACAGCCCTTCGTTCAAACCTACGAGCACGGACAGCGGCTTGATCGTCGAACCCATATATACGATGGAGAACGGATGCTTCCGCATCTCATCCGCCGAATATTCCGGATACGCCGTGGAAATCGTTCCGTTGTTGACCCGGTATTGGAGCGTCTTCCACTGGTCCTCGGTTACGCCTCCCGTCCAAACGTTCGTGTCGTAGTCCGGATAGCTGGCCATCGCCACAACGCGTCCCGTATTGACTTCCATCGCCACTGCGTATCCTGTCTTGGCGTTGGCGCCGTATTTGGCATACGGATTGTTCCGCGCCTCGGACGAATGCAGCCAGTTGATCTGATCGGCGATAGCTGCTGGGTGGCAAGCTGGACGTCCTTCTGGATGGTCAAGTACAGGTTGTTGCCTTTTTGCGGCGGCGTTACCGTCACCCGGCCGGTAATTTTGCCCAGCACGTTGACCGGGTACGTTTTTTTGCCGTTTTTGCCGCGCAGCTCGGTCTGGTACATCTCCTCGATGCCGTCAAAGCCGACGTATTCCGAATCCAAATACTCCGCCGTGTTCTCCTTGCTCTTGTAGAAGTCCAGTCCCTGCGGTCCCCGCGCCGTTGCGTACGGACGCAAGTAGCCGACGAGCTGGGAGGCGATAATCGGGTCGCTTGAGTATTTGCGGATGCTTTCCTCCGTCACTTCGAGCCAGCGCAGCTTCGTCGCGGTGTTCGAGAATGTAGGCGACCTCTTTGTCCGTCAGAGGCGTCTTGATGCGCCGCGGCACGTTGTAATAGCTCGGGTCGCGGGCCTTGTTCTTGTTCAGATCGTAGCCGACGTCCATAAGCGAAATGATGTCTTGCGCCGTCGGCTGCTTCTGCGTCTTGTCCCCGTACGTTTGGAAAATGTCGGCCAGCCGCTTCGCCAGCGCGATGACTTCGTCCTGCGACTGGTTAACCTCGACGCGGAAGTAGAGCGATTGCACCGGCTTCGTGTATGCGATCGGATAGCCGTTCAAATCGTAAATGTTGCCGCGGATCGGGGCGATCGGGGTGGACTGCGTAATGCCCGACGTCTCCTTGTCTTTCAGCTGCTTCCCTTCCACGAATTGCAAAATGGCCAGCTTGACGATCAGCACGGAAAATAACAAAAAAATACAAAAGAAAAAGCCGTTGATCCGAAATGAAAAATGCCCTCGGTTTTCCCCTTCCCGCTTATGCGGATCGCCCGTTATCGTTCCCTTGCTCACGGGCCGCCCTCCTCCTTTCCTACTACATCAGAACGTATAAGCTGCGCCTATACTTAGGCTGATTCCGCTACGGTAAACGCGCACGTCCCAATGGACGGCGTAAGCCGTTTATCCTTGCCCGATCAGCTCGCCGAGCGACCGTATCCCTTCTCCGCTATGAAAGTCGTAGCGAATGATTTTGAGCGCGTCGATGCCGGCCTGCGCCGGAGCCCAAATATCGTTGCGGTCGTGGTCTCCGATGTAAAGAATGTCGTCCGCGCGCAGCCCGGAACGTTCCAGCGCCAGCCGGAAAATGGCCGGATCCGGCTTCTCCAGCCCGACTTCCGTCGACACGATCACCGGATCGAAATAATGCAAAATGCCTTTCGCCTGCAAAATGCCGCGCAGCGTCGGCGCGAAGTTGGACACAACGCCTAGGCGGAAGCCGCGCGCCTGAAGCTCCTGCAAGCACGGCTGCACATCCGCAAACAGCTCGTAGCTGTCCGCTGCCGTGAAAATGTCGTACAGCTCGTGGCAGCAACGGTGCACGTCATCCGCAGACAGCTCCCGGTGCAGCTCGAGACTTCGCAGGATATGATCGTATACCCGAACCCAGAAAGCCCTGTCGGACTCGGGCGTCACTTTGTCCACGCGCTCGGCTGGACGGTCGTAATAAAACAGGCGGAACGAGCTCGTAAACTGCCGCTCCAGCTGCTCCGGATCGCGCCGGAGCGAGCGCGCGAGCAAGTAGTCGTGCAGGATGATCCGCGCCGCCGGAATCGTCATCAGCGTATCGCCGACGTCGAAGCAGATCATTTTATAGTCGTGCAGCGGTTTCTTCAGCAAGTCGTGCAGCATGTGTTCGCGCTCTCCCCGATATCCGTTCTCTCTTTCGTTCATTGTACCATACAAGCGGCCGGCATTCCTCCGCTACGCTTCCCGCACGTGCGTCTCCGCGAATTTCGGCGGATTGAACCAATTGCCTCCGCTCGAGTACCATGTCGGGTCAAGCGGCACCCAGGCGCTTTTCTCGCGCAAGTACACCTCGTTCCAGGCATGCGGCCCATAGCCGCCCTGCCCGTCATAGCCGAGCCCGGTGACGACCTTCGCGTCGAGTCCGGCGGCTTTGGCCATTACGTAGTAGAGGCGGGCGTAATCGATGCACACTCCTTTGCGGGTGTGGAACGTATCCTCCGGAGTTTGCTCGTGCCAGACGCCTCTTTCCTCGTAGTCGCGCACTTTGTTCCAGTCGTAGCTGATCCGGCTGCCGACCCATTTGTACAGCAGCTTCGCCTTCTCCTCGTCCGTCTTGCCCGGCGCCGTCACTTCTTTGGCCGCTTCGGCGACGTCCGTCGGGACGGCGGCATCGATCACCTCGTACTTGCGCTGCATGATGTTGCCGATTTCCCGTTCGACAGCGCGCGTAAATACAGGCAGCTGGCTGGCGATCAGGTCGCCGGTGAAGGGCTCGATCACTTGCTTGGCGCCTTTCTGGTACAGCTGCGAGCCTTGAATGTACCCGGAAAGCGGCGTATGCGGGAACAGCGTGACGAAGATGAACAGCCCCGCGACAAGCAGGAGCGCCCGGCCGAAGCCGGTAACCGCGCCGATCGCCCCGCCCGCCAGCGCGCTGGACAAGGACGGCCTCCGCTCGTCCGCCCGGTGGAACCGGGCCGGCAGCGCAATGCGCAGCAGCGGATCGGCGATCAGGTACAGCACGTGCTTCAGCACCACATACCCGATCAGGAACAGGGCGCCGAAGCGCAGCAGCGGGAAATCGCGAAACGCCGTTACGAACGTATAGTACAGCTGTTTGAAGAAGCCCATCGCTTCCGTCGGGATTTGAATGCTGCGCTCGGCAAGCCACGTTTGCAGCTGCGGCGACAGCAGCTTGGCGCCTTGCCAGGCGAAGTACAAGCTGGCGACCGTAACCGCCCCTTCGGTCACGATAAACAGCAAATGGCGGGCCGAGCCGGTCGCTCCGCGGGCGATGCCCTGCAGCACGGAGACGGCAATGACGACCGCGAGCAGAGCGGATATGAAATTGAACATTGTCCATACGGCCGGCATCGGCTGAAATCCCCCTTCTTGTTGGCTTTATTTCGAGTTCGCTTTCGCCTGCTCGATAAATGCTTTCACTGTGTCGCTCCCGCTTAAATGGAACGTTTGCCCCATGAACGTAACCGTCACGTCGTCGGAGCCCGGTTTGCCGGCTACTTGCAAGCTCTTGGACGTAATCGTAAACGTTCCGTCCGCGTTCGTGCGGAATTTGGCGTCTTTGGCCTCGTCCTTAAGCGCTTTGAGCGCCTGATCGCTCACCTCGCTCGCCACCTTCTGGCCGACCGAGGCGCCGATCGATTTCAGCTGATCTTTGTAGTTGGCGCCATAAATAGCCAGCACGACAAGCAGGGCAGCGATAATGACCCACTTGACTACGGTTTTCACGACGCGTACGACCAACAGCAGCACGACGAGCGCGCCTACAAGCAAATACCAGCGATCCTGTGCGAAAGCAAGCCACTGCTCCATTGCCATTCATTCCCCCATGAGCATTGTTAAATGGATTCAACGTTCGGCATCCAAGCCTTTCCATATCTTACTACGGCCAGCCTTACTCTTCATCTCTTTTTTTCCGCAGCTCTTCGAGCTTGCGCCGGATCGCATCGCCCTTGTTACGATTCATTGTCGACCTGCGATACGTAAAGCGCAAGCGGTAAATGGCGGTAACGGCGATAACCGCCAGCACCAGCAGCGCGAATGCGTCCATCGTGCAGCCTTCCTTTCATCATATCCAATTCGGGTCAGTACGGCGGTTTGTGTCTTTTGCCGGGACTCGTACTATCCGGCAGACAAGCGGCGTACATTGAGGATAGAGCTTCAGGCTGCCCGAGAAAGTATGGCTGCGCTGCGGACTTAAGAATGTGGGTCTCCGGCTCCCTTGAACTCGTGTTCCCTTGAATTGGAAAATCATGGTGGGAACACGAGTTCAAAAGCGCACGCTTCGCTCTCCGCCCCACATTCCCATCCTCCGCTCCGCCTTTCTCGGGCAGCCTGAGAGCTTGCAGAACATCAGCGGAAAGGAAGTGGGCCGGTGAGAACGGCGGTCTGGTTATATTTGTTTATGTTTGTGGCGATTTTCGATCTGCATGCGCAGTATCCGATCCTTTCTCCGTTCGCTCTGTCTCTCGGCGCTGCGCCCTCGTTCATCGGACTTATTCTGGGCGTGTATTCGATCACCCATTTGCCGGGCAACCTGCTTGCCGGCTACGGCGTGGACAAATACGGAAGCAAAGTGTTCATCATCTGCAGCCTGATTGTAGCAGGGATCGTGCTGATCTTTCAATCGCGCGTCACCGGCCCCTGGCACCTGCTCATCATCCGTTCCATCAGCGGCTTTGTGCTCGCCTTTTTGTCGCCGGCCTGCCTGTCGCTGCTGGCCAGAATCGCCAAAGACCGAATTCAGCAAAGCAAGCTGATGGCCGGCAACGGCATGGTGCATACGCTCGCTTCCGTCGTTTCGCCGGCCGCCGGCGCCTACCTTGTGGCCAAGCTCGGCTTCACGACCGCCTTTACCGTACTCGGGTGGGGACTCGTCATCACCGGCACGCTGGCAATATTCGGCGTCAAGGAGCACCGCAGCCCGGCCGCCGGCGCAGCGGGGGGATCTCATGGATGCGCCGTCCGCTGCAGGCGACCGGCTGCCGGTGCGGGCGAGCCGGACGGCGGCCTGCTGCCGTCGGGCGCTGGCGCCCCCGTCATCCCGTGGCTGTTTTTTCCATTGCCGCTCCGCTTTATCGTGCTCGCAAAGGCATTTTGTTTTTTGAGCTGCCTCTGCTGACGCCAATCGATGAGCTCGATTCTGACGTCGGGCATCTTGTTCTCGCTCGTGAGCCTCGGCGCGCTGGTGACGTTAAGCCTCATGTTCCTGAACCGGGTATCCCCGTATATTCGCACCGTGTTCGGCAGCCTGGCGCTTGCCTCATTTTTTTCAGCATGGCCGTGGACTGGCCGATCCCGCTGTACGCCTCTTTATTTCTGATCGGCATGACCAAGGGGGTCATCTACCCGGCGATCGCCTCGCTGCTCGCGGCTATTACGAGCGCGAACAGGTACGGCCGGGTGTTTTCCCTGCTCTCGATTTCATATTCGATCGGCGCCTTTTTCGGCCCGATTGTCGCCGGCCATAGCCGGCATCTCGTCTCGCCGTATTTTATCGCCTTCTTCGTGCTTATGCTGGCGCTCGTCGTGCTGCCGCTGCGATCGTTCCGGACGCCCGAGCCAGCTTGACCGAGGCTTTTATCGATATTATTGACGAGCCAGCCAGGGGAAAAGTTACTAGCGGCCCAGCGATGCGGTATACTAAAGCTACAACATCGAACGGGGCTGATGTCATGTCGCTAGTCGTCATCGTCGAGGGCAAGAACGACAGGAGCCGGCTGCGCCGCGTCCTGTCCGAAGAAGTGGATATTTTGTGCACGTACGGAACGCCGAACAGCGCTACAATCGAGCAGCTCAAAAAGCAAGCGGACGGCCGCGAGGTGTTCCTGTTTACGGACAACGACCCGTCCGGCAAAAAAATTCGCGCCTTGCTGCGCGACGCGTTCCCGGACGCCGAGCAAATTTATACGCGCAAAGGCTATGCCGGAGTGGAAGGGACGCCCGAGGAATACTTGATCCAACAATTGGAAAAAGCAGGGCTGGAGGAGTTCATCGTGCATCCCGCTCCCGACCCTGCTTATCCTTATGAAGAATAGCGTTTATTTTTCTTTGGCCAGCGTCTTCACATCTTTGACGATCTGCTCTGCCGTCGTTTGCACGTCGACGGTGTAGTACGAGCGCAGGTCGCCTTTCTTATCGACGAGCAAAATCGCGTTCGAGTGCGTGAACGTTCCGTCCTTCTCTTTGACGACCATGATGCCGAACTTTTCGGCCAAATCCGCCGTCTGCTTCTCCTCGCCGCGCAAAAACTTCCAGCCGCTCGGGTCGTTATGGAACTGGGCGCCGAACTGCGTCAGCTTCTGCGGCGTATCGACCGTAGGATCGATCGTGACGGAGTAAATTTGCGCTTTCGAATCGAACAGCCCTTCCTTCTTCAGCTGGTCCTGCACTTGCGACAGCAAGAACGAGGTCGGCTGGCACACGTCCGGGCACGAAGAATAGAAGAAGTAAAACAGCCGCACCTTGCCGTTCGTATCCGCTTTCGTCACCGGATTGCCGTTCAGATCGTGCAAGGCAAAGTCCGGAGCCGCTTTGATTTTATCGAGGCTGTGTCCCGCTGGCGAAGCGCCGCCGAACCAGAGCTTGTAGGCGAACGAAGCGATCATCGCCAGCAAAATGACGGACACCGCCAGCGTAAACCAGTTTTTGCGCAAAAATGCATTCATGGACCGAAATCCCCCTCCGAATGAAAAATCCCATGCAAGCATGGGATTCGTGACTCTCCGTAACTAACGTCCTCAATGTACCGTATTGGCGATCATCAGAACGATCATAATCGTCAAATAGTTGATCGAATATACGAACATCCGCTTCGCCCACTTGTTCTCGTCCTCGGCGCGGAAGCCGGCGATGCTCATAAACGCCCAAATGAGACCGAGCGCGGCGGCGGCGATCATGTATACTTCACCGACATAACCGTACAAGTACAGCAGCATCGACACCGGGACGAGCAGCACGACGTAGCGCACGATGCTGATCTTCGTCACGTACGAGCCTCTCACGACCGGAAGAAGCGGAAAACCGGCAGCCCGGTATTCTTCCATGCGGCGGATACCGAGCGCCCAAAAATGCGGCGGCTGCCACAAAAACAAAATGAGGAATAAAATCCACGCGCCCGCGTCCATCGTCTGCGTCACCGCGACATAGCCGATGACCGGCGGCACTGCGCCCGAGAAGGAGCCGACGAACGTGCTCCATACCGACGTGCGCTTGAACCACATCGTGTAAACCCAGACGTACAGGAACAAGCCGATGAGCCCGAGCAGCGCCGCCAAAGGGTTGACAAGCACGCCGAGGACAAACGTGCCCAGCACGCCGAGAGTAATGCCGTAGCCGAGCACGAACCGCGGGCTCATCTTGCCGGTGACGAGCGCGCGGCTTTGCGTGCGCGCCATTTTGGCGTCGAGTTCGCGGTCGAGATAGTTGTTGAGCGTGCATCCCGAGGCGACGATCAGCGCCGTGCCGACCGTCATCGTCAGCAGCAGCAGCCAGTCCACGTGCCAGCGGGAAGCGACCCAGAAGCCGGCAATCGCGGCGATAAGATTATGAAAAACGATGCCGGGCTTCATCAAATTGACGAATTCCCGCATCGACAGTGACTTTTTCGCTGCAGCCGAATCAGCTGCCTGTACGGCTTCCGCCGCCGGCTCGCCGGCCGCATCCAGACTAATGGGATTATTCATTCCGAACCGCCGTACCCCCTAACCTTCTTGATTTCAGCCGTTTCATTCACTTTTCCATCATACCAACCTGCCCCGCGTTTTACAATCGATCGCGGCCAGTTGTCAATAATTTGTCGTAACTAGTATGGTCGCTTAACGGAATAAAAATCAGTCATGATACACAGGCGTCCCCCATAAATATATGGGGTAAAGGCCTGCAGGCGCTCCTGCCTCACCCGGGGGGATAGCGGCAACCGGCATTTGGCGCGCCGCATCCGCCGCCGACGTCCGCAGCTAGCCGAGGCGAACCTTAGCGCGTATTCCATTCGTAAAGGAGGATGCAGTCAAGCATGTATTCGAATTCCTACAAAATGCCGGGTGTGCCCGGTTACGGCTATCAGACCGGCGCGTACCCCGCTTATCCGGGCATGCAGGCAGGGCCGGCAGGAGCCGTCCCGAGCGGCGCTTTCCCGCCCGTCGGCGCGAAACCGTCCGTATCCGGGGTCGGTGTCAACGTTCCGGGCCAGCTGCCTATCGAAGAGTCGTATATTGAAAACATTTTGCGCCTGAATCTCGGCAAAGTCGCTACCATCTATATGACTTTCGAGAACAACACGCAGTGGAACGCCAAAGTGTTCAGAGGCCGACTCGAAGCCGCCGGCCGCGACCACATCATCATCAGCGATCCGCAAACGGGCATGCGCTACTTGCTGCTCATGGTCAATTTGGATTACATCACCTTTGAAGAAGAACTCAACTACTATTATCCTTACGCCGCCGGCCCCACGGGAGCGCCGCCGGCTGGCCGGTAACACGCAGGAAATGGCAAAACGACGGCATCCGCTCATGCGGAAGCCGTCGTTTTGCATGATTGCCGAACGGGCGCATACGTTTCATCAGCATTTTGCCTACGCGGACTGATA
Organism: Gordoniibacillus kamchatkensis; assembly: GCF_000829455.1. Lineage (GTDB taxonomy): Bacteria > Bacillota > Bacilli > Paenibacillales > NBRC-103111 > Gordoniibacillus > Gordoniibacillus kamchatkensis. Next base: position 77,626 of record NZ_JXAK01000001.1, read on the forward strand.
TAGAGCAACATGAAACGCCCGCTCTGCGGCCCGCCGGTCGGGGCGCGGCGGTTTGGCATAAACATGGCGAAACCGCCATAGCTGCAACGGACTCAGTTACCGTTATTTGATCTGATTTCTTTTGTTTGACGGTTTTACGGACCCAGATTCTCCAAAAGCATACTTGCAATAAATCTTTATAATCTTCAATAAAAGCCCTTACGCATGGAAGCGCAACATCAGGAAAATGCATATGCGTCCAAAATAAGATGTTGGCAATATCGACTCTGGGATCCCCCAAACCGGCGAGTTCCCAATCAATCAACCTGGGGCTTCTTACGTTGCACTTTCTCCAATCGAATTTCCAGAATATGGACCATTTCAAGGCTAACATTGGAATTTTTGCAATAGAATTAGTCCAGAGTGCTCGGCAACAGGCAGCTTTGCCGCAGAAGGCTGTACGTTTTCCAATGAAAGCTCGTTCGCCAGAATACAGATGTCTACCCATTGTACAAATTCCAATCCGCATAGCTGCATCTCGGGAACAATTTCTCCAAGATAATTCCGAATGGCTCGGCACCACCCACTTTAAGAGGTGCTTTTACTTCAATACTGCGCTAAAATGCCACACGTGCACTTTGCCAAGTCCGCCGCGCACCCAATCGCCCAGCTTCCCCCAGTCGGGATCTTCCGGGTCGGAGCGCCTGTGCTTGAACTCCTCGTAAGCGGCATAGGCCACGCCCGGCCAAACTTCAACAAACAAACCCGGCTGGTCGGTGCCTTCGTACCATTCGAACCGCATTCCGCCGCTCCGTTTCTCCGCCATGAACGCCCTATAAGCGTCCAGCGCCTCTTCCGCAATGGCATATTCTACAAAAACTTTTTCCGTCTCCATCTGGGCCCCCGCTGATTTATTTTTGTCGAGATCATGGTAAACTAGGTACAGGACTCTGTGCAACATGGCCACATACCCGATACAGGAGGACTACACCTTTGGATACCGGAACGCATCTTGTCATCGGCCTTGGCTTAGCCGGGCTGGCGCACGTCGATCCGTACGTCGCCCACGACCCGTCGCTTGCCGCCGCCGTATTGATCGGCACCGTCATCGGATCGCAAATTCCGGACGCAGATTCAATCGTGCGTCTAAAAGGCAACGCCGCTTACATCCGCCATCACCGCGGACTGTCGCACGGCCTCCCGGCGCTTGTGCTGTGGACGCTGCTGATTACGATGGCGCTCGGGCTCATTTTCCCGGGAGCGTCCGTAGGCCATATCGCGCTATGGACCGGCATCGCGGCAGCCTTTCACGTCTTTACGGACTTGTTCAACACGTACGGAACGCAAGCTTTGCGGCCTTTCTCCGAACGGTGGGTCGGCTGGAACATCATCCATATTTTCGACCCGTTTTTATTTTTCAGCCATCTGGTCGCGATTCTGATGTGGTCGCTCCATTTGGCCCGGCCGGAAGTGCTGTTCCCGCTTCTGTATGCGATCGTCGCCGTCTACTATGTATGGAGGACGATCGACCATGCGGTGCTGGAGCGCGGGCTGAAGCACAAAGATCGGGAATACCGCGAAGGGGACCGCTACACGCTGATCCCAACCGTCCATTTTTCCAACTGGAACGTTGTCAAGCGGCACCAAGACGGCACTTACGCGCTCGGCGAACTGCGCTCGGGCGAGCTGCGCTGGGTCGATGAAGTCGCCTGCGCCAACCATCCCGCCGTTGAGGCGTCAAAATCGAACCCCGATGCGGCTGCGCTGCTGTACTACTCGTCGTACGCCTGCGCCGAGGTGCGGGAACATAAGTGGGGCTACGAGGTGCGCTGGGCGGACGTGCGGTACCGGCATCGCAAACAGTATCCGTTCGTAGCCGTCGTGCATTTGGACAAAGAGCTGAACGAGCTCGATTCGTATGTCGGCTGGGTTAGCGAATCCAAGCTGGGGAAAAAGCTTCGCGTCGACTTATATTGAAGGAGGAGGCCAATCCGCAGCGCAGCTCTTTCTTTCTCGACCGTCCGAGGCCGCCCAAAGCGGCCTTCGTTTTTTTGCCTTGGCTTGCCTTTCCCCCATTGCCCGCTGCGCGAAACAGGAAAAAGCCCAAGGGACAAGCCCTTGAGCTTTTCGCCAGGTATGGATAGCTTGCAGTTCAATTAACGGAATTGGCCTGCAAGGGATTGCTCAGCGATTTGCACCAGGCGGCGGGTAATGTGTCCCCCGATTGCACCGGTGTCGCGAGTAGCCATGTAGCCGTAGTAGCCGTCTTGCGGGATTTGAATGCCGAGCTCTTGCGCCACTTCGTACTTCAGTTGATCCAATGCCTGATTAGCTTGAGGCACTACAAGTTGATTGCTGCTGCGGGATTGTCCTGCACCCATATTCAGCACTCCTTTCAGTCGGCTCTTTTGATGTTTTGCAAGCTTGCAATGCTAGTATGCAACGGCCGCGAAATTCTATTCGCATAATTAGAAAAAGGGTTACAATAAGTCACGTAAGGCAGTACATACATGAATCGAGAAAGCAGGTTACGCGTATGAAACGGTCTCTCGCTTTGTTTTTCGCCATCGGCGGCGTTATTTTGCTCGCGTGCGTCAGCTATTTTATTTCGGCCGGCGCGCCGTGGCGGGCACTCCTGTCGGGGGCCCTCGCCATCCTGTTCATCGGTACCGGCTTCGCCGTCAAGGCGCGGCAGCGCAAACGGAACTGAGCCCGGTTCGCCCCGCTTGACACGGACAATCCGGGCCCGCTATACTCTAAATACTTCCAGCCCGAGACGCTGTTATGACAAAAAAAAGTAGCCGCCACCGCTCTACTTTTTTTTGTTTTGGCAATATTACCGTTTTCGTAATATTTCATAATGGAAATGTGGTGAAGCGTATGCTCAAAATCGGCATTGCTTGTTATCCGACGCTGGGCGGTTCCGGCGTAGTCGCGACCGAGCTCGGCAAGCTTCTTGCGGAGCGCGGGCATCAGATTCATTTTATTACGGAAAGCGTTCCGTTCCGGCTCGGGAAGTTCCACAAAAACATTTTTTTCCACGAAGTCGAAGTCATCGATTACCACGTGTTCCGTTACCCGCCGTACGACTTGGCGCTGGCGAACAAGCTGGCGCAAGTGGCGAAGCTGGAAGAGCTCGATTTGCTCCATGTCCATTACGCGGTGCCGCACGCCATTTGCGCTTATTTGGCCAAGCAAATGGTCGGCGGCCATCTCAAGGTCGTGACGACGCTGCACGGCACCGATATTACGATACTCGGCAACGACCCGTCGCTGCGCGACTTGATCCGGCTGGCGATCCATCAGAGCGATGCCGTGACGGCCGTCTCCAAAGATTTGCTGCTGGAGACGATCGCCGTGCTCGGGGTGGAGAAGCCGATCGACCTCGTCTACAATTTCGTGGACCCGGACGGCTACCGCGAAAGCGGCTGCCCGGTGCTGCGCAGCCATTACGCCGCGCCGGACGAGAAGCTGCTCATCCATATGTCCAACTTCCGCCCGGTGAAGCGCGTGCTCGACGTCGTCGACATTTTTGCCCGCGTTCACGCCGAGATGCCGGCGAAGCTGATGTTCGTCGGCGAAGGCCCGGACCTGGCCAAGGCGTCGGCGCGGGTGCACGAGCTGGGGCTGCACGATCGCGTCTTTTTCCTCGGCAAGCAGGAAAATGTTTCCGACATTTTGCGCATCGCCGATCTCATGCTGCTGCCGTCCGAGAAAGAAAGCTTCGGCCTCGTCGCCCTCGAGGCGATGGCCGCCGGCGTGCCGACAATCGGCTCCGACGCCGGCGGCATTCCCGAGGTCGTCGCCAACGGCGAGACCGGTTTTCTCGCCCCGGTCGGGCATACCCGGCAGATGGCCGAGTACGCTCTGGCGCTGCTGCAGAGCCCGGCCTTATACAGCCGTCACTCCGAGGCGGCGGCCGACCGGGCGCGGCGGCTGTTTTCCGCAGATGCCATCGTTCAGCAGTACGAGGACATCTACTACCGCGTCACTGGGGCGTCCAGGCGGAGCGAGCCGGCATGCGCCGCGGACGGATGCAATTATAAAATCGGTTAAAACGGAAAAATGCCGCTGTAGCTGCTTTTCAGGCAACTACAGCGGCATTTTTGCGCTGGATTCCTTCCGTATGTGCGCTGACGCCAACTGGAGAGGCTCCCGAAGCTGTTGTCAAGCAAAGACGGTGCTGCAAGTGCTGTCTTTGCAATTGCAAAAGTGGATGCCGACAAATCTTCTGCGGCAATTGTGCTGACGGCAATTGGAGAGGCAAGCCAGGGCATGCCGTAAACGGCGTTCGTTTACAGCACCAGGAAGCCCATTCGCTCCTTCACATCGCGCACGGTAGCGTCGGCAATTGCGGCGGCGCGCTCGGCGCCGTCTTTCAGCACGCGGCTCAGTTCGCCCGATTCGCGGATGTCCTTGTACCTGCGCTGAATGGGCTCGAGAGCGGCCACGACGACTTCCGCCAAATCCTTCTTGAAAGCCCCGTACCCTTGGCCTTCGTATTTCGCTTCGATCTCGGCGATGCCCATGTCCGCGCAATGCGAATAGATGCTCATCAGGTTGCTGACTTCCGGCTTCTCGTTCGGATCGTATTTTACTTCGCGGCCGGAATCGGTCACCGCGCGGCTGATCTTTTTGCGGATCACGTCCGGTTCGTCGAGCATGGCGATGTAGGAGCCGGGGTTCGGATTGCTTTTGCTCATTTTTTTGGAGGCGTCGTCCAGCGACATAATTCTCGCTCCCACTTCCGGAATGTACGGCTCCGGCACGTGGAAATAGTCGCCGAACCGTCCGTTAAAGCGCGCGGCCAAATCCCGCGTCAGCTCAAGGTGCTGCTTCTGGTCTTCCCCGACGGGCACCAGATCGGCGTTGTACAGCAAAATGTCGGCGGCCATAAGCGACGGATACGTGAACAGCCCAACGCCTACCGACTCCTTGCCGGCCGATTTGTCTTTGAACTGGGTCATGCGCTCCAGCTCGCCCATATAGCTGAGCGTCGTCAGCATCCAGCCGAGCTCGGCGTGAGCGTGGACGGACGACTGCAGAAATACGGCCGATTTCGCCGGATCGATGCCGCAGGCCAGGTACAGGGCCGATACCATTTCCGTCTGTTCGCGCAGCGCGGCAGGCTCCTGGGGAACGGTGATGGCGTGCAAATCGACGATCATAAAGAAGCATTCGTACGAATGCTGCAGCTTGACGAAATTGCGGAGCGCGCCGATATAGTTGCCGATGGTGAGCTTGCCGCTCGGTTGAATGCCGGACAATACTCGTTTCATTGAACATTACCTCCGATATGTGTTGGTGACCGAACTTCTCAGTACGCAAAAAAGGCCTTCCGCCGCAAGGGACGAAAGACCGTGGTACCACCCTTCTTCGCTGCATGCCGGACACGGGTCGCTAGCAGACCGTGCGGGCATTAGCCTCGAAAGCTCCTGTAACGGGGAGCGAACCGCTTGGGATAATCGGCGACGAGCAGTATGCCGGCTCGCGCGCTGCGCCTTTCCCCCGTCAAGCTCCAGGATCCATTCGGCTCGCATCCTCCGCACCGGTTCGCACCGACCACCGGCTCTCTGAGCGTACGACTGCGGCTTACTTGTTCCTGTCATTGCCTTGGCATGTAGGTTTGTTAGCTATTATACGTCGTTTTTGCCAAATGTCAACCGCACCATTTTCTTCCTCCGCTTCATGTGCGATGCCCGTTGCCGCAGCCTTCCTTGTCCTATATCGCTGCAGGCGGGCATAAGGTATAATGGAGAAAACCGGCTGCCCGCAGACAGCCCGGCGAGGAGAGATACCCGCATGCCAACTGCTCTGTACCGGATTGCGATGAACGTCGTCATTGCGGCATGTCTCGTGCTGCTGTTTCTTATCGTCACCTCGAAATCGCCGCCGGACTTCAGCTTCTTGACCGGGGACGCGATGCAAAATTTCAAAACGCTGTTCCTCAGCATCATTCTCGAGGCGCTGCCGTTCGTGCTGCTCGGCGTCGCCGTCTCCGCCGTGCTGCAAAGCTTCGTTTCGGAGCGGACGATCCAGCGGCTCATTCCCCGCAGCCCGATACTCGGCGTGCTGTTCGCATGCCTCATGGGCATCATTTTCCCGCTGTGCGAATGCGGCATGATCCCTGTCGTGCGCCGCCTGATGCGCAAAGGGATGCCGGTGTATATCGCCGTCGTCTTCATTCTCGTCGGTCCGATCCTGAACCCTGTCGTCTACGCCTCGACGTACATGGCTTTCCGCACGCGGCCGGAAATGGCCTATGCCCGCATGGGGCTCGCTTTCGCCATCGCGTTAATCGTCGGCCTCCTGCTCGCCCGCGTTCTGCGCGGCGCCGGCGTCGTCCGCGGCGGAGCGCTGCCGGCACACGCCGACAGCCACGGACATGGCGCAGAGCATGTGCATACGCACGGACATGACCATGGCGGCGCGCAAGCTCACCATCATCGCAGCGTTCACGAACATGAGCATGCCCATCCGCACGAGCACGAGCACGCCCACGGCCACGATCACGACCATGACCATGCGCACGGCGGCAAGCTGTCGTCTTTGCTCAGCCATGCGTCGGAAGAATTTTTCGAGATGGGCAAATACTTGATCTTCGGCGCCATGCTCACCGCGCTGATCCAGACTTTCGTCGCCCGCGAGGCGCTTGTTTCGATAGGCCAGGGACCGGTGGTGTCCAACCTGTTTATGATGGGCTTCGCCTATGTGCTGTCGCTGTGCTCGACGTCCGACGCGTTCGTCGCCTCGTCGTTCGCAACGACGTTTTCGGCCGGATCGCTGCTCGCGTTCCTCGTATTCGGGCCGATGTTTGACATCAAAAGCACGCTGATGCTGCTATCCGTCTCAAAGCGCGCTTCGTCGCCATGCTGGCCGTGCTTGCGGCCGTGCTCGTTTTGGCCGGATCGCTGCTTGCCGGACTGACCGTGCTGCACTAACAAAGGGAGGGGAGCCCGTGAGCGCCAAAACTTTATCGCTGCACCATGCCGTCAAAGCCGCTATCGTGCTCGGCTTCGCCATGCTGATCGTCTACCTCGTCAAATCCGACAACTTGACGCTGTACATCGCTCCGCGCATGGCCGGCTACGTGAAATGGTCCGCTGTCGGCTTGTACGCTGTCGGCATCTACGAGCTGTATTTGGCCGTATCGACCCGGTGGGGCCGTGTCTCTGCATGCGATTGCGACCATCCGCCGTCCCGTTCCGCTCTGAAAAATACAACCGTGTACGGCCTTTTCGTACTCCCGCTTCTGCTCGGCTTTCTGCTCCCGAACACTACGCTCGGCAGCTCGATGGCAGCAAAAAAAGGGATGAACCTGAACGCATCCGCCTCGATTCGCAAAGAACCGGCAGCCCCTGCGCCGTCGCCCGCCTCGAACGCTGCGGCGCAAAGTTCCGATCGGGCCGGCTCCGCCTCGCCGAGCGGCGGCAGCCCAGGCAACGCTGGCGGCGCCGGCAGCTCTGCCGCCCCAACCGGCTCCGCCACAGCTTCCGACGATTCGAAGCTGAACGAGCTGTTTAAAGCCGATAAATTTACGCAAGCCTACGCCGACTACGGCAAAAAGCTCTACGCAATGCCAACGATCGACGTGCAGGAAAGCTGGTACCTGGAGACGTTAAATACCGTGGACCTTTACATCGACAATTTCGTCGGCCACCGCATGGACATGAGCGGCTTCGTGTACCGCCAGGACGGGATGAAAGACAACCAGTTCGTCGTCGGCCGCTTCGCCATCTCCTGCTGTTCGGCCGACGCCGCGCCGTACGGCGTGCTGGTCGAGTACGACAGGGCCAAGTCGTGGGCCAACGACACATGGGTGCGCGTCTCCGGCACGCTGCAGAAGACGACGTACGATGGCGACGAGGTCATGATGCTGAAAGTGGACAAAGTGACGAAGCTGGAAACGCCGAAGGATAAACAGTATGTTTATCCAAATCCCGACTTTGGGTTATAATGTAAAAATACGCAGCACTCATTCGCCCGTACGGAAGGAGCCGTGAGCCGATGATCAAGCAGGATTCTTGGCAAGGACAAACGATCTATCTACTGGAAAATAACCGACTCGCCGTTTCGCTCGTGCCGTCCATCAACAACAACGTATACCAAATCTACGATAAAACGCTGCAGCGCGAAGTGCTCAGCGTGCCGGAAAGCCCGGAGCAGCTGCTCGAACGGCCGGTGCATTTCGGCACGCCGATCCTGATGCCCCCGAACCGGATCCGTAACGGACGCTTTACGTTCGACGGCCGCGAGTACCAGTTCGACGTCAAGCCCGAAACCGGCCACCATAGCCATGGCGTGCTGCGCGCCTTGCCGTGGAAAGCGGTGCACGTCTCAAGCTGCGAAGGCATCGACGCGATCACGTCGCTGTTCAATACCGCCGATCACCCTGACGTCATGCGCCAGTATCCGCACGATCTGACGCTCGAGGTCATCTACGAGCTGGCCGGCTCGTCGCTCATCCACAAGCTGCGCGTCGCCAACCACGGCACGACCACAGCTCCGTTCGGCTACGGACTGCACACCTGGTTTCAGCTGGACCACGCCCCGGACAAATGGACGCTCCAGCTGCCTGTCGACGGAGTGTGGGAGCTTGACGAAGGGCTGATGCCGACCGAGCGCATCTTGCCGCTCGGCGACGAATACGCCGGGCTGGCGGAAGGCATCAATCTGAAAGGCCGCAACCTGGACACCGTATTCCGCATCGGCGACCGCGAAGCGATCGCCGAGCTGCTTGGCCCCGGCTGCAACATCAAGTATTCCGGCTCGAAGCAGTTCAAGCATTGGGTCATTTACACCAAGGGCGAAGCGGACAACGACATCTGCCTCGAGCCTTACACATGGGTCACGAATGCGCCCAACCTGAGCCTCGATCCGGAGCTGACCGGACTGATCGGCATCAAGCCGGGAGAACAGCTCACGCTGCAAGTCGTTCTGGACATCACTTACCCGTAATAAGCAAAAAGCTGCCGAACCGCACGTACAGCGGTTTCGGCAGCTTTTTGCATCGGCAAGGGCTCGAACGGGCTATGTCTTGCGCCGCGCCAGGTGGACGAATGTCGTCGCCAGCGCGAATACGAGCACGGCTCCTTTGACGATGTCGAACGCGTAATACGGCAGGTTCAGCATCGTCAGCCCGTTAATGAGCACGCCGATCAGCACCGCTCCGAAAAACGTGCCGATGACGTTCGGCTTGCCCGCCCCGAAGACGGAGTAGCCGACAAATACGGCCGCAACCGCCTCCATGAGCAGCCCGGCCCCGGCGTCGACTTGGCCCGAGCCGATGCGGGCCGCGTACAAAATGCCGCCGATGGCGGCGAACAGCCCGGACAGCACATAGGCAGCAAGGCGCACGCGGTTGACGGAAATGCCCGAAAGGCGCGCCGCTTCGCGGTTGCCGCCGGTAATGTACAGCTGCCGTCCCCAGCGGGTGTAGGTCAGGAAGATGTGGACAAGGGCAACGGCTACGATCATCAGGATGACGGGAATCGGCACGCCAAGCAGTTTGCCTTGGCCGATCCAGAGGAAATCCGGCAAAAACTTCCCGGGGGCTTTCGTTCCGTCCGTCATTTGCATATTGTTGTAAATCGAATAGCCTTTCGTATACGTCTTATGGACGCCGGCGATCACGTACATGACCGCGAGGGTAGCCAGCAAATCCGGTATCCGGACGCGGACGATCAGAAGCGCGTTCAGCAGGCCGATCAGCACGCCGATAACGAGCGGCACGACAATGACGACGACAAGCGGCTGCTGATACCATACCATCAGCGTCGCCGTCACTACCGTCGTCAGCGAAACGGTCGAGCCGACCGACAGGTCGAAGCCGTCGACGATTTGCGACAGCGTGACGCCGATAGCGACGAACATCGTAATCGAAATCGCGCGCAAAATGTCGGCGATGTTGTCGTACGTCAAAAACACCGGATTCACGATCGAGAACACGACAAAAACTAACGCGATGACGAGCAGCGCGCCGTATTTGAACGAAAAATCGAGAAACGAGCGGCGGTTATTCGGTTGCACTGCGGTCAGCCTCCCCTGCGCTGGCATAATACAAAATGTTTTCCTGTGTCGCTTCTCCGCGCGACAGTTCTTTGACGATCCGCCCGTAGCTCATAATAACAATGCGGTCGGCGATGCCAAGCACTTCGGCCAGCTCGCACGAGAAATAGACGATTCCTTTGCCCTGGGCGGCAAGCTCTCCGATGAGGCGGAACATGTCGCTCTTGGCGCCTACGTCAACGCCTTTCGTCGGTTCGTCGAATAAATAGACGTCGGCGTCCGTAGGCAGCCACTTGCCTACCGCCACTTTTTGCTGGTTGCCCCCGCTCAGCAGCTTCACTTGCTGCTGCGGGCGCGGCGGCACGATGCCGAGCCCGGCGACGATGCTCTCCGCATGCCGACGTTCCTGCACGGCGCGGATGAAGCCGAGCGGCGAGCTCAGCGCTCGCAAGCTCGGCAGCGACAAGTTGGTGCGCACCGTCTCCTCCACGAGCACCCCCTGCTTGCGCCGCTCCTCCGGCACGAGCACGATGCCGGCGCGAATTGCGTCGCGCGGCTCGGACAGGCTGAGGCGCCGGCCATGCAGCACGATCTCGCCGCCGTCCGCCCGGTCCGCTCCGGCGATCAGCCGCGACAGCTCCGTTTTGCCGGCGCCGACGAGGCCGGCTACGGCCACGATCTCGCCGCGCCGCACCGTCAAGTCGACGCCGCGCACCTTGGTGCCGCGGCGAATGCCCCGCACCTCCAGCAGCGTTTCGCCGATTTCGACCTGCGCTTTCGGAAACTCCTCCTCGAACGGCTTGCCGAGCATCGCTTCTATGACGCGCTGCGGGTTTGTCTCCGCCGCACGGACCGTTTCCACGCGCGCGCCGTCGCGCATCACCGTAATCCGGTCGCACAGCTCGAACACTTCGCCTAGCCGGTGCGAGATGAAAATGCAGGCAACGCCCTCGTCCCTCAGCCGGCGCATGACGGCGAACAGGCGATTCGCCTCTTCGAGGCTGAGCGGCGCCGTCGGCTCGTCGAAAATGAGCACTTTCGCCTGCTGCGCCGCCGCACGGGCGATGAGCACGAGCTGCTTTTGGGCGATGCTGAGCTCGTCCGCCTTACGGCGGACGGAGATGCCGGCGGCACCGATTCCTTCCAGAATGCGCTCCGCTTCGCGATGAAGCTCGCTCCAGCGCACGGCTCCTTTGCCGCGCACGATGCGGTCCAGCATCACGTTCTCCGTCACGGTGAGCTCCGGGACAAGAGCCGTATCGACTTCCTGATAGACGCAGGCGATGCCTTGGTCCATCGCGTCGCGCGGGGTGCGGATCGCGAGCGCCGCACCGCCGATGGCGATTTCGCCGGCGTCGGCCGTATACGCGCCCGATAAAATTTTCATAAGTGTGCTCTTGCCCGCCCCGTTCGCCCCGAGCAGCGCGTGTATTTCCCCGCCGCGCACGGCGAAATCGACGCCTCGCAAAGCCGCAACGCCGGCGAAGCTTTTGACGATGCCGCGCATCGTCAGCTCGAGCCGTCCGTCCGTTGTCATCAAGTCCCCCTCCTTGTTCTCATGCTTGTCCGATACGTCCGTCCGGGAAACCAAAGTCCCATCGCCTGTTATCATACGATGGGACTTTCGGTCCGAGCAATTATTTTTTTGCCGTCTCCATTTGTTTCAGCCAGTCGGTGTAGCCTTGCTGGCTGCCGCCCCAACCTTTGACGTATTGCGCCAGCTGGTCAGTGGACACCTGCTTGTCCTTCGGCAGCGAGTCGCGCGAAACGAATACCGGATCGAGCACGACCGTGTCCGGCGTCTGGTCGCCGTGCAGCTTCTGATACAAGTAGCGCACCTGGATGCGGCCGATATCTTTCGGATCGACGGCGGCGGAAGCGACCCAAGGGCTTTTCGGATCCTGGATCATTTGCAAATCCTCGTCGCTCATATCGATGCCGTATACTTTGATTTCGGTGCGGCCGGCTTGCTGAATGGCCCGGGTTGCGCCTTTGGCGAACTCGTCCCAAGCTGCCCATACGGCCGTAATGTCGCCTTTGTTCGGGTATTTTTTCAAAATCGCTTCCATTTGCGCCTGCGTGTCGAGCGCCGTATTGTTCGTTGCCGCGCCGAACGCCGCGATTTCTTTCATGTCTTTGTTTTTGTCCTGAAACGCTTTGTAGGCGATTTGGCGGCGCTCCATCGGCGCGAAGCCGGCCACCCAAATTTTCACGATGTTGCCTTTGCCGCCGGCGTCTTTCGCCAGCTGGTCCAGCGTCAGCTCGGCCATTTTCTGGTCGCCCTGCTCGAGGCTCGTTACGCCCGGCACTGTCAGCGTCGCGTCGAAAGCGACAACCGGAATTTTTTTGTCGAGCGCCTTCTTCACGCCGGCTTCGAGCGCTTCGGCCGTGCCGTGGTCGATCAGAATGCCGTCGAACTTCTGGTTTACGGCCGCGTCGAGGTTCGACGACATTTTGGCAAGGTCGTTCTCGGAGTTGAATACGGTGAGCTTGCCGCCCAGCTTCTCCGTTTGTTCCTTCACGCCGTCTATGTACTGGGCGGAGAACGTACCGATGTTAAGCTGCGTCACGAGTGCGATTTTTTTGCCTGCCAGCGACGGTGCCGCTGCCGCTTGTCCGTTGCCTCCGCTGGAAGCCTGGTTTTGGCCGCCCGATGCCGTCTCTGTTTTGCCGCAGCCGGCCAGCAGACTGCCCGCCAGAGCGAGCGATAATACGCCGAATGCCAATTTCTTCATAAGGTTAAAGCTCCTCCCCCACACTGCAAATTCTGGTAAATCCAAGTTACCAACTTGGAATTAAACGTATCATACCACCGCTCGACAACGATCGTCAATACTTTCCACGCAAAAAACGGCTGGGCCCCGCGACGCGGAAGGCGCCCCCGCAGTTGCTCGCAAAGCAAGTACAGTTGCGGTTTTGCTGGAGGGCCACCTGCGCAGCCGGCCCCCCCCCTCACCGGAGGGCAACGCCTTACCGGCCCTATTTTCGCCCGAAATCGGCTTTGATCTCGCCCCAGCGCTTCGTATCCCATTTCACAATCGGGTTCGCGTATGTATTCGTACGCAGCCATTGCAGCGCCCGATCGACGAGCGTCCATATTTCCTCCGTCGATTTGTCGCGCGGCAAGTTGGTGGCCACTTCTTTTTTGCGGATCCAGCTGAGCGCCGTCATCGAATCGGTGTAGATCGTCTTGTTCGAGCCGCGCTTTTTCAAATAAGCGAGCGCATGCACGATGGCGAGAAACTCGCCGAGGTTGTTCGTTCCTTTGGCAATCGGTCCGACGTAGAACAGCACTTCGCCTGTTTGCGTATCGACGCCTTTGTATTCGACGACGCCGGGATTGCCGCTGCAGCCGACGTCCACGGACAAGCTGTCGGGGTTAAACTGCGCTTCGCCCCCGCCCGCCGCCGCCTTCGCTTTGGCTTTAGCCGCAAAACGGAGCGATTTTTCCCAGCCAGCCTCATACGCTTTCTCCGCCTCTTGCAGCGTTTCGTACGACTTATATTTGGCGTCCGGCACGCCCTTCGTCTGCTCCTGGCAATCCGGCCACGTCCTATAAATGCCCGGCTGCCTGCCGACCCAGACGACGTAATATTTCGATTTCGCTTGCGCCATTGCTGGTGAACATCCCCTATCCCGATAAGCTGGCTTTTTTAGTCTAGCACATTCGGGGATAAGTTCGCACGCCGCAACCGAAACGGGCTTCACTTCGTCAAACGCAGCAAAGAGAAGGGAGATGCCCCGTTTCAGCCAGGGCGATAACGGAGTGCCTTTTCCGTTCCCGCAAAATTTGCAGCAAAAAAAAGCACCTCGAAGATAACGGTTGCAACCGTCATCTCCGGATGCTTTTCGATGCGATCATGTTTTATTGCTGGCTGGCCGAATGCCCCCGGCCCGCTTGAACAGCATGCGGCCGTGAGGCATTTTTCCGTTAGCTCGTCAATTCATTCAACTTCTCCGGCGTCCAGTCGGTGATGCCGTTATCTTCGATAATGCCAAGGGAAACGTCGGTAATGTCGGGGTCCGACATCAGTTTATGCTGAACGCGGAACTTGATATCGTCGGCTTCGGCGAGCGACAAGCCCTTCCGCAGCTCGATCAATCCATCCACGTGATAATAGCGGCCTTCTTGCGTAATCCGCAATTCGTTGATGTCCGTAACGTCCCTGTCGCTCAAAATGAGCATCGCCACTTTTTCCTCAACGTCGCGCGGAGCGGCTACGCCGATAAGGCCGACCATGTTGTCGTAGCCAACGCGGAATGCGACGCCGACCATAAGCAAGCCGATGATCATGGTGACGACGCCGTCAATGGCGTCCATGTCGGTAAATGCGGTAATCACGACGGCGAGCAGAGCCAGGCTTCCGCCTAGCGTGGCGACCAAATCCTCGTAAAACACGAGCCGGGTCGGCGGAGCGGCGCGCCGTACGTGGCGGAATGCGGCAAACAGCGTGTTTGCGCCATCCTCCACCCGCGCCTCTTTTACAATCCCTTTCATTGCCTTGAAGAGCACGAAGCCGTCCAATCCGATCGAGACAACGAGCGCGGCCAAATTGAGCCAAAATCCTTGCGCCTCGGATGCCGCGGCCGGATGATGAAGCAAATGCCAACCCTCGCGGATCGTCTCGTACGCCATAACGGTGACAACGATAACCGCGATCATGCAGAACAGGTTAATGACGCGGCCAAAGCCGGTCGGAAAGCGGCGGGTCGGCCTTTTCTCGGCCAGGATGCTGCCGGTAAAAACGAAGCCTTGGTTGACGGAATCCGCGATCGAATGCATCGTCGAAGCGAACATCGCGCCGTTGCCGCTCAGCGCCGCCGCCACTCCTTTCAGGATCGCGATCGCGGTATTGCCGAGCATGGCGTAAGCGGATGATTTGTTGCCTTTCTTAAGCAACGCTAACAACGGTTCGGGTTCGGGGTCCATAATTCCTCCAATAAAATGTAATAATAAATTCTTTCATTATTACGTATTCGCGAGCCTTTAGGTTTCATTCCATCTTCCTTCGATCGATCGAACGGCCGCAAAAAAAGTCCGCCCCGGCCGACAACGATACGGTTCGGCTGTGGCGGAGCTTACTATTGTTCACTGCACATCTTACCGGGCGGCGAGCGGCACCTCGTCTTTCCCGCGCCTTACCGCAATCGCTGCGACGAGAAGCTCGCACGCGGTGCCGAGCGACTGCGCCAATGCGCCGACGATCCCGTTCCATCCCGGAGCCGCCAAAATGAGTATGACGAGCGTCAGCACCGTCGCAGTCACGTTCGCCGCTTGCGAGCCCATCATAATGCGCGTCTGGCGGCGCAGCATCAGCATGCCGTTGCAGTAATCGAGCCACGGGAACACGATGGTGAGGATCATAAACACGCGCAGCGTGCGCAAGCTTTCCGCCATAAGGCTTTCGTTCGCACCAATGACATGCGTCATAAGCCAAGGTCCGGCCGGCGTATAGGACAAAATGCCGATCAGCAGTGTCGGAATGAGCCCCATGGAGATCACAAACCGCAGTACGCGCCCGGAATCGAGCCGGTAAAAGTTGAGCACGATCTGATGAATATAAGAAAAAAAGCTCTGCACCAAGTTCGTAACGCTGGCAGCGATAGCGAAGGCGGCGATGGCCGTCTCGGCATGGCTCGTTTTGCCCAGCATCCCGTTCAGCGCAGGTCCGATGATCACCGCCAAAAACGACGACAGCAGCAGCGGCCGGTAAAACGTAAAAATGCCGGAAGGCCGCAGCGATGGCGCATGCTCGGACTGCTCGGGGATGCGTTTTTTCAGCAGCATCGTTCCTTCCCATACGGCAACCCCGCACTCGATCGCCATCCCGACGAGAAAAATAATGGCGCCGACGTTGCTGCTCGTCACCCGGTGCGTAACAATGAAATATTGCGACAGCACGTACATGCCGAGCAGGCGGACGAGCATCCCGATCGTCAGCCACAGCGTGCGCCGGTTGGAGATAATAAGCCCGTGATACAAGCAGCGCAGCCCGGAAAAAATGCTGACGAACATCAAAATGCGGTATACGTTCATAACGTTGGTCAGCTGCCCGCCGGATACGCCGAACAAAAATCCGAACAACCACCGCCCCGGCGGCAAGTACGAAATCGTGAGCCCTACTGCCATAATGGCCGCGAATACGTAGAGCGCCACGAGCCGCATCGCGCGGAACGACCGGCGGTCGCGGACAAGCGTCGAACACGTCTGCCGCAACAGCACGGCGGGGCGCTCCGTAATGCCCATAAGGCTCATAGCGATCGCATAGCCGGCAATAATGCGCTCCGGCTCGGCGGAACGGGCAAGCGTGCCGTTAATGATGACATGCGACAGCGTGACGAGGCTGGCGGATACGCCAAGCGGCACAAAAAACGAAAGCAACCGCCAAAAAGTAACCTGCTCCCTGCCTTCGCCGACCGTCTCCGCCGTCTTCGCCACTGGCGCTGTCCCCATTACGCCATCCGCTCCCTCCGCCGCTAGTTACGTTAGAGCATACTCCCGCTCGGCTGTATCGTCAAGACGTTTTTGCAAACGTGTGCAAAAAGGCAGCCGCCACCTGATGCACAGTGACGGCCGCCTATGTTGTGGGCGTTGAGACATCGCTGCTGCGCAGTGAATGTCGCCCCGGTCACAGTTGCTTGAGCGTTGCCTTTTGCTAGGGGATTGCCGCCTCGGCTGCTGATGTTTTAGCCTTGCCTTTGCAAGGCGGATGGAGGTTTGAACAGATTGTGTCCGGATTTGGGAACGCTGCTGGCGGGAAAAGCATGAGCTCCATACTAGCAAGTCGCAGAGCAACTTCGTTGGAAGCCTTAAAGGAACTCCGTTCCGTTATTTCACCGATGGAGGGGCACCGGGTCAATCTTAACGGAACGTAGTTCCGCTATCGAACCGGAACAAAAGCGACTCTCGCCTGAAATAAGGAAATAACGTACTCCCGTTCCGCTAATTCCGGGAAATACCCGGGGAATTGGCAAATAACGGAACAAATTTCCGCTAAGCCTGAATGAAGGGGCGAGTGCAAGCAAATCTTGTCCGGAAAGCGCCTTTGTCCGAGAATAAAACCCCTTCCCAACCGCGCCTTATTTTTCCCAGGTGAATGTCGTATCAAATTTAACAATGGACTAGGCGTGATCTCCGTCCCCCAATTTCGCCCTGCGCAGCGCGTCGCGCACCAGTTCCGGCGCGGCGCTGAGCAGCGGCCGGTAATCGAGCGGCTCGACGAACCGCAAGTAGTCCTCCGCAATGCGCTCGACCGCCTCGCGCAGCTCGGCCAGCGGCAGCTCGGCTTCCGCAAGCAGGCGCGGCTCGCGGCCGGGCCGCTCTTCCAGCTGGCTAATCCGGACGCGGCCTCCCGGCAAATGCCGCACCGCGAACGAAAGCCCGCGGCACTCGGGATCGCCGCAGCCGCATACGAGAAACGGCATCGCCCGCCAATCGCGGACCGGATCGGCGAACCGGTTCGGTTCCGTATTGTCCGTCAAGCTCGCCGCGAGCGCCGGCAGCCCTACGTCGATGCACAGCGGCTCCTCCGCCCACACGTCGCCGTTCCAGGCGATGCGCACGTCGGCATGAACGATTTGCAGGTCAGCGTCAAACGAATAATTGCGGTAAGTCCATTCCAGCAACGCCGTCGCCCCCGTTCTTGTCATGATATAGAACATTATATCGGCGGCGCGCCGCTTCGACAATGCGGCGACATTCGCCGCGATTTGTTTGGCTTACATTTCCAATTTTTAAGACGTGTATAATTTTCATTTTGGTTCATACTACCTATCACAGGAGGTGATAACGATGGGTGCAGGACAATCCCGCAGCAGCAACCAGCTTGTAGTGCCTCAAGCGAACCAGGCTCTGGACCAACTGAAGTATGAAGTGGCTCAAGAGCTCGGCATCCAAATCCCGCAGGACGGCTATTACGGCTATATGGCAACCCGTGACACCGGTGCGATCGGTGGTCACATCACTCGCAGACTTGTACAAATCGCCGAGCAGCAGCTCGCTGGCGCAGCTGGCGCAAGATTTTCCCGATAAGGCAACGATCGTTACAATACTTACTGAAGCAGGCCAAAAAACCTCTACTTTTCGCCGACCGGCGAGCGGTAGAGGTTTTCCATTTGGACTAGGAGCCGAAGCGCAGCGGCAAGCTGGCCAAATTGTAATTCGACTCGAACGATACGCTGGCGGAAAGCTGCCCGCCCCGTAAAGCGAAATCGTACAAAATTTCTCCGTGCGTCCACCGCTTCAGCTTCAGCGACTCTACCGCCATGTGGCGGAACGCTTGGATTTGCGTTTCCGTCAGGCCTGTCCCGCTCTGTTGAATCGTCCCCTCTTCCAGTTCCAAAGGATTATGCCGGATGCCGAACTTGCCGACGACATTGTTGCGGATTTGGATAAACACCGTCCCCGAGGGCAAATAGGCAAGTTCCTCCTTCATCGTGCGAAACACGAGTTCGACTTGCTTTTGCAGTGGCAGCTGCTCCAAATGCATGACAATGCTCCTTTCTATTATCATAATTGTAATATTATGTATTTTCTCATAGAGTGTAGCCCCATTATACTAAGCCAATGTAACCGTTTCAACATATTTTTACAAATATTCCCGATTATTTTTGTGAAATTTGAGGCGGATAGACTGAACCACCGATTATAGTTAGCTTCATCGAGGCTAGTACAAGACGCTCCAGCAGATTTTGGTATTACAGGCACGTTTACAGCCCAACTTGGGGTATGGCGCTTTCCTCGAAAGGAGGTGGCGCCTATGGATACTTTCCAAATATTCGTCGTCCTCTTTGCGTTTGGTCATTTCTTGCGGGCGCTTCTGACGTTCACGAATAAACGAAAGTAACCCGCCCTCTGGTTGGTCGCCGAGGCGGGTTACTCCATTGCGTATTCGGAAAGTGCCTTCCAAGTCTGTATACCGGGGGCGGTGTTGGCGCACCGTCTCAAGCGTCAAAATTGGTCGCTGTAAAGCTTCATGTATCCGGGTCGCTCGCGTTCAGCTCGATCACGTTCCGGTCCGGGTCGAGCACGTAAATTTGCGGAAACCCGGCGGTCGGCCTCGGTCTGGCTTCGTACGGGACGCCGCATTGCTCCAGCCAAGCGACCGTCTGGCGATAGCTATGCACGCGCAGCGCGAGATGGCCGTCGCGGGTATCCAGACTGCCGCTGCGCAGCGTTTCCCCGTTGTGAACGATCAGATGGAGCTGCTGTCCGGTGTCGCCGATGCGATACCAAGCCCCGTCGAACGGAAAGTTCGGGCGGGGCATCTCCTGCAGTCCGAGCACCTTGCCGTAGAAATCTTTAGCCCGCCCCAAATCCGTGACGACGAGCGCCACGTGGTGAAGCTGTTCATATTGAATCATCGGACCAGCCTTTCCGGACGGACGTTACGTGTACGCCTGCTCCCGCTGCTCCCGCTGATAATCGAGCAGCTTGCCGAGCGGAATGCCCGTACCGCGATGAACGTCCAAAATGGTTGCCTTCGGATGGGTTTCCAGGAAGCCGCGAATCGTGATCGATAGTTTGGTGCGCTTCTGCAAGCAGTCCGCACAGTACTCCCGCGACCACGACTCCTTGAGCTGTAGCTTGCCGCAATCTTTGCAGTTGACAAGGGACATGGGAACCACCGCTTTCCACGAGTATTGGCGCGAATTACGTTTGTCCCCATTATATCCCTGCCTTCGCACGGAGCCTATGCTACGCGCGAACCATCTTTTCCGTCAGTCCCAGGAACGTCTGAACGTCGTTTGCCGCCATGCGCACGGCCCCCTGCCAAAAGTCCCGTTTCGTCAAATCGACGCCAAGATGCTTCTGCGCCAATTCCTCGACCGTCATGCTGCCCGTATCGCGCAGGAGCGCATTGTAGCGGTCCTCGAACGCCGGCCCTTCCTGCTTGGCGCGGGCGTAAATCCCGGCGCTGAACAAAAAGCCGAACGTGTACGGGAAGTTGTAAAACGGCACATCCGTCGCGTAAAAATGCAGCTTTGCCGCCCAAAAATGCGGGTGGTACTCGCTCAGCGCATCCCGGAACGCCTGGCGCTGCGCGCTCACCATCAGCTCGTTCAGCCGTTCGACGCTAACCAGGCCGTGCCGCCGCTCGGCATAAAAGTTCGTCTCGAAAATGAAGCGGGCGTGAATGTTCATGAACATGACGACTGCGCGCTGGATTTTGTCTTCGAGCAGCGTCACCCGCTCTTCATCCGTTGCGGCGATGTCCACAAGCGCATCGGCTACGACGAGCTCGGCGAACGTAGATGCCGTCTCGGCGACGTTCATGGCGTATTCCTGAGCGAGCGGAGGCATGTCGTTCATCACATGCTGATGGTACCCGTGGCCCAGTTCGTGCGCCAGCGTAGATACGTTGTTTGTCGTACCCCCGAACGTCATAAAGATCCGGGTCTGCCCGGCGAGCGGGAACGACGTGCAGAATCCGCCCGGACGCTTGCCGGGGCGGTCCTCCGCTTCGATCCAGCGCTTGCTCAGCGCCATCTCCGCGAAATCGGCCAGCTGCGGGCTGAGCGTACGGAACTTGTCAACGATCAAGCGGGCGGCGTCATCATAGGAAATATGGCTTGCCGCTCCGCCGAGAGGCGCTTCGACATCGACCCATGCCAGCTGCTCAAGTCCGAGCAGCTGCGCTTTGCGCTGCAAATAGAGGGCGAATTCCGCTTTGGCCTCGTCGATAGCCCCCCACATCGCGTCCAGCGTCTCTTTCGTCATCCGGTTGATGGCTAGCGGCTCTTTGTGCACGGAGTCCCAGCCCCGATGCTTATACATCGTCAGCCGAAAGCCGGCCAAATGGTTGAGCGCCTCGGCGCAAAAATCCGCCTTTTCGGCCCACGTCCGCTCCCACTGTGCAAAAAGCTCCTTGCGCCGCGCCGTGTCCGGCGTATGCAGCTTGTTGAACGCCTGCCCGACAGACAGCATAGCCGTCTTGCCGTCTTCTTCGACCGGCATCCGGAACTGCGCCACCGTCGTATCGTACAGATCGCCCCAGCCGTGGTAGCCGTCGACGGCGAGGTCGGCCAGCAGCGCTTCCTGCTCCGGCGGGAGCTTCTCCCGCGCCAGCTCGCGCCGCTCGCTGAGCGCGAAACGCACGCCGCGCAGCGGCTCCCGTCCGAGCAGCGCTTCCCAGACGTCCGCCGGCACTTTCGTGAGCAGCTCGTCAAACCTCGTCAGCGAGCCGTGGTATGCGGCCGCAAGCGTTTTGACCTGCCCGCTTAGCTGCAGCGCCTTTTTGTCGTTCTGATTTTCCGCCGTCAAGCAACCTATGAACGACTCGGCTTCGCGCAGACGGGCGAGCAGCTGCTGCATACGCTCCACGATAGCTGCGAATGCCGCGCCGTCTTCCTCGCTCTGCGGCGGTTTGGCAGCAGCAAGCTGGGCGCGGAACTCCTCAATACCGGTCTGGAGCTCGCCGAGGAACGCAGCGAATGCGGCAGAGCCGCTGCCGCCGGGGAAAATCGAGTCCAGATCCCAAGTTTGCCGCAAAGGCATTTGCATCGTCATCACCTTTTTCAATATGTACATATATGTTTTGCGTTTGCCGTCAATTCCCATTAAAACATAATTTGCCCGATGCCGCCAATGAGCATCCAAAATTAGTCTTCGCTCATTGCTTCTGCATACGTTTTGTGATTCAATAAGAAGGTAGTCTGAATTACCTAGTTTTTCAAAGGGGGCCTCAAGCACCATGAAACCTCTGCAAATTTCCCCGGAAACGGCCCAGAAGCTGGCCGCCAAGCTGGGCGTACCGCTGGAGCATCTCATGCATATGCCGCAGCATATTTTGCTGCAGAAGCTGGCTGACCTCGCCAAAGAGGAAGCGGCTTCCGGCGGCAAGAGCGGACCTTCGTCCGCGGACCGGGATCAGGGCTAGGGCGAACATGTTTCCTTTCGACCACACTTGGCCTTACGAACGATATAGAAATGATTTGTACGTACAGAAGTGTCCGTTTTGCGGCAGCGAAAACGTCTTGCTTCCGATCAAGGCCGGCGAGCTGGCGACGATTCAGGGGGGCAGGGAAACGGCTGCTCGTGTTTCCGTGCTGTCATTATAAAGTGACGGTGCTTGACGCCGATCGCGATTATTTGCTCACGGATCAGCCTCTACGTCGGCATTGACGGAGGCTTTTTTTCGCTTGCCGGATCATAGCGGGAAGGAGACGAATGGATGCAGGACTGGTTTTTGCCGATTAGCAACGTGTGTACGCTCGTGACTTTAAATTACATCGCGATCAAGCTGCGCACCAAAGTGGCGATCGAGCCTTATGAAATCTTTGCAGTACCTTTGCTGACAGGGCTCGCCTGCATCGTGATGATGCTGCAGCCGCTTCCGCCAGCGCTCGGCATCGTCGATCTTCGCTTCGCGCCGCTCGTTATGGCCGGCCTCAGCTCCGGCTTGCCGATCGCGCTCTTGTCGCTGCTGCTGCCGGCGGCTTACAGCTATTTCGCTGGCGGGCAGCCTATGATGAATTTGCTGCAAGATATGATTGCGCCGGCCGTTCTAAGCTCGCTGTTTCATAACCGCGATTACCGCTCCGGCATCGTGCCGATTCGGCTGTCGGACGGTTTAAAAACGATAGCGCTTTTCTTCATCGTCCACGTGCTCGCCGGTTTTTATATGAAGCAGCAGCGGGTGGACGCGGACATGCTGATGTCCAGGCTATACATGCTCGCTTTGTGCGTAGTGGCGATCGTCGTGCTGATCCGGATGTATAACGACGAGAGCAAAACGTGGCTGCTGCAGCGGCGCCTCGAGCTGCAGGCCAATCAGGACGGCCTGACGCGGCTCGCCAACTTGCGCAGCTTCATAAAGCTTGCCGAAGATACGCTGGCGCGGCGGCGCATCGCCATCTTCATGATCGACATCGACAACTTTAAGCAATACAACGACCGGTTCGGCCATCTGGCTGGCGACGATCTGCTCAGGGAAGTCGGGCGTCTGCTGCGCAACGCGATCGGGGCGCAAGATTACGTTGCCCGTTACGGCGGCGAGGAGTTCATTCTCATGTCGCACCATACCGACCTCGCTACGCTCGACTCCTACGCCAGCCTGCTATGCGACACGGTCGCGTCCCAAGCATACAGCGAGCTTCAGCAAGTGAACGCGGACGGGTACGACGCCGATGCAAACAGCATCCAGAGCATCACGATTTCGATCGGCATTTCCGTCGCGGCGCGGCCCGGAGATTCGCTGCAGCGGCTAATCGACGAAGCGGACCAAGCGCTTTACGCCTCGAAGCGGGGCGGCAAAAACCGCTACACGTTCCATACGCCAATCCCCTACACGGCGGGGAAACAAAACAACGCTTGACCGGACAGGAACTTGGGTGTTCCCATATGCGGCAAGCGTTGTCGTCGTTTAGGCGCCCTTATTTAATTTGCGATTCCGGCGGGATTTCCAGCTTCTCCGCCTGCATATCTTCGCGCGTTGCGGTCCACATTTCGCGGCTGGCGCGGATCATGGCGGCATCCATAATTTTTTTGTCGTTCACGATGCGGGAAAACCATTTCACCGCTTCAAAATAATTTTTGAGCCGCCGATTCAAATCGCCGATCAGGAACATAAGCCTGGCGTTATTGAGATCGAGGCCCTCCTTCTCATACACGCTGATATAAGCCTCTAACGCGTATCCGAGAAAACGCTGTTCGTTCGCCTGATCTTCCTGAAGCCGGTACAGCCAGGCAATATGGTGCAGCAGGCCGGCGATGACGCGATCTTTCTCGCCTACCGTCTGCCCCGTCAAAAGCGCGAGCTTGTAGGTCGTCATCGCTTTCTGCCAGTCGCGCTCGCCGCCGTAATCTTGCACCTGCCAATAATTTGAAATTTTGTTTTTGAACGCTTCCTTCTGCCTGTTCGTAATTTGCTTCGCGAAATTTTCCGTCGAGGCGTAGCCGCAATACGGGCAAACCCGCACTACATAATAATCGGGGTTATGCTCTTTATAGTGCGTGCAAAAATCGCTGTCTGTCTTTACCGCCTTCTTAAAACTGGGCCGGACGCGCGAGGTGCTGAATTTGTTGTCGCAATTCGGGCACGTCACAGTCGTTTTATATAATGGCTCCACTGCCATGGCCATGGCGATTTTCTCCTCTTCTCCTCGGCAGGTTTCACGGCAACGGCCGCTACCACTGTTCCAGATCTTCTTCCGCGCCCGTCATTTTAGCCGCTCGAATGACGTAGACGCACAAACAAACCAAAATTCCGGCAATTACACCTGCCATTGCCATCCCTCCGGTATTTTATTGACCCCGCCCTCTATGCGATCATGAAGCGTTGTATCGGGCTTCATGTCGAATTTGGTACCATTGTACCATAGTTTTATACGCCATCGGAACCCCGGGCCCCAATAATCGTGGAAAATGTTAGGCTGCACGCAAAATGTTCGGCCGGATCCAGGCATGTACGCCACTACCCGCTCATAAGCTTGTACGAGAGTAAAAGGTTACCAGAGGAGTGGAGTGCATGCGCCTATCGAACGTGCGGGCGGCTGTCGGCGTTGCGGCCGTTCTGGCCGCCGTTGCCGCGCTGCTGCTCGCTTATCCGCAGCACAGTTTGACGGCCGCCCTGCGCGGCATATCCATATGGTGGGACGTGCTGTTTCCGGCGCTGCTGCCTTTCTTCATCATTTCCGAAGTGCTGCTCGGCTTCGGCATCGTCCATTTCTTCGGCACGATGCTCGATCCGCTCATGCGGCCGCTGTTCCGCATACCGGGCATCGGCGGCTTCGCCATGGCGCTCGGCTTCGCCTCCGGCTATCCGGTCGGCGCGCGGCTCACCTCGCAGCTGTGGGAGCAAAAGCTGATCAGCCGCGTCGAAGGAGAGCGGCTCGTCGCCTTCATCACGACGTCGGATCCGATTTTTCTGATCGGCGCCGTGTCCGTCGGATTTTTCCGCGATGCCGGCCTCGCCGTCATTCTCGGCGTTGCCCATTACGGCAGTGCGCTGCTCATCGGACTCGGCATGCGCTTTTACGGGCGGGAGGAGGAGCGTGCCGAACAGGCTGCCCTCAGACCGGCGGAAGCGGCTCCGCAGTCTTGGAGCGCCGTGTACGCACACCGCTCGCCGCGGCCGGTTCTGATGCGAGCCTTTCAGGCGATGCACGGCGCCCGCGTCAAGGACGGCCGGCCGATCGGCGTGCTGCTGAGCGGAGCAGTCAAAAGCGCTATACAAATGAACTTCGTCGTCGGAGGACTCGTCGTGTTTTTTTCCGTCGTGCTCGAAGTGCTCACTTCGGCCGGCGTCATGAGCGCGCTGCACGCCGGCATCGGCTCGCTGCTGCAGCTGTTCGGGCTGCCGCAGGCCCTTTCGCAAGCGGTCGTAAGCGGTTTGTTCGAAGTGACGCTCGGCGCCAAAGCGTCGGCGGCAGACGCCGCCTTGCCGCTTGCCGGCAAAGCCGCCGTCGCCGCCTTCGTGCTGTCTTGGGCGGGACTGTCCGTTCACGCCCAAATCGTGTCGCTGCTCAGCGGCACCCCGCTCCGCTATGCTCCGTTTGCTGTCGCCAGACTCGCCCACGGCTTGCTTGCGGCGCTTGCCGTCACCGTGCTGTGGGGGCCGCTTCAGCCGCTGCGCGCCGCAGCCGGTCAAACGGCTGCAGCTTTTATGTCGAGCTCGCCGGCGCATGACGCCTGGACGTACGCGCTGCCGGGCGGGCTGGCGCTGCTCGCGCTGGCGCTGGCGCTGCTCGCGCTGGCGGCCGCCGCCGTACGGCTGCTGCAGCGCTTGCTGCAGCGCGGCTTCGCCGAGTAGCGGCCGCACGCTTTGGACAATGCCGTTCCCGGCACCGGGAGCGGCATTGTTTTATTGCTGCGAAACGATTATGATGTTGGGAGAAGATACGAGGGGGGCCGTTCATACGTGTTGGGGTCCGGCGGCCGCATCATTTCATCAGCAGGAGCAGGGGGTTCATTCTTTGAGATACACGGTCGTAGAGCGCGACGATGACTTATCCCGCAGCCTTACTGAACAATTCCATCGTCTCGTGCAAGGACATGGTCTGATCGCAGACGAACACGAGCCCGACATCGTGCTTTCCATCGGGGGAGACGGCACGATGCTGCAAGCGTTCCAACAATATGCCAAGCAGCTCAATCGCATCGCCTTCGTCGGCATTCACACCGGACATCTCGGCTTTTTTGCCGACTGGAAGCCGGACGAAATCGAGCGGCTCGCCGAAATGATGCGGCTGCAAGCCGCCGGCGGGGAAATCCCGGTCGTCATGTACCCTGTGCTGGAAATTCAAATCGTGACCGAAGCCGGCATGGAAACGAACCTCGCTTTGAACGAATTCACGCTCAAGGGCGTTGAGCATACGCTGGTCGCGCAGCTGAACATCAACGACGAAATGTTCGAAATGTTCCGCGGCGACGGCATTTGCATTTCGACCCCGATGGGCAGCACAGCATATAACAAAAGCCTCGGCGGAGCGATGGTGCACCCGTCTCTGGAAGCGATCCAGGTGGCCGAAATCGCCTCGATCAACAATCGCGTGTACCGGACGCTCGGCTCGTCGGTCATTTTGCCGAAGCACCATCATTGCGACATATACCCGCGCACGAAGCAGCACATGCTGCTGTCGCTCGATCACCTGTACGTACAGCGCGGCGACGTCGTCTCGATCCGCTGCCGGGTCGCGCCCGACATCAAGGTGCGGTTCGCGCGTTTCCGGCCGTTCCCGTTCTGGAGCCGCGTGCGCGAGGCGTTCATCGCCACCAATTGATCCATCACGGATAAGCGGTTTACGCCGTCCATTTGAACGTGCTCGTTTAGCGGCGTTAAGCTGGCTGTGAAAGCCCCTGCATGCTGCTCAACGTCACACTTCCAGCTTACCGCCTGGCAGCGGAATCAGCCTGAGTATAGGCGCATTTCTGATTTAGCGACAAAAGAGCTCTTCCGCTTCGCTTAGCGGAAGAGCTCTTTGTTGTTTGTCCGTCGGTGCGCTAGGCGTTAAGCCGGCTGTGAGACGCCCTGCACGTTGCTCGCCGTTACTCCTGCAGCTTCACGCCTAGCCGTCGCGGCTGGGCGATTGAGGCGCGGCAGGCTGCTTATGGCCCTGGTAGCCGCTGCCGCCGCGCTGCTGGCCTTGGCCGCCTTGCCCGTGCGGACGCCCGTGCCGGCCGCCTTGGCTGCCGTATTGCCGCTGCGCCTGTCCTTGGCTTTGCCCCGGCTGCTGAACATTCGCTTGCCCTTGGGCCTGGCCCTGCGCCGATATATTCGCGCGCGGAGCTTGCTGCTGGTGCTGTCCGCCCTGCCCGCGGCCCGCCTGGTGCTGCTGGCCTTGCCGGCCGCCTTGCTGATACTGGTTTGTCGGACGCCCGCCTTGCCCGCTCTGCTGATTTTGGCCTTGCGGACGGCCGGCTTGCCCGCTTTGCTGCTGGCGCTGTCCGCCTTGGCTCTGCGGGCCCGAATAACCGCCTTGCCGCTGCGGCTTGGCACCCTGCTGCCCTTGCGGCGGCTGGGTTGCCGCAGCGCCGGCGCCGAGCTGGCCTCCCGCTGCCGCAGACGGCTGGCCTTGCTTGTCGCTCTGGCCTCCGGCCGGGCTATGCTGCGGCCGGCCGCCGCGTTCCTGGGGCGGCTGCGAGCGGATCGTATAGCGCGGCATATCTTCCTGCGCCGCCGTCGTCTCTTCGCGCAGCGAAGCTTCGTCGGCGAAAGCGCCGCCTTCTCCGGGCTCCGCATTTTTGCTTGGCACGCGTTCCAATACAAAGTAAGCGCAGCCGAAATTGCAATACTCGTTCAGATAGTCCTGCAGGCACGTGATCGCGCTGTCTTTCGTCGCTCGCGGGTTCGTTTCCTTAAAAAATCCGCGCAGCCGCATCTGGCTGTAGCCCCAATCCCCGACGACGTAATCGTAGCGGTCGAGCACTTCGCTGTAGCGTTCGCGGAACACTTCCTGATTCCAACCGTTCTTATGGTCCGTAATAAGCTCGTAAGCTTTGCCGCCAATCAAAATCATAGTTGCCGGGTGCCTCCTTCTGCGTCAGCCGATCGGCGCCTGGGCGGCCGATTGCACTTGCTCGTGGGCATGATAAGAGCTGCGCACGAGAGGGCCGGACTCCACGTGGCGGAAGCCGCGCTTCATTCCCTCTTCCTTCAGCTGCGCGAACTGCTCCGGGGTGTAATAAGCGAGAACGGGCAAATGCTGCTTCGTCGGCTGCAAATATTGGCCGATCGTCATAATGTTGCAGTCCGCAGCGCGCAAATCGTCCATCGTCCGCAAAATTTCGTCCCACGTCTCGCCGACTCCGACCATGATGCTCGATTTCGTCGGAATATCGGGCGCGATCTCCTTCGACCGCCGCAGCAGCTCGAGCGACCGGGCGTACTTCGCCTTGGAGCGCACCCGGTCGGAAAGGCGCTCGACCGTCTCCACGTTGTGGTTCAAAATGTCCGGTTTCGCCGCCAGCACCGTTTCCAGCGATTCGCGCCGGCCGAGGAAGTCGGGAATGAGCACTTCCACGCTGCAAAGCGGAAGCCGCTGCCGGATGGCGCGGATCGTCGCGGCAAAAATCGAGGCGCCGCCGTCCTCGAGATCGTCGCGGGCAACTGACGTGACGACGCAGTGGCGGAGTCCCATCTGCTCCGCCGCTTCCGCGACCCGCTCCGGCTCCTGCAAATCAAGCTCCGTCGGCAGCCCTGTCGTTACGGCGCAAAACCGGCACGCCCGGGTGCAAATGTTGCCGAGAATCATGAACGTCGCCGTCCGGTTCGCCCAGCATTCGTGCAGATTCGGACATTTCGCCTCCTCGCATACGGTGTGGAGCGTCTTGCTGCGCATCATCTGCTTTAACTCTTTATAGTGATCGTTCGGATTGAGCTGGATTTTGAGCCATTCCGGCTTGCGCAAATAGGTCTTGGTCGCCATAATCGTGAAGTCCGCCTTTTGTGACGTGAATTTTCATTATTATACCACGATTCCATGGCAATGCCCACTCGGCGGTCAGTTTTGCTCCTTCAGCCGATAGCTCACAAAAGCGAGCCGCTTGCTGTCGGGCGACCAGGAATTGACGTTGATCGTGCCCTGCCCCCCGAAAAGCTTGACCAATGTGCGGCTTTCGCCGCCTGCGCTGGGCATGAGCCGAATTTCCACGTTCTTGTTAGCCGGATGGTCGCCCGGGGCGACATCCCCTTTGCGGTAGGCGAGAAACGCTACGGATTCGCCATCGGGAGACACGTGCGGAAACCAGTTATTGCTTTCGTCGAATGTCATCTGCGTCTGTTCGCTTCCGTCGGCCTTCATGCGCCATACCTGCATAAGGCCCGTGCGCACCGAGTTGAACCAAATATATCGGCCGTCCGGCGAATATTCGGGACCGTCGTCCAGGCCCGGCAGATCGGTCAACTGCGTTTCCACCCCGCCGCTGACGGGGATCGTGTAAATATCGTATTGGCCGTTCCGCTCCCCGCAGTAGGCCAATTGACCGCCGTCCGGCGACCAGCCGTGCAAATAACTGGGCGCCATAGAGGTGATGAGGACCGGAACTCCTCCGCTTATGGGTAGAATATAAATGCGCGACTGTCCGTCCTCCTGCGTGTGATGGCTTACCGCGATGAGCTTATTGTCGGGAGATAGCACATGGTCGTTATTGCAATGTACGGCATACCCCGAGTCGATCACGGTGCTCTCCCGCGAGCTGATGTCGAAAGAATAAATGCGGCCAAGACTGTTGTAAATGAGGCGCGCGCCGTCGCGAGTCCAGTTCGGCGCTTCGACGAGATAGTCGAACTCGGCCAGCACTGTGCGCTCGCCGCTTTCAACATCTACGGTTTCCAGGACACTGCTGACGTTGCGGCCAGCAGGCTTGCCAGGTTCCTTCAAAGTTTTCATCGGAAATCCTCCCTTCTACTATAAAGCAGGCAAATCGTTCTGCCACCATTAATTTCCATATTACCGGAAGCGATTGGCGGAGTAAACGCTTAATCCAGACTGCGTCCGAATTTCCGTATGGACGGGGGGCGCCTCTCCGGACAGCCGCCAGTCCGCCGCATTTCCTTTTCGCCCCCTCATGCAACGCCGGGCTATTTGTGATACACTGGGAAATAAACTGGGGGAAGCAGATCTGGAGGGACTTGGACATGGAAACGATAACTGCCGATGTGCGCGAGAAAGACCGCCGTCTCGGGGACATTTTGCGGGGAATGGGGCGCGTGCTTGTCGCTTTCTCCGGAGGCGTGGACAGCACGTTCGTGCTGAAGCGGGCGCAGCAGGAGCTGGGCGACGGCGTGCTGGCGGTAACGGCGGCGTCCGAGACGTTCCCGACGCGAGAGTTTGACGCGGCTGTCAAGCTTGCCGAAGATTTCGGCGTGAAGCTGCATCAAACCGAAGTAAAAGAGCTCGAGAACGCCAATTTCGTCGCCAACAATCCGGACCGCTGCTACCATTGCAAAACCGGTCTATATACGCACCTGCGGGCTATTGCCGCCGAGCTCGCTACCGTTCATTTTGGACGGCTCGAACGTGGACGATCTTGGCGATTACCGGCCGGGACTGCAGGCCAAAAACGAACAAGGCGTACGCAGCGTGCTTCAGGAAGCTGGCCTTACGAAAAACGAAATACGCGCGCTGTCGAAGGAGCTCGGTTTGCCGACGTGGAACAAACCGTCGTTCGCATGCCTCTCGTCGCGCATCCCGTACGGCACCAAGATTGAACGGTGGAAGATCGACCAGCTCGACGAGGGCGAGGCGTTCCTCGCGGATCTCGGCTTCTACCAAGTGCGGGTGCGCCACCACGATAAAATTGCGCGCATCGAAGTGATGCCGGACGAAATGATGAAGATCGTCGAGCTGAGCGAGGCCATTCATGAGAAATTCAAGTCGCTCGGGTTCCAATATGTGACCTTGGACTTGCAAGGCTACCGGACGGGAAGCATGAACGAAGTTCTGTCCGCAGCGACGAAAGCTGCTGGGACGGGGGCTGCAGCGTCCGCGGCCGCAGGGAAGGCGACGGTATGAGCGGTGAAATGAACGGCTCTGCGGAGCTGGAGCGAATTTTGCTGGACGTCCGGGGCGGTGCATTGGACGTTGCCGACGCGCAGCGGCGCATCGCTTCGCTGCTGCACAGCGGAAATGCGGACGCTCCCGCCGTCCATGCGGCTGGGGGCGACGGGCGGCACGAGGACGGCGATGTTGCCGGAGCGCTGCTTGAGCAGCGCGTCGCCGATCTCGGCTTCGCCCAGCTCGACCTGGACCGCCAGCAGCGGACAGGCTTTCCCGAAGTCATATTCGGCGAAGGGAAAACCGTGGAGCAGATTACGGCAATTTTCCGGCGGCTTGCCGAAAACGCCGACCGGGTGCTGGCCACGCGCGTTTCCCCGGACAAGGCCGAGGCGATACTGGCGGCGGTGCCGGGTGCCATTTATCATGAGACGGCGCGCTGTGTTACGTGGTTTAAGCGGCCGATTTTGGCCGTGCATGACGGCTACATCGCCGTCGTCTGCGCCGGCACGTCGGACTTGCCAGTAGCTGAAGAAGCGGCCGTCACCGCCGAATGCATGGGCTCCCACGTCGAGAAAGTATACGACGTCGGCGTGGCAGGCATACATCGGCTGCTGCGGAGACTGCCCGTCATTCGCGAAGCGAACGTCATTGTCGTTGTCGCCGGGATGGAGGGCGCGCTCGCCAGCGTCGTCGGCGGGCTGGTGGCGAAGCCTGTAGTGGCCGTACCGACGAGTGTCGGCTACGGCGCTTCTTTCGGCGGCTTGTCCGCGCTGCTGACGATGCTGAATTCGTGCGCTACCGGCGTATCCGTCGTCAACATCGACAACGGCTTCGGCGCCGGCTACTTTGCCGGGCTTATCAACCAAAATCGAACGAAGAGGTAGGGTATCGGCTGTATGCGGATCATCTATTTGGATTGCTTCTCGGGAATTAGCGGCGATATGACTCTCGCCGCGCTCGTCGATGCCGGCGCGGACGCTTCCTACGTCGAGCAAGAGCTGGCGAAGCTGGGTGCGGAGCCATTCTCTCTGGAGTGGAAGCGGGTCGTAAAACGCGGCATCTCCGCCTTGAAAGTGGACGTACATCCCGACCCGAACCATCCGCCGACGCATCATCGCCATTACGCCGACATCGTGCGCATGATCGAGGCCGCCGGGCTGAGCGCGCGGGCGACGGCATTGGCGCTCGCTATCTTTGAGAAAATCGGAGTTGCCGAGGGCAAGATCCACGGCATTCCGCTCGATCGGGTCCATTTTCACGAGGTAGGGGCTATCGATTCCATCGCCGACGTCGTCGGAGTCGCGCTCGCTCTCGACTCGCTGGACGTCGAGCGGGTGTACGCCTCGCCGGTGCCGCTCGGGTCCGGTACGGTCCACTGCGACCACGGCATTTACCCTGTACCTGCGCCGGCTACGCTGGAGATGATGAAAGGGCTGCCGATCGCGCCGACGCCATATCAGATGGAAATGACGACGCCGACGGGAGCGGGCATTATCGCGGGAATGGTGAACGAATTTTCCAAAGGGCTGCCGCCGATGATCGTCGAGTCCATCGGCTACGGCGCCGGAACGCGCGACTTGCCGAACCAGCCGAACGTGCTGCGGGCCGTCATCGGCCGCTCGGAGCCGTATATGGCCAAGTGGCAGCTGCATCATGACCATGCGCTGGAGGCGCACAGCCATCATCACCACAACCATGAAGATCACCATCATGACGATCACCACCATCACGGGGAGCACGGTCATGAGCACCAGCGTGAAGGCGGGCATGGTCATTCGCATGGTCATTCGCATGGTCATTCGCACGGGGTCGAGCATGGGCATAAGCATGTTCGCGGGGACGACCATAGTCACGGACACAGCCATGCGCACAGCCACGATCATGGCGATACGCATGGCGACGGACACGGGCACTCGCACGGACACGCACATGAGCATAGCCATGACCACGGTCAAGGACATTCACATGGGCATGGACACACACACGAGCACGGACAAGTACATTCGCATGGATACTCACATGAACATGGGCATACGCAAGACCACAAACATTAACACTCCCGTAAACGCCATACAGCCATAGCCATAGCCACGATCACGGCCAAAGCGGGCATGTTCACGACCACAAACATTAGCTCTCGCATGTACACCTTTACTGCCATAAGCCAGATCATGACGATGTGCAACGTCACCTTCAAGCTGACAGCCATGGTCAACAGCACAGCTAAAAGGATGGACTTGCGCCTCCGGCATGAGCGGTATATACTGTCATTACCTAAATAATCCAAGGCTGCAAAGCATGCGCCGCATCTCGGGGATACCCGGGAGGCGGCGTTTCATGTTTTCGGGAAAGTGAGGATGTTTGATGTTTGAGAAGACGCACCGGGAATGGCTGGAGCATCATATCCGCAATAGGTCCGGCGAGCGCCGACGGCGGCTTGAGAATGGCCATCAGCATGCGGAACGGGAAATGCTGCGCCATGTCTGGTGGCCAGCGTTCGGCCATTTCGATTGTTTGCATCCGGAATATGAAGTAACCGACTTCGGCGAAGGGGCTCGTTTTATCGATTTCGCTTATATTCGGTCCGGTATCAAGGTCGCGATCGAAGTAGACGGTTACGTCGCGACGTCAGTTTTGCGACCAATGGGTGCGGCAAATGCATTTGCTCAATGACGGTTGGATCGTGGTGCGGATCGGTTATGATGATGTCCGCGAACGTCCGCGGCTATGGCAACAGTTGCTGCAGCAAATGATGGGCCGCCTGTTCGGGGACGGGCAGAAACCGATGAAGGAAGCCGAATGCGGGAAAAAGAAATCGTCAAACTGGCGCTTCGCTTGGGACGCCCTCTTAAGCTTCAGGACGTGCGAGAGCTATTTGGCTGCGGTTACCGCTATGCTAGAACTCGCTTAGGGCGGCTAACTGATGCAGGATGGCTGATTCCGGAAGGCAAGGGGAAGGAGCGTACCCATTCCTGGACGGTAAATGCGAATCACAAACATTGGAACTAAGTTCGACAATTGCATTTGCCAAGCATTATCACAGCCAGTTAAAGGTTTGACTTTAGTTGCCGAAAACGCAATTGCAGATACACATTCCGCACTATCCCATGCTGCAATTACCTGAACAGCAATTGCAGCGGCCACCGAGCCGCCCTACTGCCTAAACCGTAACTCTAGTTGCCGAAAAAGCAATTGCAGATGCATTTTCCACTCAACCCCATGCTGCAATTACCCAAACAGCAATTGCAGCGGCCACCGAGCCGCCTCCCCTACAGTCGAACCGTGCCACTAGTTACGGGAAACGCTATTGCGGAGGCCGCCGTTCGGTCGCCTGCGCGATAACGTGGCACCATCGACCCTCAAACTCACTCCTTGCAACTAAAGATCCCGTACGGCTCGTCCCCCAGCGCAGCAGCCCAAAAGCCCCTTCAGTGCTCGTCCCGCATGTTCAGAAAACGCCGCCGCACCTCGTCATACACTGCTTTTAGAGGCACGCCGTGCTCCCTGGCGACGCGTTCGCAATCGGCGAATTCGGGGGCGAACTGGCTCAGGCGGCCTTCGTGGTAGCCGGCTTTGACGCTCACGACGCCCCACGGCGTGTCGACCGGGACGAAGCGGCGCGATAGCCGATGGCAGGTGACCTGCATGTAGCGCAGCCCGATCGTCGTCGTCTCGGCGAATACGACCTGCTCCACCGCCTCCAGCCGGTCTTCCGCCACCAGTACGTTCAGCATGACGCCGGGACGACCTTTCTTCATAATGATCGGAATCCAGAATACGTCGTTTGCGCCTGCGTCGAATAACCGGTCCCCTATGTATGAACACCATTCCGGATTCATGTCGTCGATATTGGCTTGAAGCACGAGCATACCGGGGTCTACGTGCTCGTCCGGATGATGAAAGCGGCTGCCGCTCATCCTATTCGCCCTCCTTAGGTTCAATGGCGCCGCCAACGGCTACAGATTCCCCGCGCGGCTCCGGCCTCACTTTCTTTTCCTGTAGTGTAACACGCCCGCCAATTGTTGAAAACGTGCCCGCCATTGGATAAAACAAGCCGCGCCGGTTCATGCTAACGTTACTCATTGCAGGAAGGAATGAGGGCATGTGAAGGTGATACGCAACATTGCGGCAGTCGGCATCGCAGCAGCGATCGGCTTCTGTGCGCCATGTTTGACCGCAGTTCGTTCCGCGAGCGCTGCCGGGCAGCCGGCGGCGACCGAACAGAAGCAAACGTATACGGAACGGATGCGATGGTACGAGCAGGCCGGCTGGCTCACCGGCATTCCTTGGTACGAGCTCGCCGCCGTCGACCAATACGAGCGGACGATGGCTAAAGTCAGAAAACTGCCGCCGCCGAAAGGCATTTTAACTATCCATTTTTCCGATAAAGCTTGGGCCGGCGCGCTCAACCCGAGTCCGGCCGACACCGATCCAGCGACGATTGCCTTTTACGGAGGGCTCGGTCTGGACGCGACGGCGACGGGGCGGCGGATCGGACGAACGACGCCGACCTGATGGCGTCGCTCGCCGCCATGATGCGCAAACGAGGCCCGAGCGAGGACGATCGCCGCCGCGCTTTGTGGGATTATTACCAGAACAGCCGCGCCGTGGAGCGCATCGGACAGTTCGCCAAACTGTACCGCACGTTCGGCCGGCTCGATTTGCACAAGCATTCGTTCGTCGTGCCGCTCGGTTCCCATTATACGTACGCAAGCACGTGGGGTGCCTCCCGCAACTGGCACGGCGCGCGTATCCACGAGGGCACCGACATTTTCGGCTCCTACGGCATTCCGGTGCGCAGCGCGTGCTACGGCATTATCGAAATGAAAGGCTGGAACCTTTACGGCGGCTGGCGCATCGGCATCCGCGACCTGAACAACGTCTATTATTATTACGCCCATCTGTCCGGCTACAGCAAAAATTTGCGAGTCGGAGACGCCGTCACCCCCGGGCAGACGCTCGGCTGGATGGGCAGCTCCGGCTACGGCAGGCCGGGGACGTCCGGCAAGTTCCCGCCGCACCTGCATTTCGGCATGTACCGCGACAGCGGGCTGAGCGACTGGTCGTTCGACCCGTACCCGCATTTGCGCAAGTGGGAACGTGAAGAGCGGCAGCAACGCCGGACGAAAGACTCATAAACGGATTCAAAACGCCCCCGCGACCGCAACCGTCGCGGGGGCGTATTAGTGATCAGGAGCTTGTGTGGGCCGCGGCGCCGCCCGGTCCCCCTGCGCCGCTGCCGGGATTGAGCGGAGCGGCGCTTCCGGCCCCGCCGCCGGAGTTCGGCAGTGTCGGAATCGACAGCGTTGGCGGCGGCAGCTCGTTTCCGACCGGCTTGCCGTTGTTGTCGAAGTAATACATCGGCACGTCGCCGACGACGAGCGAATACGAGACAGGCAGCTCCGTCTCCACGATCTCGGGCTCGGTATCGAACGGGATGATGACGTTGACCTCGGCAACGATATGAATGTACACCTCGACGAGAATCGTATTGATGCCGGCGTTCTGGTAACGGGTGTTCAAATCGACTTTGGCCACGCCGACAGGCGTCAGCCTGATCGGAACGTTCGGCCCGAAGGAGGCCAGTATGGCGCTGCCCATCGCTTGCCCGAGCGGGATATGCTCGGGAATTGCCTTCATGTTGTCCAGCAGCCCCTGCACCGTCTTCGTCGTATCGGAGGCGATGCGCATATGCTCCGCATAGTTCAGCATGAAGCCGGTAATTTTGCCGTTCTTATCCGATTTCCACTCGATCAGCTTCTCGAAGTCGACGTTTTGCGAAATGCGGTTTGCGATCGCCGTATTGATCGCTTCCGTCGCCAGTTGACGGACCCGCACCTTCGCCAGGCTCATTAGCGGCGGCTTCATATTGCGCTCAATATAAATAAACGTTTGCATCATAAACAAGACCGCGATGACCAGCGCGATCAGCCACTTGGTTTTGCGGCCATTCCTGCCCGTCTTCCGG
This sequence comes from Gordoniibacillus kamchatkensis, assembly GCF_000829455.1. GTDB lineage: Bacteria > Bacillota > Bacilli > Paenibacillales > NBRC-103111 > Gordoniibacillus > Gordoniibacillus kamchatkensis. Next base: position 114,521 of record NZ_JXAK01000001.1, read on the forward strand.
CTTCTCCAGCCCCGTTTCCGCAGCATCGCGATCCCCCCGTGTTGCGGCTTGCTTGCCAGCCCTGTCTCCTTACAGCGTATGCGCCGCCGACGCAAAAAAGAAGAAGGCGCAGCAGGACGCCTTCTTCAGCGGCGAAAATCCGCATATAACGTTTGACCGTCCAAGCTTGACGCAAGCACTCCCTGCCCAAGCCGGTTACGTTCCCGCAAAGAGCCGGCACCGCGGGGGGAAGCGTCATTCTGGCGACGGTGGCCTTATCTTTCTCATACACGTATTTCGAGCTCGCCGTTTAGCGCAGCCTCCACGCCATGTCGTTCAGACGCAGTTCGTTCCGGAACGCCAGCGGGTTCGTGTCTTTGTTGATAACGACGTATTCGAGGCCGGCCATCTCGGCAAAATCATGCAGCTGCTCGGTCGCGACAACGTACGAAAATCCGGTATGGTGCGCACCGCCGGCGCGAATCCACGCTTCGACGCCGTCCTTCAGGTTCGGCTGCACCCGCCACAGCACGCGCGCCACCGGCAGCTTCGGCATCGGTTGCTGCGGTCCGACGGCTTCCACCTCGTTCACCAGCAAGCGGAAGCGGCTGCCCAGGTCGATGATCGAGGCGTTAAGCGCCGGTCCGGAGCGTCCGTTAAACACCATGCGCGCCGGGTCCTCCTTGCCGCCGATGCCGAGCGGATGAACTTCCAGCCGCGGCTTCCCGGCCGCGATCGTCGGACAAATTTCCAGCATGTGCGCGCCAAGCACGAGCTCGTTCTCCGGATCGAGATGGTACGTGTAATCCTCCATGAAGGAGGTCCCTTCGTTCCCGGCGATAATTTTCATCAGGCGCACAAGCGCGGCCGTCTTCCAATCGCCCTCGCCGCCGAAGCCGTAGCCTTGCCCCATGAGCCGCTGCACGGCGAGGCCCGGCAGCTGCTTCAAGCCGTGCAAGTCCTCGAATGTCGTCGTGAACGCGCCGAAGCCGCCTTCTTCCAGGAAGGAGCGCAGCCCGAGCTCGATGCGCGCTTGATAGCGGATCGCTTCAAGCGCGGCATTTTCGCCGGGGGTCGGCAGCTCGTACAGCTCCGCGTACTCGTCCATGAGGCGGGCGACGTCCGCATCGGAAACGGCGTTCACGCGCTGCACCAGATCGCCGACGCCGTAACCGTTCACCGCCCACCCGAGCCGGAGTTGCGCTTCGACTTTATCTCCTTCGGTGACGGCCACCTGCCGCATGTTGTCGCCGAAGCGGGCGACCTTGAGGCTGCGGCTCTCGGCAAAAGCGACGGCGGTGCGCATCCAGCCGCCGATGCGGGCGCGCACAGCTTGGTCTTCCCAATAGCCGACGACGATTTTGCGGGCGACGCCCATGCGCGCGGCGATGAACCCGAACTCGCGGTCGCCGTGCGCCGCCTGATTCAAATTCATGAAATCCATGTCGATCGTATCCCACGGAATGTCGCGGTTGTACTGCGTCGCCAGGTGAAGCAGCGGCTTGTGCAGCTGGGCGAGACCGGCGATCCACATTTTGGCCGGAGAGAACGTATGCATCCAGGTCAAGATGCCGGCGCAATCGTCGTCCGCATTCGCCTCCACCACGAGGCGGCGAATGGCGTCGGGAGTCGTCAGCACCGGCTTGAACACGATTTCGTATGGGATGGCCGCATCTCCGTTCAGCCCGGCCGTTATGGTGCGGGAATGGGCCTCGACCTGCTGCAGCGTGTTCGGGCCGTACAAGTGCTGGCTTCCGGTAACGAACCAGAAGCGGTAAGGTTTTATCGCAAGCATGAGGGCATAAGCTCCTTTATGATGGATTGGATTCGTGCGCGGCCTGCTCCTTTAGCGCCTTCAGCCGCTTCATGACGTCGTTCCCGCCGCGCCCGAAGTAGTCGTGCAGACGGGTGTATTCCTCGTACAGCTTGTCGTAGACGGCCACGTTCTCGGGAATGGGCTTGAACGCCTCTTCCCGCACCCGGCCCATGCGCTGCGCCGCCTCGACGATCGAGTCGTAGCCGCCCTTCGCCTTGCCCGCCGCCACAGCGCCGAACATCGCCGCGCCGAGCGCCGGCGTCTGCTTCGAATCCGCGATTTTGATCTCGCGGTTCGTCACGTCGGCGTATATTTGCATGAGCAGCCGGTTTTTTTGCGGCAGTCCGCCGCAGGCGTACAGCTCTCTGGCGGCGACGCCGCTGGCGTGGAACGCGTCGACGATTTTGCGCGTGCCGAACGCCGTCGCTTCCAGCAGCGCGCGGTAAATTTCTTCCGGCTTCGTCAGCAGCGTGCAGCCGACGAGCAGCCCGCTCAAATCGGTATCCACGAGCACCGAGCGGTTGCCGTTCCACCAGTCAAGCGCCAGCAGCCCGGTCTGGCCCGGCTTGTAGGCCGCAGCCCGGCGCTCCAGCCACTCGTGCACGCTGACGCCGTCTTTTTTCGCCGCTTCCTTCACATAGGCCGGCACCGCTTCCTCCACATACCATTCGAAAATGTCGCCAACCGCCGATTGGCCGGCTTCATAGCGAGATAACCCGGAATAATGCCGTCCTCCACGACGCCGCACATGCCTTCGACCCGTTTCTCCTCCGTGCCGAGCAGCATATGGCAAATGGACGTGCCCATCGCCATCACCAGCTTGCCCGGGGGCGACGACCGCCCGACGCCCGGCACGGCCGCATGCGCGTCGACGTTGCCGACGGCCACCGCGGTGCCGGCCTTGAGTCCCGTCAGCGCGGCCATCTCCGCCGTCAGCTCGCCGGCCTTCGTGCCGAGCGGCGCGATCGCGCCGCGCAGCTTCGTCTCCGTGAGCCGTTCCAGCCGCGGGTCGAGCGCTTTGAAAAACTCCCGGCTCGGGTAGCCTTCGCGCTTATGCCAAATCGCCTTGTAGCCGGCTGTACAGCTGTTGCGGACGATTGCGCCCGTCATCCGGTACACGACCCAGTCCGTAGCTTCGAGGAACAAATCCGCCCGCTCGTAAATGTCCGGCGCCTCGTTCAAAATTTGCCACGCTTTGGCGATCATCCACTCCGACGAAATTTTGCCGCCGTACCTCGGCAGGAACGCTTCGCCGCGCGCCGCCGCGAGCTCGTTGATGCGATTCGCCTCGTCCTGAGCCGCATGGTGCTTCCACAGCTTGACCCAGCTGTGCGGATTCCGCTTGTACTCCGGCAGCAGGCAAAGCGGAGTGCGGCGGCATCGACCGGCAGCATCGTGCATGCCGTAAAATCGATGCCGACGCCGATCACGTCCGCCGGATCGACGGCAGCCATGCGCAGCACCTCCGGCACGGAGCGGCGCAGCACCTCAATGTAGTCGCCCGGATGCTGCAGCGCCCAGTCGTGCTCCAGCTTCACGCCGCTATCCGGCAGCTGCTCGTCGATGACTCCGTACGGATATGGCGTGACGTGGTCCGCCAGCTCCGCGCCGTTGTCCAGGTCGACCAGCACCGCCCGCCCCGACTGGGTGCCGTAATCGATGCCGATCGCGTATTTGTTCGTCATAAAGGCCCGCTCCTTTCCTTAATTCGTTCCGGTCTGGCCGTAATACGCGTTCGCCCCGTGCTTGCGCAAAAAATGGCGGTCGAGCAAAGCCTGATCCATCGGCCGGAGGTCCGGGTTCAGCGCATACGCCCGGTGCCCGATCTTGGCCACTTCCTCCAGCACGACCGCGTTGTGCACGGCGTTATGCGCATCTTTGCCCCACGCGAACGGGGCGTGGCCGTGTACCAGCACGCCGGGCACCTGGAGCGGATCGAGCCCCCGCTCGCGGAACGTCTCGACAATAACGCTGCCGGTCTCGCGCTCGTAAGCACCTTCGATTTCCTGCCGCGTCATCGGCCTCGTGCAGGGAACCTCGCCGTAAAAATAATCGGCGTGCGTCGTGCCGAGCGCCGGAATGCCCCGTCCCGCCTGCGCCCAGCTCGTCGCCCACGGCGAATGCGTATGCACGATGCCGCCGATGTACGGAAACGAGCGGTACAGCATCACGTGCGTCGGGGTATCCGACGACGGCTTCAGCCGGCCATCGACCACTTCGCCCTCCAGGTTGACGACAACCAGATCGCCCCGCTTCAGCTCCTCGTAAGGAACGCCGCTCGGTTTAATGACGACGAGTCCCCGCTCGCGGTCGATGCCGCTGACGTTCCCCCACGTAAACGTCACCATCCGGTAACGAGGCAAATCCAGGTTCGCTGCCAGCACTTCCTCCTTCAACCGTTCCAGCAAATCGCCATCCTCCCCTTCCTCGCAATCGAATCGTTCCCCCTCATTATAAACTTGTACGTACATTTAATCTATATGCTGCTGAAAATAAAATAGACCTGTACACACAAGTTCGGTGTACAGGTCTATTTTGTGCAGGATACAGGGGTTACGGCTGCCCGTACGCCTGCGTCGATTCCCTTACGATCAGCTCGGGCGCGTATACCGTATCCGATGCGGCTCCCGGACCGCCGGCCATTAGCGCAGCCAGCGTCTCCACCGCCTTTACGCCGAGCTCCGTTTTCGGGTGCGACAGCGTCGTCAGCTTGATCTCCGTCGCCGTCGCCAGCGGCGAATCGTCGAAGCCGACGACCGACAGATCGCGGGGCACGTGCAGTCCGGCCTGGCGCACCGCCTCCAGCAGCGTCACCGCCAGCTCGTCGTTATAGCAGACGACCGCCGTCGGCCGCTGCTCCTGCCGCAGCATCGCTAGCGCCGCCTCGTAAGGCTTCGTCCGCTTTTCCCCGGTATGATAATGGACGACGGCGGCCGGCTCCAGCGGCACTTCATATTGCCGATGCGCGCGCAGGAACCCGCGCAGCCGGTTCACGCCCTGCAGGTCGTCGGCTTTGAAAAATCCGGCGATGCGCCGGTGGCCGAGACGGATCAAATGCTCGGCGGCGAGGAAGCCGCCCAGCTCGTCGTCCAGCTTCACGCACGGGACACCCAGCTCCGGATACCGCTCGTTGATCATGACGACCGGAATGCCGCGGTATTGCAGCGTCAAATAATGATGCAGGTTCGGATTGCCCAGCGCGCTGCGGGTCGGCTCCACGATGAGGCCGGCGATCGGTTGACTGAGCATCATGGTCAGGCTGTCCGTTTCTTTATCCTTGTCGTTGTCCGTGCTGGACAGCAGGAGGCCGTACCCTTTGCCGCGCAGCGCCGACTCGGCGCCGCGGACGATATGCGGGAATATATAGTCGGAGATGTACGTCGTAATCATGCCGACGGTTTGCAGCTCCGGGCGGGCCCCGCCGCCGGCGCCGCGCTGCGGCGAAACGAACGTGCCCTTGCCCTGCACGCGGTACAGCCACCCTTCCTGCTCCAGCTCGCCCAGCGTCTGGCGCACGGTTTGCCGGCTCATGGCAAACTTGGCGGCGATTTCGTGCTCCGAAGGCATTTGCTCGCCCTGCTTCAGCTGGCCCGACTCCAGCCAAGTCATAATTTCTTGCTTCAATTGCCGGTATTTCGGCACAGCTTTGTCTGTCATCGTCCACCTCTGCTATCTGTCAATATATCCAGTATACCACAAGCATCTTGTATGTACATCTCGCGCCGCTGCGCAAGTTCGGCAAAAGGTGGACAACTGCGCGAAAAACAGTTACAGTCTGTTTATAGAATAGAGAGACCATTACCGGGAGGGATAAACGATGCAACCTATCGCCCCGCAAGCTGTTCAGCGCATCCTTCAGGGGCTGAAGGATCAGGACATATACGTATGCCTGGAAATGACGACGGGCGCCTACGCCGCCCATCGCGACAGCTCGAAAATGACCGCGGCCACGTTCGTCAGCAACGGCCGCATCCGCTTCTCGCAAGGCTCCATCGCCGGCAGCGGACCGTACCGCGTCGGGCTTAAGACGGAGACCGGCTGGGTATATGCCGAAGGCCTTACGCATTGGGACGAATCCGAAGCCGAGCGGCTCATTCTTGCCGGCCACGACAGCGACGGCAAGCTTGTCGTCGGCCTCATGCTCGGCAAAACGCCGTTCTGAACGCATTGTACAAGGAGGGAAGCAATATGGAACGACAAAGACACGTGCTCGTCGTGCTGCCCCATCCCGATGACGAGTCGGGCCGGGCCGGCACGCTGGCCTCGTATATTGATCAAGGCACACCGGTTACTTACGTATGTTTGACACTCGGAGAAATGGGACGCAGCATGGGGAATCCTCCGTTCGCGAACAGGGTGACGCTGCCCGCCATCCGCCAAAAGGAGCTGGAAGCGTCGTGCCGCAGCATCGGCATCACCGATCTGCGCATGTTCGGGCTGCATGACAAGACGGTCGAATTCGAAGACCAGGACGCGCTTGACGCTCGCCTTCGCGCGGTTATCGACGAAGTGAAGCCGTCGCTGATCATTACGTTTTACCCCGGCTACAGCGTTCATCCTGACCATGACGCGACCGGCGCCGCCGTGATCCGCACAGTAGGGCGCATGCCTGCTGCGGACAGACCGGCCGTGCACTGCGTCGCCTTTGCCAAAGGCTGCGAAGAAGTGCTCGGCCCGCCGGACGTCGTGAACGACGTAAGCGGCTATTTGCAGCAAAAATGGGGCTCCTTCCAGGCGCACCGCTCGCAATTCGCCATGTTTTTCGGCAACCAGTCGCTGCAGGACAAAGAAGTGCAGGAGCGGCTTCGCACGGAGTCGTTTTGGACTTATCGGTTCGAATAACGGCCGTGAAACGATCCGTATAAAACGATCTTCTCGCTCTTGCGCGGCTAGAGTTACGATGATATGCTTATATTAACAAAGAGACGGTGCGCCAACACCGTCCCCTGCATACAGACTTGGCGGATAACTCCTCCGAGTCGGAACTCGACAACAGTAACCCGTCTGGCGGTCAACCAGTGACGGGTTACTTCCGTTTTACGTAGGTCAGCAGCGCCAGAACAAACATTCCGAACGCGATCACTTCGACGAACGTGAAGTTATGCATAGGCATACCCCTTTTCCGGAGGAGCCTATCCCGCACAAGTTGAGCTGTATACAAAGCTAGTATATTAAAATTTGGAAGAGTCGCCTATGTGCGGCTCTTTTTGAATTTGCGTTGAGACGGTCCGTCAAGTGCCATGCTGCTCGAACCGCCCAGCCGCTCCGAACAAGCCTCCGGCTCAAATTTCCAGCTTCCCGCCATCCATAATTTTCCTGCCGTCGATGTACACGTCCGGACTTGTCACCACACCGTCGATATGGACGCCGGCTGCCACCGTGCCGCCGAACGTATTGTTGCTGCCGAAGGCGACGTGGATCGTGCCGTACACTTTCTCATCCTCGAGAACGACGCCGGTAATTCTCGCTTTATCGTTCGTGCCGATGCCGAACTCCCCGAGCAGCCGTCCGTCGCCTTCGCCGAGCGCATTCAGCAGCCAATCCGCCGCCTCGCCTTCGGCTTGGACAATCCGTCCTTGCTCCACAGTCAGCAAGAGCGGCGAGCTTACTTTTCCGTAGTTGGCCAGCGAGCCGTCGATCAGAATTCGGCCTTCCGCCGATCCTTCCAGCGGCGCGATGTACCCTTCCCCGGACGGCAGGTTGCCGGATTCCCCCGGATTCAGGTATACCCCGGTGCTCGGTACGCCGCGTCTGCCGTCGATCGAGAACGTCAGGGCGTGCCCGCCTTTCTCGATGCGGACTTGCTTGCCTTGCGTCAGCATGCCGGTTACTTTCTCGGTCAGCTCCTTGACCCGGGAATAATCGGCGGCGATTGCGCCTTCCAGAAACATGTCCTCCGTTATGCCCGGCATGGTGGCCAAGCGGGCGCCTGCGGCGGCCGCCGTTTTGCGCGCCTGCGTATGGGTCAGCGAATGTTCGGTGATGCACAGCACGACCTGCGAAGCGGCCATCGCCGCGGCGATCGGTGCAGGCGGCTCCTGGCCGGAGCGCTCCCTCTCCTTCATCACGGCAAGCATCGCTTCCGCTCCAATGCTTTGGCCGGCCGCGTACACCGACTCGGCCAGCTCCTTCTTGGCGTCGTCGGCGACGATGAGGAACGTTTCGCCGGCCTTCAGGCCGAGACAGTTTTGCAATACGTTTTTACTGATTTCGACGAGCTGCCGGTTCATCTGCTTCACCTATCCTATCGAATTCGGAAGTTCCGGTTGCCCGAGAAAGGCGGGGCGGAGGATGGAAATGTGGGTCGGAGAGCGCCTTTGAACTCGTGTTCCAACCTTACATTCCAATTCATTGGACACGAGTTCAATGAAGCCGGAGACCCACATTTCCAATCCGGCAGCGCAGCCATACTTTCCCGGGCAACCTGGAAGTACCGCTTCTATTAAATCATTTCGGACACCAGTTTGGCCATAAGCGCGTTGGAGAGGATGACCGGCTTGCCGCTGATCCTGCGCACAAGCTCGCGCGCCTCCTCCGTATAGCCCATGCAGTCCAGCAAAATCAAGTCGGCCTTGTCCTTCAATTCGTTCGCCGCTCGATGAAAATTATCTTCGTCGTTCTTATACGGCGACGCAACCCCGAACACCGGATTCATGCCGAGCGGGGAGTATTTCGGCTTCAAATTGTCCGTCTGCTCCGGAAGCGGCACCATGACGCCGAGGCGGCGTCCGCCCGCCATTGCCTTGACCGCAGGCGGAATGATCAAATCCGGCTCGATCAGATGGGCCGTATTCGTCTTCAGCCCCGGAAACACGCCCGTGCACAGAAGCAAAATATGGCGAATTCCCGCGTCCTCCAGCTCATGGATTTTTGTCTGCAGGATCGGCTGAATTTTCTCGCGCGAAAATACGGCCGATTCGCCTGTCGTAAGGCGCGACGTCAGGACATAATCCCCGGGCTCGGGGGCCAGATTCGCCGCAATGTATGCCTTGGTAAGTCCATCCAGCACGCCGGCTTGAACCAGTTCGGCGCGGCCCTCCAAATATCGCTCGATGATCGGTGCCACATCCGTTCGGGGCGCCTGGCCAATCGTAATCATACCCAAACGTTCCACTCCGCATTCCTCCAGTCGGAACCGGGATGAAAAACTCCCGGCGCTTAAGCGCGCGGGGAGTTTTCGCCGCCGGTCTGCAAAATTTTCATGGAGCCGTACAGCTTGACCATGCGTTCGAATTCGTCCTTATCGTAAAAATGGGCGGTGCCGCCGGTAAATTCCTTCGCCACTTCTATGGAGAAACGAACGGCGGAAGCGATGTCGATCTCGTGGCTGGCGCCCGTTCCGCAGCCCGGCACGGCCGATTGAGCGGTAACGGCGACGCCGACGACAGGAGCGTCGGTAGCTACGCACGGCTGCAAAATGGAGTTGATATGATACAAGTCGTTGCCGTACGGCGTAATGTCCTGCATCGTGATCGGGAATGTGACGGCCAGCCGGCCTGTCGCCATTTCCATAATGCGCACCAGATCCTCGCTGACGCGAAGGATGTAGCCTTCCTTCACGGTCGGCGAGATGGCAATGCCTTTCTGGTTGATGATGCGGTTGCCTTTTGTCGTGTCATGGACAGAATCGCTTCCATCTCCGGCGTCACTTCATGATTGTTCATCGTCAAAATATCGACCGGCGAATCCATGAAGTCCACCGGTTCGTGCGGGCGGGTCGGCGCATCCGGGCAAATGTGCGTGCTGACGATGACGTCTCCTTTCAAGACGTCGCCCTTCGTCTGCATGTCCGCCAGCTTGAGCGCCGCGGCAACGGCGGCTACCGCGCCGTCGGCGTCGGATACGATGCCGATTCGGCTCGGGCGGGCGCCGATGCCGCCGAGACGGCCGATGATGCCGAGAGTCGGGGCGCTGCCGCCCTTGCTCTTGCCTTCCGTTCCGTGAATGACGATTTTGACGAAGTCGGTGCTGCCTTTTTCTCCTGTCACTTTGTTTACGGTAATGGATACGTTCGGATAAGCGGCGAACAGCTCCATGATTTTTTCCCCGTTAACGTAGGCGCTGTCCATCGCTTCCAGCACGGTCATGGTTTGTTTCAGTGTCATTTCTCTCTGCCTCCATCCCAATTTGTTAAGCCATATACGGTATAACCGGTTTATTGATGACGTCCTCGACCGGCTTCATCAGCTTCTCGTTGTACATCGTGGTGCTAAGCAGCAGGTTGCGCTTCGGAACCGCGATGACGGCCACTTGCTGGCCCTTTTCCATGGCGGCTGTGACGATCGGCCTGGCCGTCTTCGCGTCCAGCGTCATGATCAGGTCCGGGAACGTGGCCAGCCTTTCGCCGTCCTTTTCCAGCGTCATGTATTCGTTCCAGAACGTCATTTCCACCTTGCCGTCGATCCGGACGATGCCTGCGTCGAAGCCGCCGCTTGTCTCCAGCGTGAAGTCCGTGACGGTGCCGGCGGTGACGACTTTGCCGCCGAGCTTGGCGATGGCGGCGTCGATCGCCGCTTCGCCTTTGTGCGAAAGCAGCGCCTCGCCGACGGCGATAGCTTGCGAGATCGCGCCCGGCGCGCCGTTTTGCCTGGCGTAGTCGGCCGTTACGGGGTTGCGTGCTACCGCGACGAGCCCGCCCGCTTCCACGGACGCTTTACGGATCATGGACGCTGCCCGCTCCAGCGGCCCGGATATGCTCATCTCGACATAATTCGCTTCATTACCGCCGACCGCGGCTTGATGGGACACGTACCCTTCCACCTCGGACAGGTTCATCGAGCCCATGGCGCCGGTCGGATGGGCCCGTCCGTTGCAGGCGAAGTCCGCCAGCGGAATGCCGGTGATGGCCGACTGGAACCAGCCGTTGACGGTAGTGCCCGCTCCGTTCTCGTTCGTATGCAGCCCCCGGATCGGCCTCCCGATTTTTTGCGAGAGCAGGTCCAGCGCTTTGGCGTAATGGACCGGCATGACGAACCGGTCTTTGGCCGCCGGTGCGCCCACCATGGATACGGTGACGAGCAGGTCGCTAGCTGCGAACTTATCGAACGGAGTCAGCTCGAGCTGCCCGATCTCCAAAGCGAGGCGCGCTATTTTCAAGCCGTCCTCGATCCAGCCGCCGCCCCCTCCGCCCAGCACCGCGCCGCCGTAAACCGCGTATTCCGCCATTTGGGCGTCTATCTTGATGTTAACCACCAGGGGTCGCCTCACTTTCTGAATTTAAATACCGAGTTGAAGAAGCTGTAGAGCGCGTCTCCCGCGATAAAACCGGCCGCCATGATGCTCATCGGGCCTTCGGCTTCCTTTTTCCAAATGCGCGTAACGACAATTCGGATCGCGATGCCGGCAAGCACTGCCCAGCAGGCGCTCGGCGTCAAAATCAGGAGGCCGGTGGCGAACAATACGCCGAGCTGGCGGCTCGGTCCGCCGATCAGCTGGACGAGAGCCCCCGGAATGGCCCACAGCAGCAGCTGCTTGGCGATTTCCGGCGAAGCGCCGGCTTTGATCGTCGAAACGTACACCTTATCGATCGGCGGAACCAGGTTTTGCGCGAAATACGTTTTATAGGTGACGATAACCGTCAGCAAAGCTACGCCGAAAGCGATCATCCCCGTAATGTACTGCTGCTTTCTGCCGGCGAGCTCGTATTCGCGGTTCGCCCCGTTGCCGCGCAAAATATGGCCCGTTTTCAGGTCATAGCCCATGTCGGCAAAAGCGGGACCGGTCGAAGCGCTGAAACCGGCCAGCAAAGCGAGGGCTACCGGCGGGAAGCCGATCAACATGCCGAACAGCAGCGTGATGAAGGCGACGGCAAAAGCCGGGAACCAGCCGGAGTGCATCGCCGCAATGCCGACGATCAGCTCGTGCACGAAAGCCGCGAATGCCGCGAAGAGGAGGAAGCCGATCAGCATGCCGAGCGACATTTTCGTCAGCAGGCCGCCGCCAAGAGCAATGATGAGCGCGACGATCAGGTAAGCGACAAAGCCGAACCCCAGCGCGCGCTTCGCTTCGTTGATCGGCCGCGTCAGCGCGGCTTCCCCGGATGCGGCTGCCGTTTCGAGAGCCGCCTCGTTACCCACCGGTTGCTTCTTCTGTTTCTTGAAGATCAGGAGCGACACCTGAATGAGAGCGACGATACCGGCGCCGATCATGATGCCGTGCGCGATATACAATTTATTGACGTCGACATTGAACCATGGAATGGAATATTGGCGGATCATCAGGCCGATGCCGAACATGGTCAGCGCCCAAATGTTGCCGATGAACGCGACGCCGAACGCCGACATCGAAATGTGGAACCAGGAGCCGATGAGGCCTATGGCCGTGCCGAGACCGAGCAGCCCGGCGCGCTTGCCGCCTTTGTCGCCAGCAAGAATCGATTCGGCCGTCGCGACGCCCGGAGCCCATGTGCCGGATGCCGGGAACAGCTTGGAGTCGAAAATTTTATACAAAATGCCGGCGTCCACGAACATCGCCAGCGCGGAGCCGATCAGCATCGGCACGATCAAATCGGGCGTCCCCATCGCAAAAGGGATGCCGATCGGAATGAGCAGGCTGTTCGCCGCGCCGAAGGTGGCGGAAGAGATCGAGGTTTGCACCAGATTTTGGCGGTGGATCGATTTGTACTTGTTGAAAATGGTAATCGGGATGCGCGCGATCAGCATCGCCACGAGCGCCCCGATAATCGCCGTATTCGGCGTGACGCCGAGCGTGGTAACGATCTGCATGCCGATGATGGCGCCGAGCACGCCCGTAACGACGTTCAGAATGAGAGCGAACGGCTCAAAAATACTCGGGTGCTTCTTGTCTTTGTCCACCTGCTCCGCTTGCACAACTTGCTCTGCTTGTCGATTGTCCACAAACACTCCTCCGTTTCATTTTTACGATCTGCGCCCGGTCAGGCGAAAAACAAAAGATGCTGCAAAACTTGCTGAACTTCGTCCCTCGCACTTCTGAGCAATTGGAGCGTATGCGCCACGTTCTCCTGCGGCATCCGGTATTCCGGTCCGGCCACAGTGAGCGAAGCGGTCACTTCGCTATTGCGGTTGAATAGAGGAACCGCAATGCCGAACACCGAATCGGAATAATCGCCCAAGGAATACGCCCATCCCTCCTGTCTGATGTTTTGCAGTCCCGCCAGGAGCTTGTCTTTGCCGGGGAAAGATTTTGGCGGTTTGCCCGCCTTCAGCCCTTCTGCAATAATGCGCTCCTGCTCCCCTTGCGTTAGATAAGCCATAATGATTTTATTGGATGCCCCGGCATAAAGCGGGGTCCTACTCCCGACAGCAAGAGCGTACTTGAGCAATTGCGAGCTTTCGTAAATATCGAGGCAAACTCCCTCGCGCCCGTCCAGCCAAGTGAGGAATACCGATTCCCCCGTCGCTTCGGAAAGCCGCTTCATAATCGGGCGAATCCGCTCGGCCAGTCCGAGCCGGTCGCCCGCCATGGCGCCGAATTCGATAAACCGCAAGCCCAGCCCGTATTTGCGGGTTTCTTTGTCCTGCTCCAGAAACCCGTGCTTATGATAAGTGGCCAAAATGCGGTATACGATGGAATGGCTCATCTCCATCTCTGAGGCGAGCTCGCGGACGCCCCATGAAGGATGCTCGCGCGTAAACTTATTCAATACGGCCAGCGACTGGTCCAATGTTTTCAGCACGTTCCCAACCCCCGTACCCGTATGCGAACCAGCGGTTCTCTAATTGCCGAAAAAAAGCGCCTGCTGCCGGCCCTAGCTTCGCTTCGGCCCAGCCGGCTTATCGCAGGCGAATTTAAACAGCCGACCGCTCGTTGCTTAATTGTCTGTACAAGGCGGATGCGAACAGTCCTTCCGCTTCGACCGCATCAATCACGATCACGCCCAGTTCTTTTCTTAAAACATCGGCCAGTCCGATCGTGGAGAAGCCCGTGCAAGCGAAAACGATAACTTCCGTTCCTTGCTCCATCAGTTTGCGCGCCGCCTCGGTTGCCTTCTCGCGTCCGGCCGGAGTCATCAGGTCGGTCGTGTTCGTGACTCCTTCCGGACGGATGGAGTTCACCAGAAGGTCGCCCAGCAAGTTTTTCATAACAGCCGGCACCTCGTCGGTGATGCCCATCACCCCGACCTTTTTGCCGATGGAAAGCGCCATATGCGAAGCCGCGCTGCCGGCGCCGACGACGGGAATGGACACATTGTCGCGAAGCTGCTTGATTGCCGGGTCCGCGGCGCAGCTAATGACGAGCAGCTTGCAGCCTTCGGCTTCCAGGCTCCGGCCAAGCGCCACGATTTTCGGAGCGGCTGCCTGCTCCGTCTCGTCGTTAAAGATGCCGAGCGGCTGGTCCGGAATGCACCTGCTCATGACGGGCACCCCGTAGCGATTGGCAATGATGTTGCCATGCTGTTCCAGCACTTCGGTGTTCGTCGTGGTCAACACGCGTATTACACCTATCATGGCTATTCATCCCTTTCCTGTTGCGTGGACTGGGTGGATCAAGTGATATTCAAATTGTATTCGGTTTCAAATGTGACAACAATGTGTCGAAACGCCAAAACAAACAAAGACCTATTGTGCTGAGTGCACAAATAGGTCTTTGTTCAATCCGCTTTTTTCAGAAGATAAAAAGCTGCGCACAGATAGTAGACGAACCGGTTCAGCGCGTTGTCCAGATCGATATCGCAAATCTCCTTGATCCGGTCGATCCTGTATTTTACCGAGTTGCGATGGACATACATCCGGTTAGCGGTTTCAATCAGGCTGCCGCCGGTCGCCAGATAATAATATAACGTGGTGACGAGGTCCGTTCCGTTTTCTTTGTCATATAGTGACAACTTGCCTAATTTCTTCTCGATCAGCGGCTCGAAATTGACGTGCTCGGAAGATTCGATAAGCAGCTGGAACATTTCCACTTCTTCGAAGGTGAACATGTGCCTGTTTTTATCAAGACGCGACCCGAGCGCGATCGCTTTCCTGGCTTCGATATAGCTGCGGTTGACTTCCCACAATGGACGCTTGCCGCCGAAACCGCTGCGTACCTTGCCGCCCTGCGCAAGTGACGGGCCTATAATTTCGCTCCACTCCCCGGCTTGTTCCCTGCCGGGAGCAGTCTTCTTTGCGAGGCCGCTTCTGCCCGAAGCGAGCAGCAGTACGAGCCTGTCCGCCTGCTTTTGGATATGGAAGCGCACTTTCCGGTTTGCCGATTCCCGCTGGACGAGCTCGCTCACTTGCGCGAACAAAGCCGCTGTTTCATCCAGCACGGCGGCGTCCCCTTCGATCATGCACACCTCCCACAGCCACTCCGGCTGCAGCCCGAGCTGCCGGCCTTTGTTTTCCACTTCCTGGCGGGACAGCGGCAGCCCCATCAGCAGCTCTTCAACAAAATTTCCTCTTAGCCGCTGTTCCGTATCATGCGCAATTTTCCTGCGCATAAGCTCCAGCGAAAATACGAGGCGAGCCTGCTCGATGCAGACAAGTTCCAGCTCGTCAAGATGCTCCTTGCCCACGACCAGCCGGCCGACGAACTGCTTATCCACCACGACGTCCCATTGCCGGCTTTTCGGCGAGGGCTCGTAGGGAGCCGTTGTAGGTGAGGATACAAGCAGCTCGCCGTTGTTGCCCACGATCCAGATCGGACATTTGACAAGCTCGGCTACATTATCCGCCACAACCTGGATGCCGCTGTTGTTCAGCACCAGGTTGGTCAGCGTTTTGTAAACCTCTTCAGACCTGCGGAGCAGGGCGGCCTGCTTGTCCAAAATTTGCTCCATCACCGTGTAAGTGATGTCGATATACGGAATCCCGTTCGGGATCTGAATAATCGGCAAATTGTACCGGTTGCCGAGATCGAGCGCTTCCTGCGGAATGCCGGTCATGAACCGCTCCGGCTTGATGCCAAGCGCCGCCGCCCCCGCTTGCGCCAGCTGTTCAACCAGGTTTAGCAGCAGCGCGGGATCGTGGCGAATGGAGTAGCCGGTAGTCAGGATAAGCTCGCCTTCGCGCAGCCAGCCCGTCACATCCGGCACTTCCATAATATCGATGTAGCGGACGATGCGGTCCAGCCCTTTTTCGCCGCTGATCAGCTTCGAGTCCCGCAATATAGGCAGCTTCAGCAAGTCCTTGACAGTAAGCCCTTTGAATTTCATGTTCTTCACCTGTTTCGGGCATAGTGTTTGCGCTTGACCTTATTGTAGCATAAAGCCGCAAGATTGCTGGGTGCCGATACTTGCACGTTTGGATTTGCAGTGATATGCTTAATCTACAAAGAGACGGTGCGCCAACACCGTCCCCAGTATACAGGCTTGGGAGGCACTCTCCTAAGATCGGTGAAGAGTAACCCGCCTTGGCGTCCAACCAGAGGGCGGGTTACTTCCGTTTATTCGTGAACGTCAGAAGCGCCAGCAGGAAATTGCCAAACGCAAAGAGTACGACGAACATTTGGAAAGTATCCATAGGCGCCACCTCCTTTCGAGGAGAGCGCCTCGCCCCAAGTTGAGCTGTATACAAATCTATTATACCAATTTCTGCTAGAGCTGCCTATGCGCAGCTCTTTGACTTTCCGCCGCCGCGGCGCGTCCCGCGCCATGGCGCCCATACCGCCAAACAGCCCAGGCGCTAAGCGCGTACAGCAGCGCGCTTGCATAAAACAGCGCATCGATCGTCAGCCAATCGATCAGAAATCCGCCGAGGATGACGGCGAAGCCGGAGGCGGCCGACGTCCAAAAATGGAACGAGCCGATGACAACGCCGCGGCTGCCATGCTGCGTATGGTCGGCAATAAGCAGCCGCTCGCTCATTTTTTGCATGGCGTTGCAGATGCCCATCACGAGCTGCAGGACGAGCACCAGCCCGTACGACATCACCCACGGGAACGCCAGCATGACCGCCGCCATCCCGAGCGAGCTCGCGGCCAGCATGCGTACGCCGTGGCGGTCGAGCCGCGGCGCGAGCCATTGCGATACGGCCGCCGAGCTGACCGTGAAGACGGCAAACGCCAGCCCGTACTTGGAATAGCTGTTGCCGGCGTTTTTCAAAAACAGCAAGTAGTAAGGATAAATCATGCCGGCGGCCAGCGTAACGATGCTTTGCGAGCGAATGAGCCATTGTGCGTTCAAGGCGTTCATAGTGCTACTCCCCTCTGTAATTCTCGTAAAAATAGTTCATAAACAGATGCTCAGGGTCGTACTCATCCTTCTTGTTGAAAAATACGCCATAGTTCGGATACATAGCCCGGAACTGATCGAGGCTCGCGTATGGCGCATAAGGCAAGTAGTACGTTCCGCGATGCTTCATAACGGCATCCAGGATGCGCTGAACGCTCTGCTTCATCTGCGTCTGCCCCTGCTCCGTGAGCGGCACGTTAAACAGGCACACGAGCGCAAACATATCTTCTCTCGCATACGATAGCTTGGCTTCCTCGTCCCGGTTCACGTAGCGCACGGTAATGTTCAATAGATTCATAGATTCACTGCGCAGCACGGCCTTAAAATCTTCCACGAAAGCGGATAGCTCGTCCGGCGGGATGAAATATTCCTGCAGCAGGTCGTTCTTCCCCGCCTCCCGATATTCCATAAAC
This sequence comes from Gordoniibacillus kamchatkensis, assembly GCF_000829455.1. Classification (GTDB taxonomy): domain Bacteria; phylum Bacillota; class Bacilli; order Paenibacillales; family NBRC-103111; genus Gordoniibacillus; species Gordoniibacillus kamchatkensis. The sequence continues at coordinate 131,862 of NZ_JXAK01000001.1, forward strand.
CCCGATTCGGAGCGCATGGCGTTGTTACGGCTGATCACGGTGCCTTGCTGCGTGCCGAAGAAACGTTTTTGCAAGTCCCAGAACACGTTTTTGCCCCAATCGAACGACCGGTTCAGATTAAACATCAGCTTGGTTGGAATGACCAACCGCTCGCCCTCGTTCAGCCGATCGTGCCCTCGCAACGGAATCGAGCGGTCCACCGTATAGTTGATGGCATACATGTCGGTCAAAAAGCTGTCCGGCGCCACCGAAATGCGGGCGAGATGGAGACGGATGTCCGGATTGGACTTGACCCGGTTTTGAAAATAGGCACTGTACTCGCCGACGCTCATCCGGTCACTCGTGATCCGGTACATTTCGTCATCCGCAAGCGTCAAGGTGACATCCAAAATGATGCCGAACAACCCGTAGCCGCCCAGTGCCAGCGGAAACAGATCGGCGTTCTCCGTGCGGCTCACTTGCTTGATTTGGCCGTCTGCGGTCAGCAGGCGGAACGACTCTACGCTTTTGATGAGCGATCCGTTTCGGATATCCCGGCCATGCGCGTTAATGCTGATGGAGCCGCCGACGGTAAAAATGTTTTGCGACTGCTTCGTTTTCACCGCAAGCCCATAAGGGTTAACGGCGTCCTGCACGTCTTTCCACGTCGCTCCGGCCTGCACGCGCACCGTTTTCCGTGCCGGATCGACGGCGAGGATGCGGTTGAAGGAAGTCATGTCGACGACGATGCCGTCCTTGTAGTACGTATGCCCGCCCTGGCTGTGGCGCTGGCCCGCGATGGACACAGTCAGCCCTTTCTGCCTTGCTTCCTGCACAATGGCAACTAATTGCCGCTCCTCCTGCCCCTTCACGACTCGCTCCACCTTCACCGGATGGAGCCGGCTATAGTCCGTAATCGCATACGGATCTTGATCGGGGACGTCGTTACGGACGTAAACGTACAAACTGAGCGCCGCAAGCAGCAGCAATGCGATGCTTTTTTTCATTGTCACCTCGGTATGTATACGTTGATGTGCCAATCCCGCCCGGTGCTGCAATGGGGATTGGGGGATTGGCCTACTCCCGATTGTAAGCGGTTCGGACATGGTTTGCCACAATCAATATGGAGCGGCTCTCGGGCTATTGGAAAACATACAATGTTTTTCTGCCTATAGCCCTCCATGGAGCATCGGCATTGGAAAGCGTCCAGTCAAATCGCCCTCTTACACTGCAAGGCTGCGTTCTAAACGCCATTCCGTTGGACAAAATCCAGTGGAAGCGACAATAGAACGCTCAACCAGGCAAAACACTGTACAAATTCCAATGCGGTTTCGCCGAAAAATGCCGTACCCGCAGGCATGCATATATATTCCTGAAAATGGAACTCTAATGGTTGGAATCCGGTCACTAACATGAAAAGCGATCAGAAAGGGAGTTCTCAGCCAATGGCAACCGTACTGTACGTTACCGCGCATCCTCACGACCATACGAACTCGTTCAGCATGGCTGTAGGGAAAAGCTTCATTGACGCCTACCGCGAGGCGAATCCGGGCGACGAAGTGGTTCATCTGGATTTGTACAACATGAACATTCCGCACATTGATGCCGACGTGTTCAGCGGCTGGGGCAAGCTGCGCTCGGGCACTGCGTTCGAGCAATTGTCCGCCGGGGAAAAAGCCAAAGTGGGCCGCCTGAACGAAATTGTGGACCAATACGTGGCAGCCGATAAATACGTCTATGTGTCCCCGATGTGGAACTTCTCGTTTCCGCCGCTGCTCAAAGCTTACATCGACGCGATCTGCGTCGCCGGCAAAACGTTCAAATATACGCCGGAAGGCCCGGTCGGCCTGCTCACGGACAAAAAAGCGGTGCACATTCAAGCGAGCGGCGGCATATATTCCGAAGGTCCGGCGGCCAGCTTCGAATCCGGATACAGCTACTTGCGGAAAATTATGATGTTCCACGGGGTGCCGTCGTTCGAAGGCATTTTTGTCGAAGGGATGGCGGCGATGCCGGATCAGGCCGAGTCCATTAAGGAAAAAGCAATCGCCAAAGCGGTGGAGCTGGCGAAGCGATTTTAATGCGGCGAGGGGCTATAATTTCGCAGCAAAACGTGATAATATAGGGGCAGAAAACGCTTTCATTGCATGAGGTTTAACAGCCAGGAGGGGTGCACCTATGTCAAACGCCGATTTCCCGACCTATTATGACGGCTCCGCTCACGCCGAGTTCGCCCGGGAACTAACCAACGGGCTTGAAGCCCGGCCTGCGGAAGAGCAAGACGCCGAGGAAGAATGGCGCCGCTACATCGGGGCCAATCCGTATACGCAGGAGCGGTAAGAAGAGCAGAGAACTGCAATTTCGCGGGAGGGCTTCGGCCCTCTTTTATTTTTTCAGTTCAACCATAAAGCATAGGGAGATAGATTTCATAATGGCTATGAAAGTTGCTGCGCAATCTCCCAGACATGTCCGGCCGGGTCGGAAAAGGTTATCGTACGAACTCCCCAAGGCCGGTTGATTGGACCGCTAAGAAGTACGAGGCCCTTTGCTTTCAGCTCGCTGCAAACTTCGTCTACGTCTTCGACGAAAATGGTGAATTGAAAACGGGAGCCCGATTCCAGGCTGGCAACTTTCCTTGGAGCGATCAATCCGTACGCCTCCGAAATTTTTAGAAGGTTTATGCTCATATTCCCGAAATTGAATACAGAGGAGTTTTCATCCTCATATACGGCACTCATTCCAAATATGTGTCGATAAAACTCCCTCGACCTTTGCAAATCCTCCACAAACAATGTAATTACATTTACATTCGTAGATCCTAAATTCATACTTACACCCCCTTTTCCAGATGCCTAGCACAAACCGATCCTTTGCTCCAACTCGGCTTTCTGACGCAGATGGTGGCGAAAATGCATATCGGCCATTTCGAACCACTCCTTTGCATTGAGCCACCCGAAACCTTCATGTTTGACTTTGTAATTGGGGTTTATCGCACTAATTTGCGCCTCCCATTGAGACATGCTTTTGAGCACAAGATCAAGTCCTTGCAAAAGGTCATCGACTGTCTGCTCATTGTTCGGATTGTTCGCTGGGCCGTCTGGCAGCTTGATTTTTATAGGCGGAAAGGAATGATTGATGAACATCTCTTTGCCCGCTTCCGTCTTACCCTCATGATTTTCTTCACTTGCCGACGCACATCGCCGCACTTGATCGAGGTAATCAAGCGCGGTCGCGATCATATGGTCATACATCTGGCCAATAGACCAAACACCTTTCTCAGATATATGCCGTAATTGCTCGGGCGAATAACGCTTTAATTCCGTCTTGTAATAATCAATTATTTCTGCATACTGCATGTTGTCTCCCCTCAATTTGTTATGAAATGCATTTTGGTTAAGCATATCATAGACGAGTTTTTGATATTTCTTATAATTTGCTATTCTTCGGAATTCGTAATTCTTTTCACTGAACGGACTTGAAAAAAGCAAGGGCGCCGCTTCGGACAGCCCTTGCTTTTTGACATTGTTCCCTTACAACCTCATAACATCGGCAATCTCCGCCTTGTAAGGAATCGCGTTCTGCGCCCCGAGCCGGGTGACGGAGATTGACGAGGCAAGCTGGGCGATGTCCACCGCTTCGTCGATCGTTTTGCCGGACGTGATCATCGCCGCCAGCGTGCCGGAGAACGTATCCCCCGCTGCGGTCGTATCGACGGCTTGCACTTTCCGCCCTTCCTTGTACACGTTCTCGCTGCCGTTAAAGTACACGAGTCCTTTCTCGCCAAGCGTGATGAGCGGATAGCGAATGCCCTTCGCCCGCAAAACGTCCAGCGCGGCAAAAGCGTCCTCGATCGTTTGCACATCCACGCCCGTGTACGTGCGGCACTCGATTTCGTTTGGAGTGAAATAGTCGACGCCGCGCAAAACTTCGTCATCGAGCGGGACGGCCGGCGCCGGGTTGAGGAAGACCGGCACCTTCCCTTTGAGCAGCCGGATAGCTTCGTACACGGACTCCAGCGGGATTTCCAGCTGCAGCATGACGGCCGCGGCCGAGAGCAGCTCGTGCTTGTAGCCGCGAATATAGTCCGGCGTCACTTTGTTGTTCGCGCCGCCGTCGAGAATGATGCAGTTGTTCCCCTCATACACGGTGATGGCGGCGACGCCCGTCGTGACGTTCGGCTCGACTGCCAGCAAGTCGGTGCGCACGCCGAATCCGGCAAGGCTGTTCAGCAGCGACTGGCCGAAAATGTCGTCGCCGACTTTGCCGAGCAGCCACGTATCGGCTCCCATTTTGGCGCAAGCTACCGCCTGATTGGCTCCTTTGCCGCCCGCGGACAGGAAAAATCCGCTGCCCGTTATCGTCTCGCCGATTTCCGGCATCCGGTTCGTCCGCATCACCATATCCATATTGGCGCTGCCTATCACAATAATTTTCATATGGCTCCTCGATTCACCGATAAATTCTATATCTCTGTCACGCGGATATCGCTAAAATACGTGCGTGCGGCGCCCAGCGTGCTTACGCCGTACATGCCGTAACCGAACGTGTCGTCCGTATGCCGCAGCACCTGCTCCCCGTCGATGCACAGCGTAATGGCGCTGCCCTGCACGGTGACCTGAACATCGTACTCCCGGTCGAACTGCCAATCGTAACGGCAGCCGGCCAGCTTCGTAAAGCCGAAGTTGTTGATGTAGAGCGACACTTGATTGTCGCCGTCCAGTCCGGCATGATAGCCGCGCATCGCGCCTTGCGCACGGACGGCCACCAGATGCGAGGAGCCGTTCTGCGGGTTCACCTTGACGGAAACGGAGTAATCGGAGGCGAAATAGTTGCCCGCATAAGCTTCGCTCGGCTCCGCGGTCATGAGGTACATCGCGCCGTTCTCGATGCTCCACGCGCCGTGATTGTGGGCGAACGGCGTGACGCAGCCGAAGCTCATCGCTTGCTTGCGGAAGTCGATGCTGTAGGACGCTTTGCCGAAAATGCGGAATTCGTCGATAAAGATGCGGCCGAGGCTTTTCGGCTTGCGCGTGGAATACGCCTCCAGCACGATCCCGACCTCGTCGATCAGCTCGCCTTCAGTGTCTGGAATTTGAAACTCGACGTCAAGCCATTCGCCGTTCACGAGCTTGACGTAGCCTTGCACGAGCTCTTTTTTGCTTTTGGCCAGCCGCACGTAAGGAGCGATGCCCATCGTTTCGTTGCCGCCCCACTGGTCGAGATAAATTTTCATCGACACCGTCTGGCCGGAGTACGCCTTCGGCGAGAAAACCGGCGAATACCGCTCGTCGCTGAAATCGTCGCGCGTGTAAAACGGCTTATAGTAAACTTTCGATTTTTCGCCGCGGTTCATGCGGTCGAACAGCACTTCCAGCGAGCCGGTGCCGCGGTATGCCCGCTCGGTCGAATGCTTCGCCCGGCAGTAGAACGGGTCGGAAATGCGAATGTTGTGCGTCGAGCCCGGCAGCTCGAAATCGAAATAGATGTCGCGCTCCGTGAAGCTGTCCAGCAGCTCTTGCGGGCATGACTGCTTCGCCAGGCGGTAGCCCAAAATCGCCAGCTCCTTGGCGTACGTCGGGATGTCGAGAATGTTCAAGTAGCCGGAAATGCCCGACATGACGATGGAATCGTTGATCGGCTCCCGGTATTTGCCCGCGATGCCTTCAAGGCCGCATGCGACGCCGAGCACGGTGCCGACGTTGCCCGCGTTGCAGTCCGTATCCCAGCCGCACATCGTGGCGATTTCAACGGTCCGGTTAAAATCGCCCTGGCCGTAAATCATCGCCAGCACGCAGACGCCCGCGTTCGGGATAATGTGGCAGACGCCTCTGTATTTGTCATAGCCCCAATCCCGCTCAAGCATATCGCGGCACGCCCGGAAATCGTCCGGATGCTGCGTATGGAACTCGAGCACCGCTCTCGCCACTTGCGCATAGAGGGAATCGTGCGGAATTTGGCCGAGGCCCGCCGCCAGAATGACGTTGATGTCGCTCGTTTCAAACGCCTTGGAGATGGCCGCGCAAAAAAATCTCGCTCCCAGCACGCCTTCGCCGTCATGCGACACCCGCGCCGCAGCCTCGCCGAAATCGGCGGCTTTCGACGGGTTGCACGGATTGACGAGACCCCACGTATCGATAAAAATTTGCCCGCCGATTTGCTCGGCGATAATTTTTCCGTTTTGCCGGATCGAACCGGAGTCAGGCGCGGGAATGCCGTTTTTCAAATTGATATAGGCCGTATGCTCGGTGCTGACGCCATAGCCGCCCCACCAAAACATGCCGATGCCTTCGCGGGAATAGTTCAGCCACGCGCGGGCTACGTCGTTCGGCGTAATGTCGCGGTCCGTCGCATCGTCGTACAGCGCCCGCAGGAAATAGTACGGTCCGTTCGCATCGTCGTCGGCGGCGAAATTTTTGAATTCCTTGACGTAGTCCGTAATGTCGCCGTACGTGCTTTTTATTCTTTCATAAGTCCAGATGGTCGGCTCGACCGGCGCACCCAGCCTTATGCCGATATTCATGCCCAAATAACCGGCATACACTTTCTCCAAATAGTTCGAAGGGATCACAAAGCGCACCGCCTTTACATAATCGAACGAATGTGCCGCTCACGTTGCCCGTGCAAGCCGATGTCTTGCCGAATGATGAAAGATGCCGCTTCGATGAACCGGCTGCACGCGGTTTCGATGTCTTGCTTGTTCACTTGCTCCAATACGGCGATTTCCGCCTCGGGAATCGCTTGAACGCCGTGCATCGCGCCGAGGATGGCGCCGATCATGACGCCGATCGAATCGGTGTCGCGGCCGGAGCTTACCCCGTCCTTGACCGCCTCGAGCATGTCGCCGTCGTGGATGACGATGTAGGCGAGCGCCATCGGCAGCTCCTCGATCGAAAACAGGCGGCTTGGCGTGTAATGATTGGACGGCATTCCCACTTTGTCGATGCTCCGGTTCACCTCGTCGCCCATCGGCGAATAGGCGGCTATCGTCCCATGCAGGCGACGGACGACTTCGTCCCGGTCCTGCTTGCTGCCTCTGAGCGTCAGCGCCGTCTCCACCATATCGTGAATGGCTCGCTTCGTCCCGTCTTTGGCATACCGCAGCGCCGTGTCCACGATATCCATGACGGTCGCGCCCGGCTCGAACGCTTTGGCGACGCAGCAAGCCATCACGCCCGCCGCTTCAAGACCGTAGCTCAGTTGATGGCCCGATGCGAACAAAATCGCCTCGTCATAAGCCGCTTTCGGGTTGCAAGCGTTGACGACGCCGACCGGTGCGATGTACATCGCCGCCCCGCAGTTGACCATGTTGCCGTAGCCCCCTTCGCGGGGCTCGCAATTCGCGAGCACGTGACGGGTAAAATATGCTTTTCGGGATAAAACAGCCGGTCCAAAATGAGCGCTTCTTTCCCGAATTCCGGAATATATCTCGGCCGAAAGGCGATTTCTTTCACAAATTCGCCCGCAAGGTCGTACGCGTCCAGGTGGCGGCGCTCCGTACAGTATACGTTCATCAGAGCGAGCGTCATGAGCGTATCGTCGGTGACGATGCCTTCGCCCCTCATTCTGCCGAGCCTGGCGGTTTCCGGCCAATCCGCCTTCCACCATTTCGTCAACGTCGTTTCGACGCGGCCGTATTTCTCCTTGATGTCGGCGTAGCGCATTTTCTCGACGACGGCGCCCATCGCGTCGCCGAACGCGGTGCCGTAGACAACGCCTTTCACTCGATCCGCGAATGAAATCATGTTCGTTTGATTCACCTCCGGCAAAAGAATAAGAATGTGGGGCTAGAGCGCCCCACACTAGGCTGATGCTTGCGAGAAATAGCGCTGTGCTGCGGATTCGGAATATGGGGCGAGCCCCATATTCCGATCCTCCGCGCCGCACTTTCTCGATAACTGGAGTGAGGGGCAAATAAGGCCTCAAACCTACTGCGACTTCGTTACTTCAGCGTCTTGTTGGCGTAGTCGGTAACGTCTTTGCCGCCGGCGGCGTTCCAATCTTGCACGAACTTGTCGAAATCGGCGGCCGTTTTCTTGCCGGTTACCATGTTGGCCGCAAATTCTTTGTAAACCGCGGTGGCGGCGTCCCACTTGGCAGCCAGATCGGCAGGAATGACGAAGGCGTTGTCCTTGCTCGACATCTTGTTGAACATATCCAGCGATTTTTGCGCCGGCTCCGACAAGTAAGGCGTCGACGGATCGAATTCTTTGTCCGGCTTGAAGTTGCCGGTCGATTCCACGAAGTGCGGATACCAGGCGGCGAATTTGTCCGTCAGCTTGATTTTGCCGTTTACGATTTGGTACTCGTCGCCCTCTACGCCTAGCTTATCCAGCATTTGGCCTTTCGGGCTGGCCAGGAATTCCAGCACGGCGAAGGCGAGGTCTTTGTTCTTCGACGTTTTGGAAATGGCGAAGCCGCGGCTTTCCTTGCTGACGTCGACCGGTGCGTAGCCTTGCGCTTTGCCCTTGGCCGGCGGCAGCGGCATAATTTTCGCGCCCGGTCCGTTCTGGCCCGTCGATTTCGTATTGTAGATGTCGATAACTTTACCCTGCGTGCCTGCGATAACGCCGGCTTGGCCGTCGTAGAACGCTTTTTCCTTCGTATCGAACTTCTTCGTCTGATATTCCGGGTCGAGCAGGCCTTCCTTGTACAGCTTGTTGTAGAACGTCAGCTTGTCTTTCTCGAACGGCGTCGTTCTGCCGAACGCGTACTTGCCGTCGGCGCCCTTGATCCAGGTCGATGTCAAGCCGAAAGCCTGGTCGAACGTGACGTCCAGCTCATCAAGCGTGCCTGCCGTCGTGTAGCCGAACTTGGCGCCGGCTTTTTCTTTCAGCTCTTTGAAGAAGGCGTAGTAGTTGTCGATCGTCGGATCGGCCAGCAGCGCTTTGCCGGCAGTCGTTTTGTCGAACAAGTCCTGACGGACGACCGGGATCTTGGTGTTGATCGGCGCCAGCCATACGAGGTACGGGTAATTCTTCATTCTTTCCTTGTTGTAGTCGGTCATGGATGCTTTGACGTACGTCGATTTATCGATGTAAGGCGTCAAGTCTTCGAGAATTTTTTGCGTAATGGCGAAGTTGTAGTCGCCGCCCTGGAAGTAGATCAGGTCCGGAATGTTGCCGCTTTGCAGCAAGAGGCCGAGCTTCTCGGAATACGTGCCGCTTTGGACGGGAACGATTTGCAGCTTGACGTTTTTGCCTTCCGCTTTCATCCCGTCTTCGATGCCTTTGATGAGTTTCTGGGCGTTCGCGTCGTCCGGCGGCAAATCTTTGTCTACGATCGTCAGCGTCACCGGTTTGTCGCTCGCCGCCGCCGGAGCTTGCTGCTGCCCCGCCGCGTCCACTGACGGCTTGCTGCCCCCGCCGGACGAGCACGCCGTGGCCGTTACCGTTAAGGCCGCAAGCAGTACGAAAAGCGTCTTTTTCATTCTGTTTTTCCTCCCTGTTTGTGTGTATTTATTCTTTAATGCCGCCTTCCATTACTCCGTTGGTGTAATACTTCAGAATAATGGGGTAAAGCATAAGAATCGGAATCATGGCGATGACGATCGTGGCCGCCTTCAAGGCGGAAGAATCGAGCTGCGCGATATGGTTGTTTTTCAGCAGATCGACCGCGCCGACGAGCGTCGTCGTGTCCCGTTCCACTACGAACTGCCGCAGGAGCACTTGCAGGACGGTGTTTTCGCGGCTGGACAGGAAAATGCTCGATTTGAAAAACTCGTTCCATCTCGCAATCGCGTAAAACATCCCGATCGTCAGTAGCGGCACGCGGGCGAGCGGCATTACGATACGCCAGAACATCGTCATATGGCCGGCCCCGTCCATTTTCCCCGCCTCGAGCAGCGAATCGGGAATGTCCTCGAGAAACCGCATCATGATGATCAAGTAGTACACGTTAATGGTGCGGTACAGCACCATCGCCCACAGGCTGTCGAGCAGATGCAGGTCTTTGACGACCATGTACTCCTGCACGATCCCGGGCTCGAAGATCATGATGACGATCAGGAAAATCATGATCGGCGTTTTGCCGACGAGGTTTTTCCGCGTCAGGACGTAGGCGGTAATCGTCGTAAAAAACAAGCTTAGGCAAGTGCCGATTGTGGTAATGAATAGCGAATTGAACAAGGCCCGGCCGACGATCGGGTTGCTGAGCACGACCTGGTAGTTGATGAGCGAGAACCCTTTCGGCAAAATGTCGTAGCCGTGCAGCAAATGCACTTTATCCGGATTCGACAACGATTTGGCGATCAAGTTCATGATCGGCACGAACATCGTCAGCGCAATTGCCGTCAGCACGATGCCGATGAGCAGCTTGGAAACGGTGAATCTTCTGGCTGCCACGCCTATTCCTCCTTTCTCACCATGCGCCTTTCGAGGTCAATTTTTTGGAGATGAAATGGGTCGACAGCACGAGAATGACGCCGATGACGCTTTTGAACAAGTTGGCCGCCGTCGCGAACGAGTATTGGCCGTTGAGGAGGCCGACGCGGTAAACGTACGTATCGATGATGTCGATCTGGCTGTTCACCGCATCGTTCGTGAAGTTCAGCACCTGATCGAGACCTGCGTTCATAATGAAGCCGACGTTCAAAATGAAAATCGTCACCATCGGGATGTACAGATGCGGCAAAACGATGCGCGTCACGATGTGCCACCGGTTCGCTCCGTCGACGTAGGCCGCTTCGTACAAGCTTTTGCTGACGCCCATGATCGCCGCCAGGAAAATGATCGAGTCCCAGCCGATGCTGCGCCACGCTTCGCTGGCCACGAGCACCCAGCGGATCGAATCTTTGTCGGTCAGAAAATCGTGGCTCGGCAAGCCGAACACTTTGAACAACGAGCTGACGGCGCCCGTGGATGGAGACAAAAATTCGAACCAGACGCCGGCGATAACGACCCAGGATAAAAAGTGCGGCAAATAGGAGACGACCTGCACCGCCTTGCGGAACTTGCCGTTTATGAACTCGTTGAGCATCAGCGCAAACAGGATCGGAAACGGGAAAATGAGAAACATCTTCATCGCGCTGATGATGAGCGTGTTGGCCAGCACCTTGGAGAAAATGGGGGTGCTGAACAAATCTTTGAAATATTTGAACCCGACATAGACGTTGTCGCCCAGGATGCGGTATTCGTAAAACGCCAGCTTCATGCCGATAATCGGCCATACGTGAAAGATGACAAAGTAAGCAATGGCCGGCAGCAGCATGAGATAGAGCACTTTATCGGACCACATTCGCTTCAGCTTCGAGTTTGCGTTCATCGGCAGTCACCCCCTTGTGATAGATCAAGCTCCAGCTCCAGCAGCGGCGCGTGCTGCTGCGCGCCGTACACGTCCCGGTCGAGGAACGTGCCGGAGGACACAGTTCTCGCGAACGTAATTTTGAAGCCGAGCGCCTGGTCGAAAAACACGATATGCGCGATGCGCTCCGGGGCGATGTTGTACAGCTTGGAGACGAGCGCTTTGTTAATGACCCCGGAGTCTTTGATTTTGTAATATAGCGCCGGATCGGCGAACAGGGCGTCCACCGTAATTTCGAACGGCCCGCTGTTTTTGCTTCTGAGCACGGCCGCAGCTTCGCCTAGTTTCATCGTCACACCTCTGCATATTCGCAGCGGAACATTTCGCATCCGTCTGCGACTTCCATTAAGTGATACACCGAAAACTCGTACACGGCGCCGAACGGCACGTCGCTCGGAGCGAACGGGAACGCCAGATTGCCTGCCGTCGATTTCCTGCCTTCGTAGCCGTAATGCAGGAAAGTGGAGCGCACCGTAGAGCATATCGCATTCGCCAGCTCCTGCGTAGCGGCAACGACTTCGAACACGACGCCGAGCTCGTGCGCCGGCTTGCGAATCGGCTCCAGCTCGCCGAGCACGCCGTTCAGCCCGTAGTTGATGAAGTTGATGCTGTACTCGCCTTGCGGAATTTCGCTGTAGTAGTCGTGCACTTGCTCCTTGACCAGCGCCTCCACCTCTTCGATGCGTTCGATCAGGAGCGGATCGCGGACGCCGGCCACGACGAACGTGCGGTATGCGACTTTCATTGCGCCTTCGAGCTTGATTTTGTATACAGGCGTCCGCTCGATCCGGCTCCCACGCACCTCGACGCTGCCGTCGCCGAGTTCGGTGAACTCGCAGTTCTCCAAATTCAGCACCGTGCCCGGTCCATGCAGCAAATACGGATGGTCTTTCTCGTAAAACGTATGGGCGGCCACGGACACGGCCGTACATTTCCGCTTCTCGCTGAGGGGCTTCACGACGAAAGATTCGCGCTTCAAAATGCCCAGCATGCAGTCCTTCGTCGTGCCCGGATCGGCGCAAAGCGCAGCGCATTCGAGGATTTTGCCCAGATGGTACGCCAGCGCCGCATCAAAGCCATGATGCATGGCGACTGCGGCGAACGGCGAAGGGTCGTAGGCGCGCCCGCAGATGATGATGTCCGCTCCGGCTTCGAGCGCCTGCATGATCGGCTCGTGCCCCATCTGGGCGACGATCCCGGTCGTAGCCTCGAGGCGCTCTTTTGTAAGCGGCTTCACCGCAACGCCGAGCGGTTCGCATCGGCCTTCGGCCAGCTTCGCCGCCACCACCGCGTGCGGAATGTCGGCCCAAATGACGGCGAGCTTGATGCCGCTTATTCCCCGTTCCTGCAAAATCTCCATCACGATCGCTTTGGTCCATTCCACATGGACTTTGGCGCCGCTTCCTCCGGCGGAGCCGATGATGACCGGAATGTTCGCCTTTACGCCTTCGGCAATGATGATCTCCAAATCTTTTTTGCACGCCTGCCTGCTGACGATCGCCGTGCCGGCGCCCAGTTTATGCGGTCCGGCGTCGGTTGAGCCGGCGTCGACGACGATGGCGTCGGGCCGATGCTCCATCCCTCTCATGAACGAGTCTTTCGGAAACCCGTAGCCGAGCATGCCGCAGGGCGCCAATATGGTAAACTGCTGCGCTGTCAATCGTATCTCCACCTGTCACAAATACATTTTGATCGTTTCTTTGTCGGGAAGCGACGGCTGCGCGCCTTCCCGGCTGACGGTAATGCCGGCGGCAATGCTGGCGAACGTGATCGCCTCCGTAATCGGTTTGCCTTCGGCGAGCGCCACCGTCAGCCCGCTGATGAACGAGTCGCCGGCCCCCGTCGTATCCACCGCCTTGAACGTCGCTGCCGGGAAATATTGCTTCGTGTCCTTGTTGACGAGCAGGCAGCCTTTGTCGCCGAGCGTTACGATGACGTTCTGGAAGCTCTTGTCGAGCAGCCGGTACGCTTTCTCCTCGATCGTCATCTCGCCCGGAATCATCAGATCGATCTCCGTCTCGTTGGGGACGACGAGGAAGCAGTCCCGGAAATGGCTGTAGTCGATTTCCCGCGCGGGCGCGGGGTTTAAGATCAGCTTGACGTTTTTGCTGCGGCAAACCTGCGCCACGTATTCGATCGTATCCATCGGAATTTCCATCTGAATCAGGCAGTAGGACGCTTTATCGAAAATCGCTTCGTAAGTTTGGACCTGCTCCACGCTAAGCCGGGAGTTGGCGCCGGGGTTGACGACAATATTGTTGTCGCCGTTGTCGGAAACATAGATGTACGCGTTGCCCGTCGGCAGCATATCGTCGAAGACGACGCCGCCGGCGTCGACGCCGTTTTTGATGAGGCTGTTGTATAGCTCGCGCCCGTACAAGTCGCCCCCGACGCGGCCGATCATGTACACCTGGCCGCCCAGCTTTCCGGCTCCGACCGCCTGGTTCGCCCCTTTGCCTCCGGCCGCGTTCTTGATGTCGTTCGTCAAAATCGTTTCGCCGACGCGGGGGATGTGCGAAACCTTCATAATAATGTCCATGTTCAAGCTGCCAACGATGACGATTTGCTCTTTTGGCGCATCGCCCGCAGCTTTCGGGGCGGAAGCGCTTTGCCTCAATTGGAGCGACGGCTCGGAGACGAGCTTCTTCTTTTCCGCCGCTTCGTTCTTAATGTGCTTCAGCAAAGCGGCACAAGCCTCGTAGCCCATCTCATAGGACGGATAAGCGACGGACGTTAACGCCGGCGTCAACAGCTCGCACACGTACGAATCGCCGAAGCCGATGACGGAAATGTCATTCGGTATTTTCAGCAGCGCCTCGCTTGCGGCGATATAGGCGCCGCAGGCGATAATGTCGTCGCCGGTGACGATCGCCGTCGCGCCTTTCGACAGCAGTAAGTTCGCTCCCTCAAAGCCGGCTTGCTTCAGATCGGTGATGGCGCTTTCATAAACGAGATTTTTATCGAACCCGACATTGTGGTCGTAAAGCGCTTTCTTGTAACCTTCAAGCCGCTCCTCTGCACCTTGCCCGGTGGGCGGCCCGCCGATAAAACCAATCAGCTCGTGCTTGTTCTTGATCAAATACTCCGTGGCCAAGTACGTCCCTCGCGCATAGTCGAAATGCAGCTGGCACACCGCGTTGTCATAGCTTCCGGGACCGACGACGACGACCGGTATTTGATTGTCGTTCAGCAGCGCGATGTCGTCTTCGCCAAAGCCGGCCGACGGAGCGATCAGGAGGCCCTCCACGTTGCGTTCCTTGAGCGTCTCCACATATTTTTTCTCTTTGCCCTCGTCCGCGCCGGTGCTGCAAACAATGACGCTCATCCCTTCGTTGTAAGCGCATTCTTCAATGCCCCGGACAAGCGGCTTGTAAAAAACGTCCGCGACGTCCGGCACGACGAGACCGATCGTCGCCGTCTTGGCGGACATGCGCTTCATCACTTTCTGGTACGGAACGTAATTGTTGTCGCTTATAATTTTCGCGATCTTTTGCTTCGTCTCTTCGCCGATATCCTGGTCTTTCCGGTTGAGCACTTTGGAAACGGTTGCAATAGAGACCCCGGCAAGCCGGGCAATGTCCTTGATTGTGAGCGAATTCATGCTACTCATAGCCGATTACCTCGAGCAACGAAGTTGGAAATCATTTACGAAATTATTTTACTAAAACGTTTTCCTTGATTCCCAAGTTAGCACAGCGCTGGCAAAGTGTCAACGAAAATTTTGTCGAATGCTTGTCACACAAAGCTTTCCGGCTCGTCCGCAGCGGCATCCGTTCCGGCAGCGGGGTATTGCTCGGCGGCAGGCCCGGCTCCGGCATTCGCTCCCGCGGCTGCAAAATTTCTGACCGCCTGCCGGTAATCTTCGTCGCTCATGGAATAGCCGTTATGCTGCTCCCGATTTTGTTCGGCCATCGTCATTCCCTTCCTTTCGTTGGTAGTGTTATTTCCGTTTGGACAACGTTCTGAGCGCTTCCCGGTAAGCGTCATCCTTGCTTTGCTCGGGGTTCCGTCCGTCGTTCGCTTCGCCTTGCCCGGGCGCCGGATCGTGCCCGGAAAAGCTTCTCAGCGCCTGCCGGTACTCTTCGTCGCTATGCCGCACCGGACCGGCTGTCGCAGCCGCTGGCGGGACGGCTTCAGGCGGAGCGGCTTCCCGTGCTGCGGCTCCAGCCTGCGGCACGGCGGTCTCAGCCGCAGGCCGAACGGCTTCGGCTTGCGCAGCTTCCGGCGCTATGTCCGCCGCGTCGTTCCCGGCCTCCTCCGCCGGCCTCTGTTGCCGATTCGTATTGGACCGCTTCATAGCCGCAATATTGAAAATGATTAGAAACAGCACTCCGACGATCAGGAAAATCGCAAGTCCGATTAACATCGCCTTCCCCCTCCCGCCTCTACGGCCGTGCCGACAGCTTGCCGGCCACTTCCGCCACTCGTCTGCCCAAAGCCCGTCCCAATGCGAGATCCTGTCCGGTAGGCATATTCGGCGGGTCGTTCGGCGACAGCTCGACCGGACACGTCACGCCGACGCCATAATAAGAACCGTAGAGGGCGTTCTCCGGAATGTTGCCGGGCAAGCCGACAACGATCATGCCGTGGTGAAACATCGGTGTAATCAGATTGAGCATCGTAGCCTCAATGCCGCCGTGAATCGTAGCCGTCGTGCAAAATACGGCGCCGACCTTGCCGACGAGTTTGCCTTGCGCCCACAAATAGCCGAGCCGGTCGATCCAGCTTTTCAGCCCGGCGCTAATCGTCCCGAAATGCCCGGGGCAGCCCCAAACGATGGCGTCCATCCGCTCCAGATCGTAAATATCCGCATCTTTTACGTGGCGTATCGACACCTCCGCTCCGTTCACCTGTCTCGCTCCGTCGGCTATCGACCGGGCCAGCGCTTCCGTGTGCCCATTCTCGCTATCGTAGACCACATAGATGTTCATCTGATAAGCTCCCTGTACCTGTAATCGGTTATGTGCGGAACACTTTCTGGCTACAGGATAATATTTGAATTTGCGCCCGATTATATGCGTCTTGCCGCATTTTGGCACAGCAAAAGGCAGGCGCCGCCGCGCCTGCCCTTGTATATTTCTCGTACTGCTATAAAGTTGCCAAAATGGCGCCTAAAATCGCAACCGCCCCGCCGATAAGCGTCATGCCGGAAATATGCTCGTGCAGCAAAACGACGCCGAAGACGACGGTCCAGACCGGCAGCAAATTGATGTAGGGAGCCGCCTTGCCGGCTCCGACCGTTTTGACGCCGGCATTCCATGCCAAGTAGGCGACGACCGAGGCGAGCGTGCTGACATAGAGGACGCATACCCAAGCCATAGCGGTCATGTGGATCATATCGGGCCGTACGGTACCGATGCAGCTCAAAGCGCTGAACAGCGTGCCGTACAGCGACGCGCCGGCGGTCATCGTCAGCGAATCCATGTGTTTGCCGTACTTTTTGCCGAGAACGGTATACAACCCCCACGCCAATGCGGCCAAAACGATCGCGCCATCGCCGGCCAAGGAGCCCTCGACGGGCGCGGCGTTTTTCCCTTGGAACAGCAAAATAACGCCGACGATCGAGACGACGGCCCCGATCCACGCTTTCGCTTTGATTTGTTCCTTCAGCACGATCGGGGTAAACAGCAAAATCGCTATCGGGATGCCGGCGGAAATCATCCCCGCCCGCGACGCGCTGATGGTCCGCAGCCCGATATAATTTAAAGTAGAGAAGGCAAACACGCCGAGGAAACCTAGGATCGCAAACTGCTTCCACTTGGCAAGCACCGGAATGTGCCCGGACTTCAAGCGGATCATGCCGGCGAGCAGCACCGTCGAAATGGCCCACCGCACCGTGTTCAGCAATGTCGCCGGGAGCGCCGGCGCCAGAAATCTTCCGCATATATAGTTGCCGCCCCACAGCAGCGTCGCCAGCACCAACAGCCCGATGCCTCGTTTCATGATAACCATACCCTTTCTGTGCAAACGCCATTGTCCGGCCATGGGCCGCCCCCGGCTCTCTTTTTTTCCACCGTCCCATGATATTTTATTATATAATAAAAACTACGACGAACTAGTAGGACGGGCTAGTATGATCAGCACACAATGGCTGAAAAAAGAACGAGGACTCACTCTCATCGAAGTGCTCGCTGCGATAACGATACTTGGCATCATCGTTACGGCATTCGTGACGATTTCCGGCTATACCCAGCTATCGTTCAACAGCAGCGACAAGAAAGCGGCCGCCTTGCGGCTGGCCGAGCAGAAGCTGAAAGAGATCAGAAGCTCCATTCCGCAAGATCCCCCGATTCCGAATATCAATACGCAAAATGCGCAAATCCTCGGGGTGTCCGGCCCCCACGTCACGTTCAATATTACCGTCAACGAAACGGATCTTTCTCCCTCATCGTATCCGATACCGATCCCCGATCCGAACTGCGTGTCGGTTGAAGGCATCGTTATTTTGAACAATGCGGGCGTCTATGTTTCGCGGCTCATTACCGTCACCGTCTCCTGGGGAGGAACGCCATGAAGGGC
Organism: Gordoniibacillus kamchatkensis; assembly: GCF_000829455.1. Taxonomy (GTDB): domain Bacteria; phylum Bacillota; class Bacilli; order Paenibacillales; family NBRC-103111; genus Gordoniibacillus; species Gordoniibacillus kamchatkensis. The sequence goes on from NZ_JXAK01000001.1 coordinate 149,658, forward strand.
GAAAGAGGAATCACATTGCTGGAAGTGCTTGCCGCTGTGACCATTATGGCCATGGTGACGGGCGTGGCGATCATGCTGTTTTCCTCGGTGATGGCGCTTTGGAACAATTCCGCGCAAAAACAGGCGGACAGCTTTCATACGAATTTTACGATGAATACGATCTCCCGGGAACTTGCCGACGCCACGGAGATTTATGTCGCTTCGGCGAATGAACTCCGTTACAAAACGTCCCCCTACGCAGGAGCCCCCCGGTACGGGGCCTTCATCTATTCCGCATCCGGCCATACGCTGACGCTCTACGATATAACCGGCACGAGCAATATTCAAGCAACCGGCACGTACGCGAAAAGGATGACGCTCGCCGACAACGTGCAGTCTTTTGCCGCAAAAAATGCCGGCGGGACGGCGCTCAGCACCTCCCCGCCGGCATACCTCAACCATGGCGAGCTGTTTATCGTGTCCGTTACTTTCGAGAACGCCACCATTACCGCAAACGGTCAAAAAGTGACGACAAATCAAACGATCGATGCGAAAATCAAGCTGCTCCTGCTGCCGGCCTCCTGACGGCCTGCAGCCGCAACCGGGTCCGCTCGGAACACCTCTGCTCCGAGTGGACCTGGTTACGGGCATTGCACCGGATTGTTGGCATTGCCAATTTTGGTCGGCGTCCGCGAAAAGTTCGTGCCTGTCGTGATAATGTCCGCTAACGTACGCGCTGTCAGGGTAATGCTTTTACCGCTCACTATCGCGTTCGGATTGTTGCTCGGATTGCTCAGGTCGATCGTTTGGTTGGCAGTCATCGACAAGCTTCTGCCCGCGTTCAGATTCGTCCCTTTGGCGCTAATATACGTTCCCGCCTCCATCGTAATGTCGGCGTTTCCCGTACCGGTGTCAAAGCCGGCGCCATCGATGACGATCGGACCTTGGCACGCTTTTAAATGGATGTTGTCCCCGTTCGCCTTCGTCTGAATGTCCGCACCGATGTAAATCCCCTGTTGCGCGTTATAATCGACGGCAAGGTGGTTGACCGTATTAATTTGCCCGTAGCTTGTAGGTATGAACAATACCCCTTGCGTCGAAATGGCTCCCGTGTTCTGCAAATCCGTCTTCGTAAACGATTGCTGGACCCCGTTCGCATCGTAAGTGATCGCCAAAGCCACGTTCGAGGGAACGGTCTGAACGACGCTGTACGTTGTCGCCGCGTTCGTTACGCTGAGTGCGGTCACCTTTAATTTGTAGTCACCGACGGGAACCGTAGCAGGGACTTGCAGCAGCACATTCGCGGCGTTGCTGAAGATCGTTCCGCTCTTCGACACCAGCGGCGAAAGCGAAGCGCTTGCGTTCGTGACCAGTTCCACCGTAACCGCAGTATTGTCCGGGTATCCCGTCGTGACAATTTTAACGGCCACGAATTGTACGCTCCCCGCCTGATTCATGTTCGGGGTAGGCGTAACGCTGCTGATCGTTCCGTTGAAGGGCGGCGTGATCGTATAGGTAACGGAAGCGGGAACGGCCCCTGGCGCGGAAGCCTGCAGCCGATAAGTTCCGGCCGGGACTGCGGCCGGTATCGTCAGCGCGACGTTGGCGGCAAGATTTTTGAACGTCCCGCTCCCCGCCACCGGCGGCGACAGGGATGAGCCGTCGCTCGCCTGCAGCTCCACGGTAACGGCCGTATCGTCCGCGACACCGCTCGCCGTAACCGCCACGCTTACGGACTGCGGGGTACCCGCCACGCTGCTTGCCGGCGTCGGCGTGACGGAAGTGATCGTGCCTGCCGTGGAAGGAGCGACGAAGGCCGTCAGCACTTTTTTGTAAAACAGCGTCTCCCCGCTATCCCGAATGCGATTATGATTCGTATCCCCGGAGATCGCCGCAACGACGACTTTATAGCTGCCGTTCGGATCGATCGAATTAGCCGCAACGATCTTGGCCGGATCGAGCACATCCGTATCGGGAGTGCCGGCGTCGACCGCGTATTGCGCGTAATCGACGGCGGTTCCCCCGGGATTCGCAACGGACATCCAACCGTAGCGGCCCGTCTTCAAATAAGTCAGCTTATCGGCGCTCGTGCCCGGATATTTGACAAACGCCTGCAAGCCGCTCACGGCCAATTCGGTCGTTTGCTTCTGAGCCCCGTCTTTTTTGTTCGCCAGCTCCGTGCTCGTCGTCATCAATAAAATGCCGGGAACGAACACGGCCAGCATCAGCACGATCAGGATAACGTAGGGGAGGCTTCCTCGTTCGCTCCGAATCAGCTTGACGATCATGGTTTACCACCCGATTGCCCGGCATTGGCATTCTGCGGCAGAACATTCTTGAAAATGGAGCAAGTGAGCGAAAGTTTGAACGGCAGGGTTTGGATTTGCAGCGGATTGCTTGCCGCGCCGGGGCCGCTGCCGGAAGTTAACTGCCATTGCCGGACCGTCGTGATGCGATCGATTTGCTGAAGCTGATTGATGAAAAGAAGGAGCTGCGCATACGTCCCATCGACATCCAGCTTCACTTGCCTTTCGGCAATGGCCGGGTTCGCCGCTTGAGCTTGAGGCGTTGCCGTCTGAGCCTGGGGGGCTCCCGCCTGAGCCTGGGAGGCTGCCGCCGGCGGCGAAGCCGCCTTTGCGTTCGCAGCCGGGCCGTCCATGATGGAGACGTTCAACACCTTTGCTCCCGACTGTTTCTCTATGTCGCTCAAGCTCACCAGGAACGCAGGCAGCTCGTCCTCCGCCGGCAGCTGCTTGGCAAGCCGCTCGCTATCCGCCGCACTGGCTCTGGCTTGCACCGGCTGGCTTTCCAACGTTTTCCTCTGCCTTGCCGCCATCTGCAGCTGCTGTTCCAGCAGCTGCCGCTTGGCTAGCTGCGGCAGCAGCATGCCGGCAAACAAGCCTGCGTTCAACAAAACGCCTGCACAAACGACAAGCAAAAAGATGACCAGAGGTTTCCGGGCGTATACCGTGATGAGCTGCGTCATTTTTTTCATGTCTACCCCTACTTCGGTTGCGCAATAGCACTCAGTTTAACAGTGATCGATGCCTGAAAGAAAGGAACGCTCGCTTTCGGAGCCACTTCCTTCTCCAGGCGATGAATATCCTTGACGGCGGCTTCTGCAATGAGCGGGTTGTGCTGCAGCTTGGCTACATAATCGGCAAGATCGGTTACCGTGGAAAATTCGCAGTTTGCGGTTACCGAATTCAGATCGGCCGCATTGGCGTCCACCATGCGGGCATTGGCGGGCAGGCTGGCGATGATCGCGTCCAACACGGGGCTCCAATCGCGCCGGCTCGTTTTCAGCTTTTGAATTTCCGCAGCCAAAGCGGCGGTATTTTTCGTCAAAGGGTCGACTTCCCGTTCTTTCCGGAGCCGGTTTACTGTCGCCTGCGCCAGATCGGCGTCGTGCCGAATAACAGCGTTGTTCTTGGCGAGCAAGTAGCTCCAAGTGCAGATCAACGCTCCGGCGATGACGAACAAGGCGACGAGCAACATCAGCAAAGGAATATAGAAGCGCCGCAATAAAGGAACTTTGGGGAGCAGGTTGATGTTGTTCATCGCTGTTTCCCCCTCAGCGCAAGGCCGATCGGAACGGCTAGCGCAGGGAATAATCCAGCGGCATCCGCTTGTTCCACAGCGATGTGGCCGGGCTCAAACACAACAGGCTTCTGCTCAAGCCCCTGCTCCAGCCGCTGAACGATATCCTGAAAACGGTCAACATCCCCGGATACGACGATCTGTTCGAACGTGGCGCCGCGATTATTCAGCGTATAGCGGTAAAAGTTCATCACCCGGTCGATTTCGTCGGCCAAATCGTCGCAAGCGTCCTGCAGATCCGCTTCCGCATCGAAGCGAATCGGCTCGTTGTGCGACATTTTTAATTGGCCCCGGTCAAATATGCTGATATCCGTTGCGTTTTCGTTAATATCTACGATAACGAATGCGCCCGTTTGAGCGGACATATGCGAATATTCGAGTGCCCGGTAAAGCGACATTGCTTTAATTTCCATGCTGAGAGGCTTCAGTCCGGCCTTCCGGACGACGGAAGCATATTGTTCGATTAGATCCAGAGAGGAAGCGACGAGCATAACGTCGCATTGGCGCATCGACCGCTCCCGAGGGGCTGACGAATCCGGCAAGTCCCGGTACGGCAGTTGTTCGGGTTCGCCGTCTTGGGCGGAAGCTGCGGCCTCGGCAAAGGAGGAGGCGGAGTCGCCCGGTTTGCCAGAGGGATGGACGGCTGGCTTCGCCGTCATTAACGCCGGTGCATCGGGCTCTGCGTCCAGCTTTACAAAATCGTAATAGGGACGTTCAAACGGCAGGCGAACGTTGTGCTTCACTTCAAAATCGACAATCTTCCGAAGCGTTTTGACAGGAAGGTCGGGAAGCTTCAATAAACGCACCATCATATGCTGGCTCGGAATGACGAGATGAACTTCCTTCGTACGGACGTTCATCTTCTTGGCGATGCTTTGCAGAATGGAACAAACCCGGGGAACGTCCGTTATTTTTCCATCCTCCACGCAATCCGGGAGAGGTTCAATGTGAAAATTCGTCAAACGGTACGCCTTGTTGCGGCTGGCAGCGATTTCGGCGATTTTTAAAGCCTGGTCGGTAATTTCTAACCCCAAGGCCGGACGGACGGCCTTCCGGGGCGATGGACGAAAGGCGGTAGACTGCGGTTTCTGCACGGATCTTCTTCGTCTCATTTCCATCGTACCTCCCCGTTGTCATGCTTCGTTAGCGGAAAATGAGTGCGAAATACAGGTCAAGTATCCGGTCCCCCCAGAAATATGCACAAAATGCCCCCGCTGCGATGAACGGCCCGAAAGGAATCGGCTCGTTTCGCCGAAAGCGGCCCCGGGCCAGTTGGATGACTCCGAACAGCGTGCCGAAGAGGCTGGCGGCAAAGACGGATAGCAGCGTCAGCTTCACGCCCAAGACAAGGCCGATGAAAGCGAAAAGCTTGACGTCTCCGCCGCCCATGCTTTCCTTGCGCAAAACAGCCGTGCCGAGCAGTCCGATCATCAGCAGCAGCCCGCTGCCCGCGAAAAAAGCGAGTGCATAGTTCCACAGCGGCAGCGGATGAATGAAGAGCCGCAGGACGAACGCTGCGGCCATTCCGAAAAAGACGACTTTATCGGGTATGATCATTCGGCTCAAATCGGTGAGCGTAATCACAAGCAAAATCGAAACGAACAGCAGACCGACGGCCAGCTCAGGCGAAAACCCGAGCTTCCATGCTGTGACGGCGAAGAGCGCCCCTGCCGCCGCCTCGCCTGCTGCGTACATCGGGGAAACCGGCGCGCGGCAATAGCGGCATTTTCCCCGCAGAAACAAATAGCTCGCGACCGGAATCAGATCCGCCGGCCCGAGGCGATGCTCGCAATGCGGACATCGCGACGGCGGCCGCACGATCGACTGCCCTTGCGGAATGCGGATCGCCACGACATTGAGAAAGCTCCCGATCGCGAGGCCAAACAGGCAGGCGACAGTGGTAAGAAATGCAGGATGGTCGCGGTATAATGCGATGATGGTGTTCATGCTAGTTGGATGTGGCGTGTGAGATTACCAGGTGGTAGTTTCATCTGTCGATGAATAATAAGCAATCGTTAATCCTGCAGCGGTATTGGCCACTGTCACATGGTTGAGTGGTGTCCCGGTGGAATTTTGCGGGATGTCTCTCAGGTAACCGCCGCTAACCAGTTGGACTGCAGTAATTGATGTCGGCGTGACAGTAAGGTTCATGTTGGAATCCATGACGTATCGTTGGACCGCTTCCGTGATGACCTGCTGCGACGTAGCCGTCGAGGCTGTCTTAGACTTATTGAACGAGCCGATTACAGCAGCCCCCGCAACGGTAGCCACAATCCCCATGATGATGACGACCGCCGACAATTCAATCAGTGTCATTCCCCTCTGATTTTTCGTAAAGCGCAATTTTTTTCTAAGCAATGCGTACATGTTTTCCTTCTCCCTTCATTTTTCCATAATCATGTATATATGAATTGCAAGTGAAACCGTTAGGCATGCATGTTGTTGATCATCGTAAACGACGGCAACATCACTGCCAACACGATAAGTCCAACGATGCCGGCGAGCAGCACGATCATGAGCGGCTCCAGCAGCGACTTCAGGCGATCGGCCATCGTATCGACATCGTTCTCGAAATAGTCGGCCACCTTCTCCATCATGCTGTCGATTTCTCCGCTGCTTTCCCCCGCTGCTAACATCTGCACCACCATCGGCGGGAACAGCCAGCTATCTTTGAACGGTTCGGCAAGCGAATCGCCGCTGCTGACCGCTTCCCGCGATTCGCGGATCAGCTTGGCCATCGCTTCGTTGCTGACGACGGCGGACAAGATCGTCATGATGCGCGGCATCGGTATCGATGCGGCGAATAAGGAGCAGAACGTGCGGCTGAATCGCGACAGGGCGCGCTTGTGCCACAGCTTGCCGAACACGGGCATTTTCAGCTTGGCGAGATCGAGATAATAGGCGCCTTTGGCCGTACCCCGAATCCATCTCAGCAGCAGGGCGAGACCCGCCACGATAACCGGAAGCAAATACCAGAAGCGTTTCATCCAGCCGCTGATGGCGATGACGATTTTCGTCGGCAGCGGCAGCTCCATATCCATCGCTTGGAAATTCGATACGAACCGCGGAACGACGAACGTCATCAATATCGTCACGACGATAACCGTAACTACCGAAACAGCCGCCGGATAAATCATCGCGGACTTCACTTTTTCTTTTGTGTAGTGCTCCTTTTCGTGAAAGAAAGCGAGGCGGTTCAGCATGTCATCCAGCTTGCCGCTTACTTCCCCGGCGCGAACCATGTTGACGAACACGTCGGAGAAAACGTCAGGATATTGCGCAACCGCTGTCGAAAACGGCGTTCCGCTCGCCATCTCCTCGTATATGGAACGCAATATTTTGCGGAACGCTTTGCTCTCGCTATGCTCGCCCAAAATGCGTACCGCCTCGACGATATGAATGCCGGATTTGTACATCGTGGACAGCTGCCTGCAGAAAGCGACAAAATGATCGCTCTTCACTTTGGGCCCGCCTAGATGGATTTCTTTGTACAGGATGCTTTCCCCCGGATCGAACAAATCGATGATCCAGAGTCCTCTGCGCTTGATCTCTTCCATTGCCAGTGTCAATGTCGGAGCATCCAGCCGCCCTCGCGAGTAGTTGCCTTTTGCGTCGACGGCCACATAACGAAACCTTGGCATGGCTATCATCACCCCAACAGCGGGTTTATCGTGAATGGAACGGCTGCATTCTATCTATATAAACGCGCTGATAGATTTATGTCGCAAGCATTTATTACTCGTTACTTGTTACCCGGAAAATTTCCGATAAGGTAGTGAGACCCGCGGCCGCTTTCTCCAGCCCGTCTTTCAGAATCGGCACCATCCCTTTACGCAACGCGTGATGCAAATATTCGTTGTCGGGCCGCTTTTGCAAAATCATGGAACGCAAAACGTCGTCAACCAGTAAAACTTCGTGGATGGCCAGCCTTCCTTTATAACCGCTGCGCCCGCATTCTCTGCATCCGTTCCCTTTGCGCAAGGTCCCGGCTTCGATGCCATGAGCCCGCAGCAGCGTTTGTTCTTCAATCGTGGGCGAATCGTCGCAAGCGCAGTGAGGACAAACTTTGCGGACTAATCTTTGTGCGACGATGCAATGTACTGAGGATGAGACGAGAAACGGTTCCACTCCCATATCGATCAATCGTGTCAACGCGTTAACGGCGCTGTTCGTATGCAGCGTGCTGAGCACCAGATGGCCGGTCATCGCCGCCCTGACGGCAATTTCCGCCGTTTCGGAATCCCGGATTTCGCCTACCATCACGATATTGGGATCCTGGCGCAATATGGCCCGCAGACCTTTGGCGAAAGTGAGATCAGTCGCCGCATTGACCTGGACCTGATTGATGCCGGATAACTGGTATTCTACCGGATCTTCTACGGTGATGATGTTAACTTCGTCGCTGTTCAGGCGCGATAGCGCCGAATATAGCGTCGTTGTTTTTCCGCTCCCGGTAGGCCCCGTAATTAAAACGACGCCGTGCGGTCGGCTGATGCCCTTCACGAATTTTTGCAAATTCGATTCGGAAAATCCGAGTTTCTCGATCTCGGTAAGCGAATTGCCCAGATCGAGAATCCGCATGACCACTTTCTCGCCGTGAATCGTCGGCAACGTGGAAATCCGGATGTCGACGCGGCGAAACTCGATGTCCATCTGCACGCGCCCGTCCTGGGGGAGCCTTCGTTCGGCGACGTTCAAGTTGCCCATAATTTTGATTCTCGCAACGATGACGCTCTGCATGTGAAGCGGAAGCGACCTTTCGGTTCTCATCATGCCGTCCACCCGATAGCGGATACTTAAACCGTCTTCCTGCGGATCGATATGGATGTCGCTTGCCCCCATATGTACTGCCTGCAGGATGATTTGGTTCACCGTTTTCACGACGGGCGAATCTTCTTCTTCCGGCTCGTCCAGCGGCTCCGCCCATTCCTTCGCCTGCAAATTTTCCATGATTTGCGCGACGGATTCCTGAAGGCTGTAATGGCGTTTGATGGCACGCAGCAGCTCGTCCTTGGAGGCAATAACCGGCTCAATGCGATATCCGGTATTCATGCGCAGTTCGTCGATCGCAAAATAATCGAGCGGATCGGCCATCGCCACGACCAGCTTATTGCCCTCCGTTCGGACCGGCAGCACTTGGTGCCGTTCCGCGAGATGCTCCGAAACGATATTGACTACTTTCGTGTCGATTTTATGCCGGTAAAGCTGGATATGCGGGATGCCCAGCTGCAGGCTAAGCGTTTCAATCAGTTGCTGCTCCGTGATGAAGCCGCGGGCAATCAATACGTCGCCAAGGCGCATGCCGTATTCGCGCTGTTCCTTCAACGAAATCTGCAGCTGTTCGTCTGTAATCAGGCCGGCTTCTACAAGCAGATCCCCGATTTTTTTGCGCACGGCCTGCGCTCACCCCCCCGGCTGCATCTGTCAAATAGGACTTACAGTTCATACTGCTGCGTCTAACTGAGACTATATTCCTAATTTAACCATATCAGCATAACATCGGTCAATTCAAATGTTTGCAACGATTACGTAATATTTTTTTCTCACTGCACCATCACCTTGCCCTTAAGCTCCTCATACGCTTCCTTAAGCCACGGATGTACAACTTTCAGCGTCTCTCTTCGTTCCCATAAGTAATTGATGTAGGCAAATGCACCGTGGGCCGGCGACTTGTCCAGGCTTCGCAGAAGCTCCCGAATGTACGGCGGTTCCCCCGATTGATCCCACGCAATTTTATCCGCCACAAACAATACTTGGTCCAGCAATGTCGAACCGCGCCTCAACGTCGTGTGGCAACCGACCGCATCCAATATTTCCGTATCCGTGATGCGGAAAATATCCCGCGCCATCGCTTTCGATATTTTCTGGTGAATAATCATCGGAAAAGCTTCTTCCTCCGGTAAAACTTCAATCTCCAGTTCTCTCGCCACAGCTATCCGCTCGTGATTCGGAAAAACAGCGCTAATATCGTGCAGCCATCCCGCCGTTTCCGCAGCGTCGGCGTCGGCATGAAACAGGATTGCCACCCTTCTCGCTTCGTTACCTACGTCGATGCAATGCCCGGCCGTCTTCGGGCAGTTATTTGCGGTCAGAAACAAGCGAATATCGCTTTTCAGGTTTCCTGTGAATGGCACGTCCCTTGTAAGCTGTTTCAGGATTGGATGCATGGCCCGCCTCGTTCCCTTCCGTTATAGGTTATAGCGTCCTGGCCCTGTTCAAATATTCCGCATAATGGTTGATCAGCACTTGCTTCTGCTGCGTTATTTACTCCCTGCTCCGTCAAACGATAGGTATAGCATCTTCCCGTATAATCCGAACGTTATAACCTATTCGCGAAGCACGACTATAATCCCTGTCTATCCTCTCTCACGGAGGACGGAGCACGGAGCCGGATGCACGCAAAAAACCGGCTCCTGTCGTACAGGAACCGGCGAATGCCACTTCATATAGTCCTTGTATCACTTACTGAAAATAAGGCTCCATCTCGCGGTCGAAGCGGATTTGTTTGGCGAGGCTCGAAATGATCCCCAGATGCAGCGCCTCGTGAATGAAGGCAAAGCCGAACACTTCTTCAGCCGTTGCAAACGCCAGATTGCCCATGGCAAACGGGGGATTTAACGTTTTGGCGAGCGATTCCGGAGAAATTTTCGCCAGGCTTTCAAATTGAGCAGACAGCTGCTCCAGCAGCGCTTCCTTGGACGGCGGCGTTACTTGCCAATCGGCTGGCTTCGTTCCTGTAACGAACAATGAATTGTAGTCGTCCGGCAGCCGGTAATCGAGCGGTACGGCCGAAGACAAAAACCAATTCAGCATCGTCACCTGATGGCCGATATTCCAACGGATCGTATTGTTGGAGCCGCCCGGCTGCACATCAAACCATTCTTCCGGGATGGCGCTGACAGAACCGATAACGAGCTGACGTACCGTTAATGCGACTTGGATACTGGACTTAGACATGCGGATCTCCTCCAAAGTTCAATTTTGCTTGCTTCTCGCAGGTTCATCCTACCTCCCGGATTACTGCCATACCCACACATTTTACTGCCGTTTCCTGCCAATATCGCAAATCGGCACCTTCTGGCAGCGAAAAGCGCCCGGACAAAAAGCGGGCCATTACCGCCGCTGCGTACAGTAATGGCCTGCTTGTTTCGCCCAAGTTCAATGAGATACAATGAGGTGTGAATAGAATGGAAGCCCCATCCAATTGGCAATTGGGGGAGGAAGGGAGCACTGCGGGGTTGTTAGCCGTTCAATTGTTTTTTTGGGGATTTGTGTGCTGGCTTGGTTTATACATGATTTATCGGGAAGCCAGGAACTTGCGAGTACTGCTGTCGGGACTTTGTATGCTTGCATGCGCGGCCGGCATGGCAGCCGATCTTTTATTCGGTTATTGTTACGATTTGCCGTCAGGGGGCAACCTTCTCCGCTTGCAAGATTACGCTTACTACTTGTCGCTGGCAGGCTGGTATGGAGCATTGCTGAGCGGCTCTGCTGAAAGCGGCTCCCCTCGCCGGGTATCGTGGCGGGTCCTTTGGAGCTTCGGGCTGCCTCTTGTAACTATCCTCAGCGGTCTCGGATGGATGCTGACGCAGGATCCGGACAAGTATGCCGCCGCTTTTCACGCGGTAGTACTGATTTCGCTGCTCTTTATTGCGGCAGGATCGATCCGGGAAGTACGGTTTCACCAAGCGGGAATCGGCATACCGGGTTGTTTCATTCTGTTCATGCCGCTTATTGTATACACCGGTTTTGTCACCGCTTCGTTCGCCTGGCCTTTCGGCTCCTTGCATCGCTTGCAGTTTTTTCTCTACGGCTTAAGCCTGATTCCTTCAGCCATCCGACTGATGATCGGAGAAATCAGGAAGCAAGGGGAGTCGTGGCTTCCCGACTTTTTTCGTTCGCTCGATTACTCGCTGTTTTTCACCTTGTTGTTTTCCGGACAAGTGGCAGTGGCGATTATATGGGGCGGCGAACTGAACTTCAGGACGCTCCTGCTGCTAATGGCCAGCGTGGCCATCTCTATCGCTTTTCAGGTGTACAGCTATCCGATCCGATCCTTGCTGGACAACATTGCGTTTGCGACTTTTCCTAATTTGCTGAACAGACGTGCGGAGCTGCGAATCGTGGAAATCGCCCAAGTCCGGATCGATGAAGAAACGGCGCCCGAGCAAATTAGCGACGAAGAGCTGTTTCAATACATTCGGCGAGCCCTCAGCCATCTGGGTAATTTACAGAAGCTGGCGTCCAATCCGCTCACCCGTCTAACCGTCATTGAGCGCAGGCTCAAAGAGCGCGGCGCGCCCGACGGAGTGCTCGAACGCGCGGTAGAATTGAAAAATTTGCTGACCGAAACCATTTTGCAGATGAAGCCGAATCCGGACAAACTGTTTGACACGGCGGACGATTGGCGCTTTTTCAACGCCTTGTACTTTCCTTACGTCATCGGGATAAAGCCTTACAGTATCCGTTATGCGGATGAGAGATTGGACGCCCACGCCAAACATGCCCTCGATTGGTTTCGGACCTGTGTCCCCGAGCGGACTTGCTACAACTGGCAAAACGCCGGCGCGCGCCTCATTTCACTTCATATCAAGGAGAAGATTGCCTTGTAAGCGAGCAGGAAGGGGCGGCTAGCCCCCGTCCTCTCACAACACCTGGGATGCGGATCCGCACTAGGCGTTTCCAAAAGGTTGACAAAGCTCCAAATAACGAGAAAGCAGACTTTTCAGCCCTTTCGCTACCAGTAGGGACGCCATAATTCCGGCAACATTCGAGCGCCCGAAACGTACCCGCAATGTTGCGCCATCGCATCCTGGTACGGCTGTCGAATGGAGACAGCCAGGTCCACTTGGGCGGCGTGACCGTCCCGTACGGCGTCGGCTGTTCGGGATTTGCGTTACCCTTCAGAGCATATGGGTTTACCCAGAACTTCCGCCAGACGTTCCTTGACAACAGGCTTCAGCAAATATCCGGCAAACTTGGGGCGCTCTCCTTCATGCAAATACTTCTGGCTGGCAGTGACAAAAACGATGCTGGCGTCCGGACACCGTTCCCGAAGTAAGGTGGCGCCGACCAATCCGTTAATCCCGGGCATTTCAACGTCGAGGAAAATTAGATCGGGATTGAGTTCGTCCGCTTTATCGAGCGCTGCCGATACGTGTGTAAACTTGCCCAGAACCGCCACTCCACCGATTTCCCGCAACAGGATTTCCAAAACTTCCGAAGCCATGTCTTCATCGTCGATCAAAACTGCTCTGCGCACTGAGCCCTCCCCGGTCAGGTTCCATATCTTACAAACGATGATCCTAGCCCCGCTGTCCGAAACCCTGGCGTTCTGACGATAATTGCCGTAAATTCCGCGCTTGTAATCGCATTTATCGAGCTCGTACTGCTTGTTGTTCATTCCGTTCACGGCCAGACACTGCGCCAATTCGCCGATGCTTGTAATGGGCGAATAGCCCGAGACATCATCATATGTTTGAACATTGCGATGATAGCCTCCCCTCCGGTCAACGGAAATTTCGGCCATCAATTTTTGCACTCATTATATCAGACCGTCTATGAACATATTCTGAACAAATAAAGGAACCGCGAAATTTGTCCTTCGCGATTCCCCATGGACTGCTCGCATTGCTCCCCGGCTCGGTTCGACCGTTATCCGATCGTCCCCCGCCTAGGCGGTTCAACCAGTCGGCCGCCGTGACGTTCCGCTAATTCCCCAAATGCTGCTTCAGGCGATCATAGTGCTTCTCCTGGTAAGGCTCCAGTTCGATCAGCTTCCGCAGCAGTCTTTCCCTGACCGAACCGGAAGCTCCTTCCAACGCCTGTTCGAGACATTGGACATACGTGGTCCGGATATCGTATATCCGGCTATTCGCCCACTCGTAATGCTCGATCTCCAAATAGTCGCCTCGGTAAAGAGCGAACAGTTCTTCCGCATCTCCCGGCTGACATCCTTTTTTCATCAATTGTTCCAATCGCTCATAATCGCTCGCTATCCGTTCTGTACGCATCCAATAACGTTCATCGCCGAACACGACCATATCGGGGCATCCGGCGGATTTCAGCGCCTTGCGCAAATTGTACAATGTCGTATGGAACAACGTTTGGGCGCGGTCCGGAGCCGTATCCGGCCATAAATGATCGATAAGATGGTAGCGATAAACGGGGGTGCCGCCATGATGCCATAAATAGGCGAACATTTCCTTCGTTTTCTTCGTCCGCCACGTAATCAAACGGCCATCGGCGTTATACAATTCCATGCTTCCCAGCACTTTCAGCGACAGCTTCCCGCTCCCCGCATGACCGGCATCTTTACCGTCCTTGCCAGGCAGCTCGCCGTTTCGCTTCGCGTCTCTCGCGTGCAGGTACACGTAACGGGATACTGCTTTGGCCAGCCGATCTTTGGCAACCGGTTTGAGAAGGTATCCGATCGCATTTGCCTCGAACGCTTCTACAGCGTATTGATGATGCGCGGTCACATAAATAATCTCTGCGGCAGAACATTGGGCCAACAGGGACTCAGCGGCCTCCAGGCCGTTTGTCCCCGGCATCTCGATATCGAGAAAGATCAGATCGGGCTGCAAGTCTGCGCACTGTTCCAACGCTTCGGAAATGCCCAGGAATTTGCCGACAACCGTCACTCCGCCGATCTCGAGCAGCAAAATTTCCAACACGGCAAGGGCCAATTCCTCATCGTCGATCAATATCGCTCTCAGCATCGTTCTCCTCCGTCAGACGAAAAGTAATTTGCGTTCCTTGGCCCGATCGGCTGCGAATAGCCAACTTCCGCCCATACATCATTTGCAGTCGGCGATTCACATTGTCGACCCCGATTCCGGCGGCTTGTCCGTTTTCCAACACGGACAATTTCTGTTCATCCATGCCGACACCGTCGTCCTCTACGACAATATCCACACCGTTGTCCCCGCGCCGAACAATAATGTCCACGGTGCCGCCTTCAGGCTTCGGCCCGATTCCATGACGCACTGCATTCTCGACAAGCGGCTGCAAGGTGAGCGGAGGGAGCATGCTATGTACTCCCTCATCGATAGCGTAACGTACCCGAAGCCGATTGCCGAAACGCAGCTGTTCAATTGCGAGGTATGCTTTGACCAGCTCCAACTCCCGTTCCAGAGGCACGGTTTCGCTCCGGAAGGCGAAAGTGAATTTCGCACGGAGATAGGTCGTCAAATGATGGATCGTTTCTCTGAGCTTGCTCATATCCTTGTAACTGAGGCCAACCAAAGCGTTCAAGCTGTTATACAGAAAGTGAGGCGTAATCTGCGCCTGCAAAAAGTCCATTTCCCTGCGCACCGCGTGCTCGGAAGAGCTTTTCATCGCCAGCAGCGATTGCACTCTTGCCTTAAGTTCCGCCAGCTCGAAAGGCTTCTGCAAAATATCGTTCGCTCCGGCCGCGAAGGCCGCCACGATATCGCCCGTCTGTCCCGAGGCGGTCAACATCAGCACCGGAAGCTCGGCCAATCCGTGCAACGACCTGATTTCCCGGCATACGTCCAAGCCGGAAACGCTAGGCATCATCAAATCGAGCAGAACCAAATCGGGCTTCGGCATACGAGTCAACGCCGCCAGCGCTTCTTCACCGCCTCCCACCGCCGTATAAGCATACTTCATGGAAGATATCGCATCCATTGCGACTTTCAAGTTGGAAAGCTCGTCGTCGACGATCAGAATGTGGTAAGGCACCATTTGATCGGCCGCCGCCACGCGCGAAGAAGAAAATACGGTCGGCTCCGCCCGGCGGCTGGACGTTGCTGCGGCCTCGTTCGCCGCTTCCCGCGCAATCGGCAAGGTGAACGTAAAGCGGGAACCCCGCCCTACCTCGGATTCCACCTCCAGGCTGCCTCCCTGCAATTCAACAAGTTCCTTCGAGATGCTGAGGCCGAGCCCGATGCCGTCGCGCGAACCCGCCCCTTCTTCGCCGTATTGAAAGAACGGCCGAAACAGATGGATCAACGCCTCCGGCGGTATGCCTTTCCCCGTATCGGCAATAGTGACGGCTAATGCGTTCCCTTGCCTTTCCGCCGATATGGTCACTGTCCCCCGATCCGTATACTTGAGCCCGTTCTCCAATAAATTGTGCAAAATTTGCCGCACACGATTTTCATCGGCTTCTACAAGGGGTAGCGAGGCCGGCAGCTCGTTTACAAGCTGAACTTCCCTTTTGATCGGCTCGATCGATAACGTTTCGATCACGAAGCGAGTCGACATGTTGATGTCCACAGGCTTTGTCTGAATGGAAAGTTGACCGTGACGGATCCGATTCATATCAAGAATATCGTGGACTAGTCCGGCGAGCCTCCGCCCGATCAGATGAAGCAGCCGGATATTTTCGCGATGCTCCGGGGGCAGAGGCTTTTCCCGGTTGTCCAGCAGCGCTTGCGATAAATTGATGATGCCGTGCAGCGGGGTACGCAGCTCGTGCGACGTCTTGGCCAGAAACTCGTCCTTTTGGCGATCGTAAACGAGAAGTTGATTGGCTAATCGCTCGCTCCGCTCAACCGCCTCGCGTATCCGCTCCGACATAAGAAACGACTGCGACAACACGAGAAGCAGCGGCGTGACGATCATATAATACGGATTGTCAAGCGCCAGCATGTAGCGAGTGTGGGCATAAATCCAGCTGACGACAAGGAAGAAAACGCCCAGCAAAATATAATAGACGTGAATACCGCGGTGCCGGCCGCGGAATATGCAAACAAAAATGAAGGAAAGAGCAAGGATCTGCAAAACCATCCCCGGCCAATAAGTATCGAGCAAATAATCGTTCGGGATGACGGCCAGCATGGCAAGAAATGCGTATGAAACCTGACGCAGCCGCTTAAAAAATACGCTGTCCTTCTCGCCCAAGTACAGGTACACATACAGGACAAAAAACATCATAGAGAAGCCGGGCAGGATAAAGATCATTTTCTGCAGCCACAGAAAGGAAAGAGACGGCCAATAAGTCGACATGACAATTTCATTGTCGATGCTAAAGAACAGCCCCATTGTCAAACAGAACAAACTGAATAATACCAGATAAGGTTCCTTCCGCCATCGTTTGAACATGCCGGCGAAATAAACCGCGAACACGAGCATCGTCGTGATCACAATCATATCGGCCAAACGGGCGTCGTCGCGCCTGGCCAATACGTCCCCCGTCAAACCAAATTCCGGCGCTTGCACCAATCCGCCAGCCAAGTATCGAAAGCTGGCCACCTGAATGATAATCTCTACTGTACTTGACTCCACTTTGGCGGAACCAAAAAACGGAACGTTGCTGGGAACAAATCGGTCCGCTGCCAAGTCCGGCCGCCCGTTGCCGCCGAGATCCGCCCCTCCCATGTAAATGTGGCTCGACATGCGGATCTTCTTTCCTCTAAGACTGTAAAGAGCAGGTTCATTCGTTTGAATACGCAGACGATACGTGCCCGCGCCAAATCCGCTGCCAGAGAACGCAAGGCCCTTCCAATTTCCGGGAACCCGGACGATTCGGCGCTCTGTTTGCAGCTTTTCCCCGCCGGCAAGGAAATCGCGGGGGCTCAGCAGCTTGTTTTCGTAAAACTCCCATTCTCCTCGCAGCGGAATGATGCCCTGTTTCGCGAAATTCCACTGTCTCGCATCCAGCATTCCTCCCCGCGCCTCCGGGTATTGGGCCGATGGGCGAAGCCAGCCGTAAACAAAAGCGGATGTCATGGCGGCAAATACGCCGATCATGATAACCAATACAGTTAATTGTTTGCTCATTGTATCGTTTACCGGTCCCGAATGTTGTGTCAGTCTCGATTTAATGATAGCAAAAAATGAATGGCACCGGGAATTTTTCGTACATTCAGCCTCCCACGTCTCTCGGTTACAGAACTGCGGCGCGGGACTGGAAAGAAAACATATACGATCACATCACCTTGGCCTTAAGCTCCTCATACGCTTCCTTGAGCCACGGATGTACGACTTTCAGCGTCTCTCTTCGTCGCCTACGCCGAAGCAATGCCCGGCCGCGTATCAGGAGCCGCGAATCGGTGAAATCGCCCAAGTCCGGATCGATGAAGAAACGGCGCTGCCGCTCGCAAGCGGCAACGCCGTACGCTATTTGTCGGAAAGAAGCTCCGGAACTGTAACGAATGCATACCCGTTTTTCTGAAAATACGAGATGATTTGCGGCAAAGCCGCGACCGTATTGCTTAAGTTTCCGTTTTTACCGCCCGCACTGTGCTGCAGGACGATGCTGCCCGGCTTACCTTCTTTGCGTACGGCGGCGAGAATTTGCGCAACGTTTTTCCCGTCCCAGTCCATCGTGTCTACCGACCAGCCGATCATGAGGTGCCCCGTCTCCGCGGCAGCCGTCGTAACGTCCGCGGATACGGCCCCGTACGGCGCTCGAAACAGCGTCGGTTTGGCGCCCGTCAGCCGCTCCAATACAGTGTCCGTTTCGTAATTTCGTTCTCGATCCCGGCGGCGGAGAGCTTCTCCAATCCGGATGATCCCAGGTGTGGTTTCCGACGGCGTGCCCTTCGTCTTTGATCCGCTTGACCATATCGGGGTATTTTTCCGCATGTTCTCCGATAAGGAAAAACGTCGCATGGATATGATCCTTCCGCAAAATATCCAAAATTTGCGGCGTATATTTGCGGTCCGGGCCGTCGTCAAACGTGAGAGCCACTTTTTTCCCGGCGCTTCGGACATCGTAGACGACCGAAGTTTGTTTGAACGCGGCGGAAGCCGGCGTGTACGTCGAGTCGGAAGCTGCGCCTGCGCTGGCGGCGGAAGGCTGGGCCGGCTGGGCCGGGTCGGCCGCCGGTGTTGCGGCTTGCTTGTTCGCACAACCGCCGAGAAGGATCGCGTTAACCATAAGTGCCATGAACAATCGTCTCATCTGAATCTCTGCCTTACTCTAACTAGATTTATATGCCAATTTTCATTATACGACACAGTTCTGCATTTGTCGCGTTTGGAAGATTGCATGAAAAACCCGGCTCTTCACGAACGAGAGCCGGTTTTTTCAGCGTCATGCGCGGCGGCGCTTGCGGCGCCTGAACACGAGCACGTTTCCTCTGAACGCTACAAGCACAAAACCGCTCCGCAGCAAACAATTGACCGCGGGAATTAACCGCTTGCCGACGACTAACAGCCGCAGGCAAGGAGCGGCGCTGCCGACGATGCGGACCGCCGCGATTGTCCTCACGCCGGTTATCGGCTCCCGGGCAAACCGGATGGTCACTGTATCGATTCTGCGCAATATCATGATGATCCCTCGCTTTCTATGAATCTATTACATTCATATGCGAGAGAATCATAGAATGCCCCGGCACCCGCCACGGGACCGCGAAGCAATCCCGGCGCCTCGCCCCGGTCGACGAGGACGAACGGATAGCCGCGCAATTTCAGCAGCAAAATTTCTTCGTTATACGTTTCCGCATCGACCGGTAAAATGAATTTGCAAATAAAGCGGCTGCCGGTCATGCTTCATAGCGAGGCCCAACCATTCAAAGCACAGCATTATCCTTTCACCGCCCCTTGGGTTAATCCTTCCACGATAAATTTTTGCGCCAGGGCAAACAAAACGATCGTCGGCAGCACCGAGAGCACCGTACCGGCGGACATCGCGCCCCAATCGACGTTGAATTTCAGCACGAACGAATTCATGGCGACGGGCAGCGTCTTGAGCGCTTCGTTATCGATAAACATGACGGCCAGAAACAGCTCGTTCCAATTTTGCACGAATGCGAAAATGAACATCGAGGAGATGCCGGGCAGCATGATCGGAATAATGACCCGCAGCAATGCCGACAGCTGGGAGCAGCCGTCGATCATCGCCGCCTCCTCCAGATTGGACGGAATGCGCTGAAAGAAGCCGCGCAGCATAATGGTGGAGAACGGAATCAAGATGACAGTGTACATCAAAATCAAGGAGATGCGCTGATTCAGCAGGTGCATGCTGGACATCATCATGTACAGCGGCGCCAATGAAATAAAGCCAGGCAGCATTTGCGTCACGAAAAAGCCGAGCATAATTTGCCGGTGCCCGCGGAAGCGAAACCGCGCCAGCACGTAGGCGCTGCAAATGGCGATCACCATCACGATCAGCGCCGAAGTAACGGAGACGAGCAAGCTGTTGGCGATATACACGCCGAATTTGGACACTTTGAAAATGTTCACGTAATTTTGCAGCGTCAAGTGCTCCGGCCAGTACCGGACCGGCAAGCTGAAAATTTCTTTCTGCGGCTTGAGCGAGGTGATGACGATCCAGTAAAGGGGGAACACCATCACCAGAACATAGAAGGAAAGGAAGGCGACCTTCATGATCCGATAGCCGTACCGCCGTCTCATTAAAAGTCACCCACTTTCTCCGACTTCGTCACCATCAAATAGAACAGCGTGTACAGAAACAGGATGACAATCATGATGACGCCGACGGCCGAAGCGGCTCCGTAATCGCCGTCATAAATGATTTTATTCAGCATGAACGACGACAAAATGTGCGTCGCGCCGGCCGGGCCGCCGTTCGTCATGCCGTAAATAAGCGTCGGATCGTTGAAAATCCATATGACCCGCAGCAGCGTTGTGGCGATAATCGTCGGCATAATGTACGGGATCGTCACGTAGAACAGCTTGCGATAGCCGTTCGCGCCGTCGATGCTCGCCGCTTCGTACAGCTCGGAAGGAATCGACTGCAGGGCGGCCAGCAGCATAATCGTGAAAAAGGCGATCCCGTACCAGACGTTGGCCGTAATGACGGACGCCATCGCCCATTTCGGATCCGACAGGAAGCCGATCCGGTTGTGAATGAGGCCGAGCCGCAGCAGCAGGTCGTTGATGACGCCAATTTGCGAATTGAACAGCCATTTCCAGATGAGACCGATCAGGAAGCCGGACAACGCCCAAGGATAAAAAATAAAGCCCTGATAGACGCCCCGTCCCCAAAACCGTTTGTTCAGCACGAGCGCAAGCATAAACCCGAGCAGAAACTGCAGAAGCAGGGAGCAGAACACCCAGTACACGCTGTTTTTCAGCGCCGCCAAAAATTGCGGATCTTTGAAAGCATCCGCAAAATTTTGCAGGCCGACGAAGTACACTTGCTTCAGATTGAACAGCTTGTAGTTTTGAAACGCCATCGCTACCCCTTTGAAGAAAGGGTAGTACGTAAAGACAAGGACGAGCAGCAGTGCGGGCAGCAGGCCGGATAGTATGAATTTCTGGCGAGCGCTCACGTCGTCATCACCTTTTCTGATCGAGCCAGAACTTATCCCATTCCTTCAGCACATCGTCCGCCGACCTTTTGTCGAGCAAATAAGACTGTTGGCCTTTCATGCTCACGTCGTTCCAGCTGCCGTTGCCCGGATATTTGAACGGCGGCGTGTACGTGACGTAAACGTCGGCTTTGCTCGTCATGTCGAGCAGCGTTTTGTACGGTCCCGTCTGGAAATACGAGTCGGAGGCGGCCGAAGTGTGGATCGGAATCGTGCCGAACGCTTTGGAGAAGTCCGTATTTTCCTTCGGGCTCGATATGAACGATATAAACTTCCATGCCTCGTTCTTGTGCGCGGAATAGGCGGTTATGCCCCAGCCTCCTGCACCGGTGCTGACGAGCGCCTTGCCGCTTGGGCCGACCGGCATCATGGCCGTGCCGAGCGTTTTCGGGTCCATTTTGTCCTGCAGCACTTTAATCGCATCCGGGTCCTGCAGCAAAATGCCGGTTACGCCCGACGTGAACGCCTGAACCTGGTCCTGGAAGCCCCAGTTGATCGAATCCGGCGGCGACGCCTCTTTGTAAATTTTTTTGTACAGCTCCAGCGCCTGCTTCGCTTCCGGCGTTCCGTAAGTCGTCTTGCCGTCTTTCGTAAAAGGGGCGTCGTCCAGGTTGATGGCCGCGGCGTTATAGTCGTAAATCATCCGGTCAAAGTTGCCGTTCGCTCCCGGGCCGCCGCGGAACGAGAAGCCGTAACGGTTTTGCTTCGGATCGGTAATTTTTTTGGCGTCTTCGTACAGCTCTTCCCACGTTTTCGGCGGGGTCAACCCTTTTTCGTCGAACCAGTCTTTGCGGTAAAACATTTGCCGCTGGTAGAGGGCGTTCGCGATGAAATACAGCTTGCCCTTTGTCGAGCCGACGGCTTTAGCCGTCCCTGACAGCGTCTTGCTGTCGCTCCAGCCGGATGCGAACGAGTCGAGCGGCTCCAAATAGCCGTTATTGACGTACTCGGCGATGTTGAGATCGCGCACCTCCAAAATGTCGAGCTCCTGCTTGGCCGCGAGCATCGTCCTGATCTTGTTGTCGGCCTGGTCGAACGGAGGGGAGATGAGTTCAACGGTGATGTTCGGATTTTCTTTCTGAAACCGGGCAATCATGTCCTGCAGCAGCTTGGTGCGTTCCGGGCTTGTCAAGCTTTCGATCATGCGCAGCGTAACCGGCTTGCCCGCCGCTTCGCCGCTTTTGCCGCCATCTCCGGACGCCGCCTTGCTGTCCGCAGGCTTGCTGTCCGCTGGCGCCGCACCGCCGCCGGAACTTCCCTGATCTGCTCCTTTCCCGCTACAGCCCGCTAAAGCGCCCAGCAGCGTAACGCCGGCAAGCAGAGTCGTCCACCCTTTAACCGCGCCCGTCCCCATGTACATGCCCTCCCAAAATGTACTAAACTATATATCGTCTGCATTGTCTGCATTGTCTTAAGTCAATATATATTCATCCTGGCAAGCCTTTATGTTGTCCGCGGCGCGCAGTTGCGAAGTCATGATTTTCAAAACATTCGGGAACTATAACGAAACGAGCGAAACTAACCACATTTGCGGAGACTTCACCATGAGAAAATTCATTTGCGTGCTCGGGCTGATGTGCATCATTGCGTTAGGCGCCGGGCCCGATTCGCTTATGGCCGCGCCGGGGACGAACAACAACGCCCGCCAGGCCCACATCGTCATCGACCCGTTAAAAAACCGCCTGACGTTATACATCGACGGTTCGGTTTACAAAACGTATCCAATAGCTTTAGGCAAACGGGAAACTCCTACTCCGGTAGGGGATCTGAAAGTCATCAACAAATATAAAAATTGGGGATCGGGGTTCGGCACCCGTTGGATCGGGCTCGATGTACCGTGGGGCACTTACGGCATACACGGCACGAACAGGCCTTCCTCCATCGGCAGGGACGCGAGCCACGGCTGCATTCGGATGTTGAACAGGCATGTGGAGGAGCTGTACGAACTGGTGGACGTCGGCACTCGCGTTACGATAATGGGGCACGTGCTGGGAGAGCCGCAAATGGAAGCAAGGCGGCTGGCCAAAGGGGCGAGCGGTGCCGACGTGCAGCTGATCCAGCATCTGCTGCGCAACGCCGGTTACTTTCACGGCGTTTGCAACGGCAAATTCGGCCCGTCCACGGAACGGGCGCTCAAAGCGTTCGAGCGCGACCATAAGCTCCCTGTGGACGGCGTCATGAGCCAGCACGATTATTTGGAGCTTGGGCTGGTAGAATAAGAAGCTGCGCTTGCGATCTAACGGCAAAGCAGCCACCGGGTCCACTTGGAGGCTGCTTTGTTTGTATGCCGGTACTGTCCGTTGTTTGCTTGCTTGAATTGATCGTTTGGAGGCCGAGGGAGGATAAAGCGAAAATTCAATTTACCCGGATGAACATATCGAATTCGTTTTCACTATCTTCACCTTTAAATCTTTCGTCATATACTTCAAAGCATACATGTCGTATTGTTCGTAATTGTTTGCTGCTAGCCAGTCGAGATGTTGAAACAACCGATGCGAGCATTGCATTACCTGGAATTGCTCCCTCTATTTCGTGCTGAAACCGTCTGTCCCACTCGTTACCTCCGTTTCCTCCCGCTAATTTCGCAGATTTCCATATATTGTCGGCTTGATCCGAGGATTTGATGGTGGTTTACCCGCTATATTGTTCGATACGCACTGTTCCCGCCAAAATAGCGTGAGGATTTCCTGGCTCCCCAAGAAGCAGTGCTGCGCTGCGGATTGGAAATGTAGGTCTGCGGCTTCATTGAACTCGTATTCCTCGACTATGAAAACATGGTGGGAACCAACTTCCGCTCCGCCTTCCCCGGGCAGCGTGAGGATTTCCCGTATCCGTTTCCTGCGCAGCAAAAAAGCCAGCCTCGCACCGTCATGGAGCAGGCTGGCTTCAGCGGCGTCCGGGATTTGCCCGGACGGGTGCGAGCAGACGCGGCGTCCCGCCGCTATTTGCCGCCGGTCAAGGTCAGCTTTAACAAGGTGCGAACGTTGTCCGCCACAGCTTGCGGCGAAACGGACCCCTCGCTGCCGTTCGCCCGAATGCGGCCAATCGTATCGACCGCTTGCGACCCTTCCACTTTGTACACTTTCACATTGCTTCCCAAAAATTGCTTGATTTGCACTTCCGCTGCATCCAAATTGTCGTCGCCCGCCGGGCCGGTGCCCGACGTGCCGACGCTCTTGCCGGGTTCCTGGGTTTTGCCCGACATCCCGCTCGTGCCGCTCAGCACTTGCTGCTGCATGGCATCGTACGTGGAAGAGGCCGGCCGGCGGCTGCCCGTAGCAAGAATGACCATGTCGTCGAGGGCGAGCACTTTCACGTCGCTGATCCCGGCGCCGCTCAGCCTCGATTCCAGGTGGGACGAAAGCCCTTCGCTGTGCAGCCCGGAGCTTCCGATCACGCTGTACACGGAGCTTCCCATTCCGTAGCTTGTCCCGCCGTGCTCGTTCGTCGTGCGCACTTTCGGCGAGCCGACGCTGGGAATGACGGATGCGTCGTTGATATGGGTATGCCCGTCCATGGGCTGGGAAACAGGCGGAGCCGGAGCGGCCGTCTGGGCTTTCACTTGGTTTTGCGCAGCTCTTTGCTGGCAGGCGGGCAAGGCGATCACCGCTGCAAGACCGAGCGCGGTCAGCATCGCAGTTGCTTTCATCGTGCTTCCTCCATTTTGATTTAAGTTTTCAGACTGTCCAAGAAACGCGGAGCGGAGGATGGGGCGGAGAGCGTAGCATGCTTTTGAACTCGTGTTCCGGCCATATTTTCAAATTCGAGGGACACGTATTCAAGGAAGCCGGAGACCCACATTTCCCATCCGCAGCGCAGCCATCGTTTCTCGGGCACCCTGAAGGTTTGTGCTTATATTGCCCTCGTTTGGCATGTATATCCGTCGGTTTTTGGCAAAAAATACAGCATAAGTCGCGACATATTACCGGGAGGTGAATGCAATGGACAATCGTGACAACAATGACAAGCCGGGCAAGCCGAAGGTAGATCAACCTTCCCGCCGCAAGTTTCTGATCAATACGGGATATGTGCTCGGCGGCGCGGTAGTGGGCGGAGCGATCGGCGCTCTCGCCAGAAAGCCCCTGGCGCCGGCACCGGCACCGGCCAAGCCCAGCGCACCGGCGGCGGCCGAGCCGCGAAACTTTAACCGTGCGCTCATGTTTTTCAACCAGGAGCAATTCGGCATTTTGAACGCCGCCGTGGAACGGCTGTTTCCCGCGGACGAGAACGGCCCCGGCGCCAAGGACCTCGGGGTAGCTTATTTTATCGATCACCAGCTGGCCGGCGATTACGGCTTTAACGCGCGGGATTACATGTCGCCGCCGTTTTACGCCGGCGAGAAAGTGCAGGGCTATCAAGGTCGCCTGAAAAGACGGGAAATTTACGAAATCGGCCTGCGCGAAATGGACAACTACAGCCAGGCTCAGTACGGCAAAGGCTTCGCGCAGCTGACCGGCGACCAGCAGGACGCCGTGCTGAAAGCGTTCGAATCCGACCAGGTGAAGCTGACGACGATATCGGCGAGCGGCTTTTTCCGGCAGCTGTTAAGCAACACTTTGGAAGGGGCTTACAGCGACCCGCTGTATGGCGGAAACATCAACATGGCCGGCTGGACGATGCGTAATTACCCGGGAAATCAAATGAGCTACGCCAACATTATTGACAAAGACTTTACGAAAATGCCTCCAAGCAGTCTCCAGGATCATATGACCGCTCATTAGCGAGGAGAGATAACATGGCCAAAACATTGCCAAAAGTAGACGTTGTCATTGTCGGCGTCGGTTGGGGCGGCGGCATCATCGCCTCGGAGCTGACCAAGAACGGCTTGACCGTCGTCGGACTCGAGAGGGGAAAGGAGCGGAAAACGGAAGATTACTACATGGTGCACGACGAGCTGCGGTATGCGCTGCGCTACGAGCTCATGCAGGATTTGTCGAAGGAAACGGTCACGTTCCGCAGCAACGAAAAGATCCGGGCTTTGCCCATGCGCCAGTACGGGTCGTTTTTGATCGGCACCGGTCTCGGCGGGGCGGGGGTGCATTGGAACGGCCAGACGTTCCGCTTCCTTCCTTACGATTTTCAAATTCGCAGCAAGACGGCGGAACGGTACGGCGCGAACAAAATCCTGCGGAAATGTCGATTCAGGACTGGGGCATTACGTACGACGAGCTCGAACCGTACTACGATAAATTCGAGAAAATGGTCGGCATTTCCGGCGAACCGAACCCGCTTGGCGGAAAGCGCTCCGCCGGTTACCCGACGCCGCCGATGAAGAAGACGCCGTCCATGCAGATGTTCATCGATGCCGCGACGCGCCTGAAGCTGCATCCTTATATGATGCCTTCCGCCAACTTGTCGACGGCGTATACGAATCCGGACGGCATCGCCCGCGCCCCATGCCAATATTGCGGCTATTGCGAACGTTTCGGATGCGAGTACGGGGCGAAAGGCGATCCGGTCGTCACCGTCATCCCGGTCGCCAAAAAAACGGGGAAATTCGAAATTCGCACCCATTCGCAAGTAAGACGAATTTTACATACCGGCAACAAAGCGACCGGCGTGCTGTACACGGACGTGACGACAGGCGAAGATATCGAGCAGCCTGCCGACATCGTGGTGCTGACAAGCTATGTGTTCAACAACGTCCGGCTGCTGCTCATGTCCCAGCTCGGCAAGCCGTACGACGCTTCGACGGGGCAGGGCGTCATCGGCAAAAACTACGCTTATCAGGTCACGAAAGGCAACGCCGTCGGCTATTTCGAGAACAAGCAGTTCAACAATTTTGCCGGGGCGGGCGCGCTCGGCACGACAGTCGATGATTACAACGGCGATAACTTCGATCATTCGAACGTCAATTTCATCCACGGCGGGATGATCTCCTTGACGCCGACCGGCTACCGGCCGATCCAGAACAATCCGGTGCCGCCCGGCACGCCGGCTTGGGGCAAAGATTTCAAGGCGAGTTCCATCAAATACGCGAACCGCGCGCTGACGGTAGGCAGCCAAGGCTCGTGCATGTCGTACAAGCACCATTATCTCGACCTCGATCCGACGTATAAAGACGCGTTCGGCGACCCGCTGCTGCGGATCACGTTCGACTTTGAAGATCAGGACCGCGAGCTTGCGAAGTTTTTGGCGCAAAAGAGCGCTGACATCGTGAAGGAAATGGGCGCCAACAACATTAACCAGATGAAGGATCTGGGTCCTTACGATATTACCACCTATCAGTCTACGCACAACACGGGCGGCGTCATTATGGGCTCGGACCCGGCAACGTCGGCCGTCAACACTTATTTGCAAATGTGGGACGTCGACAACTTGTTCGTCATCGGCGCCAGCGCATTCCCGCACAATTCCGGGTACAACCCGACGGGAACGGTCGGCGCTCTCGCTTACCGGGCCGCCGAAGGGATTCTCGCCTACCGGAAAAAGGGCGGCTTGCTCGCCTGACAAGGATAAACGGGTTACGCCTAGGAGGAACCTGCTTCCTTCGTCCTTTAGGACGAACGCGTTTCCCGCAACGGAATCAGCAAAAAAAGACCGGAGAGCGATGCTTGCAGCAAGCGCGTCTCCGGTCTTTTTATTTTGCTATGGTCATTGTCAGAGCAGCTTGCGCGGCCGCTCGCCGAACTCTCCGCTCAGCTCGTCTTTGTCGTCGTCGACGATGCCCTTGGTGGAATTGCGGAACTCCCTGAGCGTATCGCCGAAAGCCCGCCCGAGCTGGGGAAGCTTGGCCGGCCCGAAGACGACGAGAGCGATCAGCAAAATGATGATCAATCCGGAAGCGCCGATATTGTTGAACATGGGAACCTTCTCCTTTGGCTTGACAGTTTAGTTTGGCGCGGCAACGAGACGTTTGCGGTAATACCTGGCGGCGACGGCGGCGCTGACTTCGAACAGCAGCAGCAGCGGGATCGTCACCGACAAGTGCGAGACAAAGTCGGGCGGCGAGATGCAGGAGCCGAGCACGGCGAGCGCGACGTACGCGTATTTCCTCGCCGTTCTCATCCTGGCGGGATTCAGAATGCCGAGCCTTGTCAGAAACAGGATGACCAGCGGCATTTCAAATGCGGCACCGAGCGGGAATACGACGCCAAACAGAAACGAAAAATAGTCGCCGATCCCGTACGTTTCGACCGCCCCGATCGTCCCGTTCATCGATTTCATGAAACGGAGCATCATCGGAAACACTACCCAATAGGCGAACGAGATCCCGGTTACGAACAGGGCGAAAGAGGCAGGGACGTAGAACAGCGTGCCTTTCGCTTCCTGCTCGGTGAGCCCCGGCCGGACGAAAGCCCATAATTGGTAAAGCAGCACCGGAAGCGTGAGCAGCGCGGCGAAGACAAAGGCACACCGCAAGTAGACGAACAGTCCGTCGGTAAAAGAAAATACGTTCCACTCGACGGTTGCCGCTACGGGCTGCGACTTCAAATAGCGCAAAATTTGCGGAGCCGCGTACAGCCCCCCGCACATCGCTGCGAGGAAACAGCCGATGACGACAATGAGCCGCTTTCGGAGCTCGGACAGATGCATGACCAATTCGCTATTTTGTTCCAAGAACAATCACCGTTTTCTCACAAAGACTTAGCGTTCCGAATCCGCGGCGAGGAACATGCTTATTATTTCCAGACGCCGAATAGTTATGCCTGGTCTTTGCTCGTTTACACTTGCCCGATGCCAAATATTTGCTGGCCCCATGCATGCTGTCTGCAATTATGGGCAATCTAACAATGAATGCAAAGCTCATTTCACGACATCAGAATCGTCGGAGGCACTATGAAAAAACTTCAATTATCGGTAGCTGGCCTAGCGATAGCCGTTTGCCTTTCAGGCTGCGGGACCAACCCGGCCCCTGCGCCTGCCGCTCCGGCTCCGGCCCCCGCTGCTCCAGCTCCTGCGCCCGCCGCAGGCGGGACGACGACGGTAGACGCACAGGCGATTTACAAGCAAAATTGCATGAGCTGTCATGGAGCCGACCTGTCGGGAGGCGTAGGACCTAACTTGCAAAAAGTCGGGTCGAGGCTGTCGGCGGATCAAATTACGGCTCAAATTGCCAACGGCAAAGGCGCCATGCCCCCGTTCAAAGGAACGCTGAAGGACCCGGACATTGCCGCTTTGGCTGGGTGGTTAGAAGCGCATAAGTAACATAAAAAACGATGACGGAAGCCGCATAAAACGCGGCTTTTTGTCTTTATGGGATTCGCTTGACCCTAACACCGGTGTCAGGGTTTAGAATGAGATTATCTCGAGAAGAAGGGCGGGCGGAGCTGAAGTAAGGTACCTGAAATGATGTTTCCTATCCAACTGAAAAGGAAGAGAACGCTTTATGGATATTACGCCGCAAGAAAAATCCATGATCAAGGCTTTCCGCGAGACTGGCTTACCGCCTTTATTTGTGCTCATACGAGTCAGAAACGATATTGCAAACGATATTGAAAATGTCGAAGAGAGCCAAAGAGATGTTATTGTTAAAACATTGGAAAAATACATCGGCCCGCTGTGGGAAGACCATCAAGAAGCGAAAACGAACCTAACTTAACAATGCTGCGCCCGATACCGGGGCTTCACAGGGCGAGCAGTGGGCGATTTTAGGCCGGAAGCAAACTGAATGCCTAATTGCACGGCTATTCCGTCCCAGCAAAAAACTGCGCCCGCACGGCGGCGGCGCAGTTTTTTGTTTAGTTTCGCGAAGAAGAGACCTCGCTTTTGCCTTGCTTCGTTCGGGCGAGCGCTTTGGCGGCTGCGGCCAAAGCGATTGCCGTTACGGCGATGATGGCCATCCACAAGACGGCATGATGGCCGGAGCCATGCATGATGCGCAGCCATACATACAGTCCGGTAAGGGTGATAAACAGTGTCGGGACCGTCAGTACAATGCCCGTTTTCAAATAGTTGCCCCACGTAATTTTCACGTCTTTGCGGGACAGCACATGAAGCCAGAGCAGCGTTGCCAGCGAACCGATCGGCGTAATTTTCGGCCCCAAATCGCTCCCGATCACATTCGCATATACCAAAGCCTCGCGGATAGCGCCTTCGGTCGCCGTCCCTTTGACCGCCAGCGCATCGATCATAACGGTAGGCAAGTTATTCATTATCGAGGATAAAATCGCCGCAATGAACCCCATGCCGACGGCGGATGAAAACAAGCCTCGATTGGCGACGGCTTGAATGATGGCTCCGAGCGCATCGATCAGCCCTGCGTTGCGAAGGCCGTATACGACTACGTACATGCCGACCGAAAAAACTACGATCGTCCAAGGGGCTTCTTTCAGGACGCGTTTCGTTTCAATCGCGGGGCTGCGCCGCGCGGCTAACAAGAGCGAACCGGCGGCAAGGCCGGCCACCGCCGATATCGGGACATGAAGGAACGGGCTGGCGAAATACGCCGCCAGCAGCAACACCAGAATGGCCCACGAGAGCCGGAACAGCTTCATGTCTTTGATCGCTTCGCGCGGCGGCTTCAGCTGCGCCGCATCGTAACGGCCGGGGATGGCGCCGCGATAAAACAACATCAGCACCAGCAAGCTCGCCGCCACCGAAAACAAATTCGGCACGATCATGCGGCCGGCGTACTGCCCGAATCCGATTCCGAAATAATCCGCGGAAATAATGTTGACCAAATTGCTGATGACCAGCGGCAGCGATGCCGTATCTGCGATAAATCCGCCGGCCATAACGAACGGCAAAACCGTCTTACTCTCAAAACGAAGCGCCCGCACCATGGCGAGCACGATCGGAGTCAGAATGAGCGCCGCGCCGTCGTTGGCGAACAGCGCGGAGACGGCAGCTCCGAGCAGAATAACGTAAACGAACATGAGCTTGCCGTTGCCTTTCGCCAGCCGCGCCATATGAAGTGCCGCCCACTCGAAAAAACCGATTTCATCCAGCATGAGCGAAATCACAATGATCCCGACGAAGGCGAGTGTCGCATTCCATACAATGCCGGCAACTGTGCCGACATCCGCAAAGCTGACTACGCCGGCGCATAGAGCGAGTACGGCTCCTCCGGCGGCGGACCAGCCGATGCTGAGCCCTTTCGGCTGCCAGATCACCATCGTCAACGTGAGCAAAAAGATAAGAAGCGCAATAAGTGCCATGCATGCCTCCAAGGTTTATTCGAAACATGCAGCTAGTATATAATAGGGCGCTAATATGATCAATTCAATCCGAACAGATGAACAAGGCCGAAGCCCAAGCCCGACAGCAAAACCGAACCGGCGAGCCCCGCGAAGAACGATTTCATGCCGAGGCGGCGGAAGGTTGCGATGTCTACGTTAAGCCCAAGGCCGGCCATCGCCATGGCGATCAGCAAATAAGCCGCTACGACCACTTGATTCGCTGCGGGAGCCGGGATCACACCCAGCGTGTTGATGCCGCTCATCGCCAGAAAACCGAGAATGAACCACGGCATCGGGATCGATTTCCAGCTTGTTTTGGCTGTCTGCCCGTTCTCCATATGCGTCGCCCGGTTTGCCCAGATGCCGATCAGTATGGCTACAGGCACCAGCAGCGCAACCCGCGTCAGCTTGACGATAACCGCCAGATCGACCGCATCTTTCCCGCCGGGCGCCGCTGCAGCGATAACGTGTGCGATTTCATGCAGCGTCGCTCCGGCGAAAATGCCGTAGCCTTTGTCCGACAGTCCGAGCACAGGGAAGAGCAGCGTATACGTCAGGGTGAAAATCGTGCCGAGAATCGCTACCGTGGCGGCGCCAACAGCCGTCTCGTCATCGCTTGCCTTGATCTGCGGCGATATCGCCACGACGGCCGCCGCTCCGCAAATGGCGGTGCCGCAGGCAGTCAGAATGCCGAGTCTTTTATCCACGTGAAAAAGCCGCGTAATGCCGTAAACGACGAAGAGCGCAAACGCAATATTGATGACCGCAATCGCCAGCACCTTCGGCCCCGCCTGCACGATATCCATAAGGTTGAGCCGCATTCCGAGCAGAATGATGCCCAAGCGAAGCAGCTTTTTGCTGGAGAAAGCTATGCCGGCAATCGCCCGCTCCGGCACGCCGATTGCCGCTCTCCAGGCAATGCCAAGCAATATCGCAATGACGAGCTGGCCCATAATGCTTAAGAACGGCAAGCCCGCCAAAAATTTCGCCGTAACGGCAAGCAGCAACGTTAATCCGATTCCTTGCGCAAAACCGAAGCCTTGTTTCTTTCTCAACGGAAGGGCGTATGCCTTTGCCATTGTCCTCACTCCCCTTGTTGTCATCGCGCGCGGGTTTTACGGCTTCACTATACGGCTTCGCATGCGGAATGGGAAATACCGATCTGCTATTCGAATCATGAGAAAAACTTATGATTGGTTTGCCGACTCGGGGGAATGAGTATAGAATGGGAGAAAACAAGGGGGGCTTCGCATGATCGTCGAAACGCTTCGCGTGTTTGTCACGGTGTCGGAGCAGCGCAATTTCTCCCGCGCGGCGGAAATGTTAAACTTGTCCCAGCCGGGCGTCAGCTTGCATATACGCAATTTGGAAAACGAGTTCGGAACCAAGCTCATGCATCGTTCGCCCAAGCATGTCCAGTTGACCGAAGCCGGGGACATGCTATATAGCGCGCGAAACAAATTCTCGCTTTGTATGAGGATGCGAAGCAGGACATTTTCAGGCTGCAGGACAGGGTGACCGGATCGCTCCAGGTCGGGGCCAGCTTCACGATCGGGGAGTACATTTTGCCGCGGCTGCTCGCGGAATTCGCCGGCCAGTATCCGCAAGTCGAGATGAGCGTGACGATCGGCAACACGGAGGAAATCAGCCAGGCTGTGCGGGGAAACAAGCTGGATCTGGGCCTGGTGGAAGGCAGCGTGACGGCGGCCGACCTGATCGTCACCCCTTACATGAAGGACGAAATGATTTTGATCGCGGCCGCCGGCCATCCCCTCGCTTCCCTCCGCATCGCCGGTCTACCGTTGCTGCAAAACCAAGTGTGGGTGCTTCGCGAAAGCGGTTCCGGCACACGCGCTTTCAGCGACCAGTTCATCCGGCAAGCCGGCCTTGCGGTGAAACGGTCTTATGTATTTAACAGCAGTCAAGGGGTAAAAGAAGCCGTAGCCGCCGGACTGGGCATAGCGATTTTGTCCCGGTGGGTTGTGCGCAAAGAACTGGAAGCAGGCGAGATTTGCGAAATCGCCATCAAGGGAAGCCGCTTGGAACGGGACTTTTCGCTGATTCGGAGCAAGGACCATGCGGCAACGATGGCGTGCAGCGTGTTTATACAAAAACTGCTTGGAAGAAGTTAATCCGCGGTTATCGCGCGTACATACCGACGAAGAATCTTTCGAAAGCCTGTCTCTCATAATGAGAACAGGCTGTTTTGTTGGATCCGCTCGATGCGATGGCGCTGCATCAACCGAATGCTTTTTTGTAAATCGGTTGCTCGTACACCTGCTTCCAGAGATCAAAAGGCATATCGTCCGTCACTCTCCCGTCTATTCTCAACCTTTAACCGCTCCTGCAACCAGACCCTGAATGATATATCTCTGCATGAACAGGAAAAATATGATAATCGGAATAATTGAAATTGAGAGCGCTGCCATAATAAATTCCCAGTCATTTGCATAATTACCGAAAAATACGCTGACAGCGAGTGGAATGGTACGGTATTCATTGGAGCTGATCATGACGAGCGGAAGCATGAAGTCATTGTAAACTGCAAGAACTTTAATGATAGCAATTGTTGTCGTAATAGGCATCAAAAGGGGCAGAACAATCCGGAAATACATTTTAAAGGGCCCACAACCGTCTATATGTGCGGATTCTTCCAATTCAACGGGTATTGATTTTACAAAGCCGTGATACAGGAACAAAGCGCTAGGAACCAAAAGCCCCAGTACATGAAGACAAGGCCGTGCAATGTGTTTACCAGGTGGAAATCTTTCGCAACCTTAAGAGCAGGAACCATAATGATTTGAAACGGAATCACCAACGAGGACAGAACGAAATAAAAAATGAACCGGCTGATTTTCCCCGGACTTCGGACGAGTCGGTACGCTGCGGCTGAACTTGCCAACAATACACCGATCACGGAACTTACGGTGACGAGTAAGGAATTGAGGAAGGCGCGAGGATAATTCATCAATACCCAGACCTTCGAGAAATTTTCTAACGTCGGCTCATTCGGCATGGAGACAAGAGATTTCATAACTTCGGGATACGTCTTCACACTATTAATAAGAATTAGAAATATCGGATAAAGTGTGAGTGACGCAAATATGACAAGCAGAAGCTCAAGCGCCAATTTTCCGGCTCCGTATCGCGATGTTCTCATGCCTCTACCTCTTTTCTTTTCAAAATGGCAACCTGAACAACGGAAAACAGAGTCAAAATGAGGAAAAATATGACTGCCTTAGCAGATGCATAAGAGAACAAATCTTTGCTGAAGGCATCCTGGAAAATTTGGTACGAAATGGACTCAGTCGTTCCGTACGGTCCACCCATTGTAAGCGAGTAGTTAATATCGAAAGATTTAAATCCGTTGATGATGGAAAGAAACAGACAAATCGTGATGGAGGGACGGATCAGGGGCAGAACGATGCTCCAAAAGCGTTTTATCCTTCCCGCTCCGTCAATTTCTGCGGCTTCCATCAGTTCATGAGACAGTCCTTGCAGCCCTGCCAAGTAAATAATCATGTAGTAACCGAGAGTATGCCATACTGTAACGATGATAATTGCCCAAAAAGCATATTTCGGCAAAGCTAACCAGCTTGAATGCAAAATGCCGATACCTGTCAGTTCTCCGATTTGCGGAAATAGGCGGGTTATAATAAAATTCCAAATGAAACCGATAATGACCGTCCCCATCACGGTAGGTAAAAAAAACGCCGTACGAAGCAAATTTCTCGACTTCAACCCTACATTTAACGCAACGGCCAATATCAACCCCAAGACGTTAAGCCCGATAACCGTAGCTAATACATATTTCAAGGTGAAAGAGATAGTTCTGGCAAAGTCCGTATCTGTCAAGACGTTTCTGTAATTTTTCCAGCCCACCCAATGCGTATGGCTGTTAATCCCGTTCCAATCTTGAAAAGAATAAATAATCGAACGTATAAAGGGAAGAAATATAAAGAGTAGAAATAAGATTAGCATTGGACCGACAAATGCAATATAAACAAGAGACTTCCGATAAATTTGTTTATTCATGCTGCTGCTCCTTTTAAAAATGCTCTGAAACTGATCAGGACCCGGCTGCTTACATGCCGAGCCCTGATTTTGGAAGCTATTTATTCAGTCGCTGTGTCCAAATATCCTGCAATTGCTTCACCGTTTGGTCCTTTGTCGCTACACCGGCGATATAGGCTTGAAGCGGTTTTGAAATATCCGTATTGAAGCCGGACGGCCAAAGCTCGGTGCCGAAGTTGTCGTAGGTTTTGCCTGCTTTAATGTAAGTGTTCATGTCTTTGTGCAAAGGTCCAATCTGGCTCGCGTTAAGATCATCAAATACCGGCGCCACCTTTAATGTTTCCACAAGATATTTCTGACCGTTGTCATGCAGCCAATTCAAAAACTTTTTGCTTTCCTCCAAATGTTCGGAGCTTTTGTTGATTACGAAGTTGCTTGTGCTGGCGACCATCAACTTGGTTTCGGAAGCGTTATCGCTCAGTGGTACGGCGAACAATCCCATATTCAAATTCGGATTTTGCTTCAGAAGCGGAGCGGTATACCAAGTCCCTTGTTTGATCATTGCCATTTTGCCGCTGGCGAAATCCTTTTGTTGCTGTGTGAAGTCATAGGCGATAGAGTCTTTTCCAAATCCGTAATCGTCAGTCAAATCAAGCAGAGCAAAAAAGTTATTTATATTGGATAAATCCTTGATCTGTTTTGTGCCTTTGTTCAGCTGATCGATAAACCCATTCTCATCCTGTTCATGAGCAAAGGTTACGCCAAAAAGGTGCATCAGAAAGCCCCAGTTTTTCCACGCCTCACCGAACGGCTGGATTCCGGCCGCTTTCAATTTTTCGGCTGTCTGCTTCAGCTCCGTCAGGGTAACCGGAACATTCGTAATCCCTGCTTTGGCAAACAAATCTTTGTTATAAACAATACCGTTCCCTTCAATCTGTAGCGGAAAACCCAATTTCTTTCCATCGACCGTGATGTTGCGAATGCCTTCCGGCAGTACATGCTTCGCCCATGGCTCGTTCGATAAATCCGCAAGCTTTTCGGACCAAGCGGGAATATCTGCAGGGGACAGATAAAAAATATCCGGAGCGTCACCTGCGGCAAACCTGGTTTTGAGCAAGGCAGCCCCATTATCCGGAGGAATTTGAAAGTCCACTTGCACGCCCGGATGTCCGGCTTGATAATCGCCTACAATCGTTTTTACGGCTTCCGTATCCTTAGGAGTCAGTCCCATGACTTTCAGGGTGATCGTTTTGGTCTTGGACGAGCTTGCACCTGACCCCGAATTAGCGTTTCCCCCTCCATCGCTTGATTGCTTGCCCATGCACCCGGTAAGAGCCGTAGCGACAATAAGCGACACAGCCAACACCGAAAACCATTTCTTTCTCATTTCGTAGCCCCTCCTCAACATTCTCGACACATGAATATTGTAAATTCCACAAACTTGAGCGGACAGGTAGAATCGTCTTATAAAAAAGGAATATGTGACTCACTGCCCTCCTCTTAAAAGGCAAGCCCGATCCGCTGGAAATCGCAGGTCAGGCTTGCCAGTTATTTGTTTTTATATTGTTTGCGGAACTGCATAGGGGATAATCCGGTTTGCTTCTTGAAAACTTTGCCAAAATAATTTTCATCCTCATACCCGATAGAACCGGCTATTTCAGATATCGGAATATTGGAATGGATCAGCAACGATTTAGCCTTATCGATCCGAAGGTCGGTCAGATAAGTGATAATGGTCGTATGAAACTGTTCTTTGAATATTTTCGCCAAATAGCGCGGGCTGAAATGAAAGATTTCCGATAATGTGGTTAAAGAAATATCCTTCTTGTAATGCTGTTCGATATAACGGCGGATTGCTTCGATTCCGGATGCTGCCGAGTGATCGCTTCCCAGTGATTCTGCCATTTCCCAACAACGATGCATCAGCTGCGTCTTCCATTCGTCCAAATCGCTGATCCATAAGGAAATAAGCCAGTCGCTCCGTTCCTTGTCCGTTTGATGTAAACTTTGCGCTCGCTTGAGCAGGAGGTTGGCTTCCATCGCATATACTTGAAGCTCCTCCAGGCGCAATGATCCGCGGGATTCAGCGACTCCACAAACGCTTCAATGATCTCCGTCAGACCGGTCTTATTTCCTTTCCGAATGGCATTGATCAACGGGATCTCCCGATCCGCAAATCGAGGCAACTCGCCAATAATAGAAGGGCTCTCCTTCATAAGCTCTCGCTTCAACAAGGAAGCGCGAGCTTCCGCCATTGCCGGAAGCATTCGGGTGTAATCCGTAATTCTCACGTAAGTCCCTTGCAAAACATCAAGCCCTAATGTCTCCCGCCAAACACGGCTTAATTTATCCAAATACCAGCTATATTCATTCACAATTATATCGGATTTTGCAGAAGCTGTTATCAAGACCCAATGATAATCGTCCATCCTGACTAAATAATGAGGACCGTACGATTTCAAAATATCGTGTGCGATATTATTGACTGCAAAATGAAACAACCCGATATCTCCCGAAAATTTCTGATAAACCAGCTGGTGTCTGTTCCTCGGAAGAATGCATGATACGTATAAATTCTGTAAAGGCAGTCCTGTTTTATGAAACAAATGACGCACGGTCTGGTCTTGAAACGATGTTTCTCCTTTAAGATATTGGCTCCATTTCTGCTCGTCCAGCAGCGAGTCGGCAAGATGAAGCCGGTGTCGGGTTTCTATTTCGTCTTTCGTTTTACTTTTGGTTGCCTGATATGCCGTTACGGCACGGGAAACCGCACCTTCCAAATCCTTCGTCTTGAACGGCTTCAGAATATAATCCACGCCGTTTGCCAAAATCGCCGCGCGTGTATAACTGAAATCGTCATATCCGCTGACAACGATGACTTGGGTGTCCCATCCTTCTTCTCTCAGCATTCGCAACAGGGCAATACCATCCATACGGGGCATGCTCATATCGCAAAACAAAATGGCCGGATTATGCTCGCGAATCAGCTCCATGGCCTGTATTCCGTCGTCGGCCATCAGCCGTTCGCTAATGCCGAATCGCTCCCAATCGACATCAAGCTCGATACCTTTACGAACATGGTCTTCATCGTCGGCGATGACTACTTTCATTGTCTGTCCTCCTTCTTAACGCAGGAACGGGATATGAAGAGCGACTATCGTAGACTCATACGGAACACTCTCGATCTCCCAGTCAAACTCCGGACCGTAATAAAGCTGCAGACGATGGAGCACATTGAGTAATCCGATTCCGGCATCCGATTTTAGCCGATAGTCGGCATACCCCTGCTTCAACCGCTTGATCGCCTCGCCTCCCATTCCTTTGCCGTTATCCATGATGCGGATATGGAGGTTTTCGTCTTTTTCGATGCGAATATGCACGGTTCCGCTGCCGTGGCCTTTCTCTATTCCATGGATGATGCTGTTTTCCACTATCGGCTGCAACATCATTTTCGGCACCGGGAAGTCCAGCAGCTCTTCAGGGCAGGAAATCGTATAGGATAATTTATTTGCAAATCTTCCTCCCTGAAGGGACAAGTAATTTTCGATATGCCTCAATTCCATCCGCAAGCCCACTACTTCCGTATTGTGATTCATGCTATATCGGAATATATCGCCAAGTTCGGAAATTTTGTCTTTGATTTCCCGGACGCCGTGACTTAAAGCCAATGTTCCGATGGACTGAAGCGTATTGTATAGAAAATGGGGGTTGATTTGCGACTGCAGCATTTTCAAACGGGCTGTGGATAGCTCCAGCCGGTTGCGGTATTCTTGGTTGATCATCATATCCAATTGTTCAACCATGTCCCGGAAACGCTGCTCCAATATACCTAACTCGTCCGCAATTCCCGTATTCGCTTCCAATTTGAAATTTCCCGTCTCCACTTTGGCAATGCTTCTCACAATCCGTTTAATCCGCAAAATGATGTAATAAGACAACAGCGTTGCTAACGCGACGACAAAGGCAATCGCTATGAATTGAACGATCAACGAACGGCTCAGTGTCTGGTTTGCTGCTTTATTTATCGTAGATTCCGGCACAAATCTCACCATGGTCAAGGGCAATTTCTTAAACTGATCCGTTGTATAAATAAAAACCCCCTTCACCCCGTTCCACTGGCCGCTTATGAATCCTTCCCGATCTTGCAGGGTTGCCGCGATACCAATAATTTGTGCATCGCTCTCATGTTTCCGGTGAGGGACGGAACTGAACAATAATTGCGGCTTTTGCTGGATAAGGAAAAATTCCGAACTCCCTTCCGAGGGATCGGAGATCCCGCCAACGATTGCCGCAATTTCACTTTGACCTACATAGAGGGAGGTCATTCCTAATACCTTTGAACCGGGATAATCGATTAATAGCTTATTTACCAATAGCACATTGTCATTTCCGATTTGCGAAACCTGAAATTCCTTGTCTATATCCCAATCGCCATTCTGTGTTTTCGGAATGCTGATACCCGGAGATTCGAGATTGATTCCGTTGCCATTAACAGTATAGTTTTGTCCGGATAAAGCACTCTGATAGTTAACAGCCTTCAACTCTAAATGGCTGGCGTAAATTTTATTCATTTGTTCTGAAATGTATAAAGATTCATAAGGCTTTCTTTCGGGACTTTGCAAATACTTCATCAAATCCTCGTCGTTGTATAAAGACACTGCTAAAGTGGATAATTCATTGAAGTATCTTTTGATTTCGTTCATTCCAATCTTCATGGAATGTTCGTTTAGCTCAATAATTTGCCGTTTCACGGAATTGCTGTTTGATTGATACGCTATCATATTGGAAACAAAAAAAGGGATGACTGCGGCAATCAGCATCCCGACCATTAATTTCGCTAACAAGCTTTTTTTGATCCAGTCCATAACAAATCCTCTCGGTTTGATGAGCTGAGACGCTTTCAATTATTGTAGTACACAAGTATGATATGCGAAAGCGGAAATCGTTTGCCAATGGAAAAACAAGCCCCTTTTCGCCAGTTCGAAAAGGGGCCAAGGCTTACGAGTTACACAACTGGTACGATAGGCGCCTCTGCCTGATCAATGCGTATGGGGGTTACATGATATTTTTCACACAGGCGCATGGTCTCGGGACTGGAGACAAACTCGGTATCCTTATTTCTTCTATAAGCGTTATACTCCCCGCAAAGTCTGGTTTCCTCCGTGTCTAGAGCAGGATGTCCTACATAAATATATTGTCCTGCTGGCAATTTCTTCAACACGCTTTCGAAAGCGCCAGGAAGCATAGAAATTTCGTCATAGAGCGGAAATGGTCTGTAGAAACAAGCCATCGTTCCATAAACACCGATATTTATCAAACTGTTTTTGGCAGCCCACTCTCTCATGGCTTCGCCCAAGGAAGGCACATACCGTCCAGGCGCCATATGAAAATCGACATACCGGATGTTAAATCCTAAATGAAGTAATTTATCCAGCTGCGCTTGCATTTCGAGCATGATTTCAACGATGACGGGAGGATGAAAATAGAAGTCTAAAGTCCTTGGATAAAACCAACCGTTATCTGTGACCAGGGATGGAACCTTACTCGGGTCCGAAACAGGTCCCCATTTCAGTTGATCCCACTCAGAATTAATCGCGGCATGAAGCCCAAAACAAATGTCATTCCTCTTGGCGAACATTTCAGCAGCTTCCTCAACAAAAAGCCCAACTGCCATGACAGATACGTTTTTGATAAATCCGTTTGCGATCGCCTTTTCAATAGCCAGATTGGTACTATGTGTGCTTCCTAAGTCATCCGCTCTGGTAATAAGCTTGATCTCTTGATTCATCACACTACTCCCCTTTTAACGCTTAAAAGTCCTTCATCTACAGCACTCCGACGGCTATTGAAGTAAAGCTTTTGGTTATCGAGTTGATCTGATCTGGATAAGCAGAGAGGTAAAGTTCCCATCACCCTTCTGTCACGATTTTATTGTGGCGGACGATAACCAGAGCAGATGATATGCCTTGCTCCTCAGGCGTGCTCCGCAGAAAATGCCATTCAAAGGACATGTGCTTTTCTCCTTCCACCGCACTTGTACTTTAGCTCATAATTCTAATTCAATACCTAAAAGCGGAACATGCTGCTGGGCGCCATAAACATCCGTATCTCCGGGGTTCCCGGAAGGCACCGGACGCACAATTGTCGCCTTGATTGCATTGGCAGGCTTGAATTCAATAATCGAGAAAACTTTTTCGTGGGGAATGTTGTACAACTTTGAAATAAGTTCCCTATTGATGATTTTTTTGCTGCAGATCATTTCAAACATATCCCGATCTTTGAAAATGATATCGAACGTAAGTTCAAACGGACCTGAATTTTTGCTCCTTATTACTTGCGCAATATCTTTAAGTTTCATATTCATCAAACTCCGATGTCTAGAATTTCAATTGGGAACAATTCATTCGGGTCTTCAACCTCAATCAGGTGGTAAATGCTAAATTCGTATACTTCTCCAGCTTTAAATTCTGAGGGTGAGAAGGGAAATGCGAGATTGCCTGCTGTAGATACTCTTCCTTCATAACCATAATGCATCAACGTCGATCGGGCAAAACTGCAGATTGTGTTGGCTATCTCCTGGTCCTCGGCAATCACATCAATTACAATGCCGAGTTCATGACTCTGTATATCCCTCACCGGTTCAAGGTTACCCATTATGCCGTTTTTCCCGTATATTTTAAATCCAAGGTTATATATCATTCCAGATTCTTTGAAATTATTGTGGGTGATCTCTTGCACTGCCTTCAGTATATGGTCTAACTTTCCGATCATTACCGGGTCGCGGGTACCGGCAATGGAAACTGTCCTATAGCCGGATTTCTTTACACCCTCAAGTTTGACCGTATATTTTTCCGAAGGCAAGAACACGCTTCCGGTAACTCTGACACATGAACCATCAATCTGTTCGAATCTGGTGCCGGTCAGGTCCAGCACACCACCTGGACCTGGGAGTTTGTACGGGTCCGTTTTTTCATAAAGGGTGTGCGCAGCTACGGAAAGAGTAGTACATTTACGTTTATCGGTTAACGTTTCCACCTTGAAATAATCGCTGCCAAGATAACCGAACATGCAATCGCTCGCACTCCCGGGAGTTGCGGCAACACAAGCGCATTCCAGTATTTTTCCA
Organism: Gordoniibacillus kamchatkensis; assembly: GCF_000829455.1. GTDB lineage: Bacteria > Bacillota > Bacilli > Paenibacillales > NBRC-103111 > Gordoniibacillus > Gordoniibacillus kamchatkensis. The sequence goes on from NZ_JXAK01000001.1 coordinate 191,747, forward strand.
AGGTGCAGCGCTAGTCCTCTGTCATATCCCTTCTTTACGGCAAGCGCTGCGAAAACAGCAGGATCATACGATCTTCCTGCCAATATGACCTGCACACCATATTCAAGCGCCTTTAAAAACGGTTCGATCCCCATCTGGCCGACAATTCTTACCGTTGCTTCCAATTGTTCGGTTGTCAGTTCCGGTGCAGGGTATAAACTCGAAAGCCTTCCCTGTTCCATGCATGCAGATACATAATCCGAGCTTGTCTCCGCCTGTATGATAGCCATTTTGAACCTCAAATCTTTTTCGCGCGCGATCTCCTTTATAATTTCAAGGTTCCATTCCAGATGCGGATTTCCACCGCATCCGCCCGCCGTGCCTATAATGACAGGAATACGCTGTCCAATAGCAGCAGTTAGTATGATTTCCAGATCCCTCTTTACCGCTCTTCTGTCGGTAAATGAAATCCCGGAACCGAGATAATAGGGTCCGGGGTCTGTTGAACCCGCATCGACAGCGATTGCATGCGGACGTTTCCCCATACCGTTTTTGAAAGATTCGACAGGGAATCCGTAGCCCAGGATGCCAGTCGGAGATAATATCCGAAATTCCTCCATTTCATTCGCTCCTCTTCATGATGTTATAGACATATTATATTTCACAACCTAAATCGGACAGGTAAAATCATCTTTTCAAAAAGGAATATTTGACTTTATTTGCGGATCCGAATTGTGCTCAATTGAAAGTTCTGTAAAATGATAGGCAAGGGAGGGACTTACAATGGAACTACGGCATTTACGTTACTTCGTTACCTTTGCGGAAGAATTGCATTTTAGCCGGGCCGCTGCCAGTCCTATATACTTGTCCTAAGCCATGCCTTATAATAAACGGTAATTCTTACTATTGCGGAGGACATCCGGGTCGCCGGTTTTCGCACGATGGATGTTGACCGAAACTGCAACGGAGGGCCCTTATGAAAACGGCCAACAATCGCGTCTACGGCATTCATTATTTGCTAAGAGCTGCTATTTTGTTCGGCTTCTCTACCTATATCGTTTACCTGGTAAAAACGGACAATTTGGTCTACTTCATCGCCCCGCGCATGCAAGACTATGTGAAATGGACCTCCGTCGGCCTTTACGCCGTTGCGGTATTCCAGGCGTACACCGGAATCCGCTCGCTTTGGGGCGACCGGGCAGCGTGCGGCTGCGGGCATCCGCCTTCCGGCTCGGGGCTTCGCAGCTTCGTCGTTTATGGCTTGTTCGCGGTTCCGCTGCTTTTTGGCTTCCTTCTCCCTAACGTCGCCATGAGCAGCGCCCTTGCCGATAAGAAAGGCATGAACCTGACGACGGCCGCGGCAAGCAAAAAGCGGCCGCCCCATCAGCACAGCCGCAGACCATAGCGGCAGCCGCTCAGCCCTCGACGAGCGGAAACGGCACAGCTGCGCCGGCAACGGCCCAGACACCCGTCCCATCGGCCGATTCGGCCCCTTCGAGCCAAGATTCGAGCCCGGCCGGCACCTCGGCCAAACCAAGTTCCGGAGCGTCAGCCGCAGACGAGCAGCTCAAGAAAATGTTCGCGCCGCCGGACGAGTACTCGGAAGATTTCTCGCAAATGGGAATGATCCTGTATAAACGCGGCATCATTGACGTCAAGCCGGAAATTTTCATGGAAACTCTCTCGACGATCGATATTTTCAAACAAAACTTCTTCGGCAAGAAAATCGAATTAAGCGGCTTCGTGTACCGCCAGGACGATTTGCAGCCGGATCAGCTTATCGTCGGGCGGTTCGCCGTCTCCTGCTGCAGCGCCGACGCATCCCCATATGGCGTTCTGGTCGAGTTTCCCAACGCGAAGGCCTTTGCCAAAGACACGTGGGTCAAGGTGACTGGCACGATCGAGAAGGGCCATTACCACGATAACGATATTTTCAAGGTAAATGCCGCGAAAATCGAGAAAATTGCCGCTCCGAAAACTCCTTATGTATACCCCAACATGGATCCGGTAACGGAGCTGAAGAAGGAATAAAAGCTCGTTTTCGGTTTGTTGCATAGCGAGTGCGGCCTGGCCCCTTACGGTCTGCAATTGCAGGAAATCCTCCCGCTAATTTGACCGGAATCCCGAATGAAGGCGGCGTTAGCGGGATAACCTCCTGCAAAATCGGCTGTTTACTGCCACCTCCCAGGAATTTGATGAAATTAGCGGCGGTTTTTCCATGTAATTGAATAACATCGTTTCAACCAGCATCATGAACAGGAGGAATTCCAGTTAAGCTAGGCCTCGACGGTAACTCTTATTCAGAGTCCTTCCACGAAGCATGAGCCTGCTGTAAGCGGCAAAACCGGGCAGATGCGCGCATCCGCTCCTCGCCGAGCTCATCCGGCTCCACTTTATCGCACTTATTCAGCACCAGCACATCGCAAAATTCGATTTGGCTGATCAGCAGATCGACCACATCGCGCATATCGTTGCTTCCAACCGCCTGCCGGAGGTCGAGCAGGCTTTCCCCAGAAGCGTAATCGTGCCAGAAACGGTTCGCATCCACGATCGTGTCCATGCAGTCCAACCGGCAAAATTGGGACAAGTCGATGCCGTGCTCCTCATCGATATAAGTGAACGTTTGCGCAACGGGTACCGGCTCACCGACACCGGTCGACTCGATCAAAATATAATCGAATCGCCCCTCCTTGGCCAGCCGCTCCACCTCTCGCAGCAAGTCTTCCCGAAGCGTGCAGCAAATGCACCCACCCGCCATCTCAACGAGCTTCTCGTCGGTACGGGACAGTCCGCTTCCGCCGTGAACCAAATCCGCGTCAATGTTGACTTCGCTCAAGTCGTTCACGATGACGGCGACTCTGAGCCCTTGCCGGTTGTTCAGCACGTGATTCAACATCGTCGTTTTCCCCGCGCCCAAATATCCGCTCAACACCGTTACCGGAATTTTGTGTTCGGATTGCAATTGTTCCATAGCCCTCTTTTGATATGTGTAATTTTTACGATTATGGACGAATGAAAAACCGAGCTCGGCTCGGCCCGTTATTACGTCGGTTGCTTTGTTTCCTTACGGCGCTTCGCGGCGCATTCGGGACAATACCCGTACACCTCGAAACGGTGGTGCATCACTTCGTAATTACCAGGCAGCTCCGACAAATTCGGCATCGGGCAGTAGTCAAACGTGACGGTCTTCTCGCAGTTCATGCAAATCAGATGGTGATGGTGATGAGTCAGGCAGCTCGCGCGAAACTTAAGTCCGTCGTTAAAATAAAACTGCTCGAATACGCCCGCTTCGCTCAGCTGCCGGAGATTGCGGTATATGGTGTCGAAACTGATCCCCGGATATTTTTGCCGCATATGCTCATAAACGTCTTTCGGCGATAAGTATCCTTCGGTTTCAGCGAACAAAGCGGCCATCATTTTGCGCTGTTCGGTTATTCTCCAGCCTTTGCTCGCCATCCCCTTAATAATGCGTTCCACCGTGTTCGTATTTGCCATTTTTGCTTCCTCCGCACAATAGTCGCTATGCTTCCATAGTGCAGCATTACGTTGCGGGAGTCAAGCAATCGAATCGCAGCGCTGATATCGCTCGCGAATGGCGCCTGTTAATAAATAATAAAAATTACGAATAAAAGCGGCAAGTCGTCCCTGTCGTCTGCATAAGATGAACATGGAGGTGACATAAACCTGTCTATTCCCGCGGCTATCGGGCATGGCGCCCTGCATTCGCTTGAACCCGGCCTGGCATGCGATGAGGGAACGGCGCAGGCCGCGCCAATTGGAGATAGCTGTGCCGGTATGGCAGAAGGCTTGAGCTTCCGCCATGGGCAGTCGAAACGATGCGGTTCCCCTCAGACTGCCCGAGAAAGTATGGCTGCGCTGCGGACCTAAGAATGTGGATCTCCGGCTTCCTTGAACTCGTGTTCCCTCGAATTTGTAAACATGGTGGGAACACGAGTTCAAAAGTTTACGCTTCGCTCCATGGCCCAAATTCCCATCCTTCGCTCCGCCTTTCCCCGGCACCTGAGTTTCTCTCCTGTTAAGCAAAATATTCATCTTTCTTTAAGGATCAGAGCCTATAATTAATATCACACCTTGCCTAGCGGAAGGTTATATTGTTCTGTACTTATTGGGAGGATAGGGAATGAAGAAAGTGGCAGTCATCATCGTTATACTCGCAGTTTTATCAGGTCAAGCAGGAGTCGCTTATGGAGAAGACAAGCCGCCGGCTATTTATAGCGGAACGGGTGTTGTCATCGACAGTTCGACAGGCGAGATTCTTTATCAAAAAAACAAAGATGAACAAGCGTACCCTGCCAGCTTAACCAAACTGATGACCGCCATCCTTCTGGAAGAACACGCCGCGGACGGAGAGTGGATGACAGCAAGCAAAAAGGCGACGCTGCAAGAAGCCAGCAATTCTGTATTTAATTTAAAAGTCGGCGAGAAGATGCAGAAAGAAGAGGCCTTGAAGGCATTACTGGTCATCTCGGCCAATGACGTGGCCATGATGATTGCCGAGCATATCGGAGGCGATGAGGCCGCTTTTGCCGCAATGATGAATGAAAGGGCGGCATCGATCGGAATGAAGCATACCCACTTCGTCACCCCTAACGGCCTGCACGATCCCCAGCATTATACTACCGCCTACGATCTGGCCCTGCTTGCCAAAGAGGCCATGAAATACCCTGCCATTATGGAAGCTATGGGAACCGAGCGGACCGAAGTGAAGACGGACCAGCGGCAGGTGCTGATCAAAGATCGGGCTCTCATTTTTCAAAATCCGCTGGCTTTGGGCGGAAAAACGGGCTTTACCGACCAGGCGCATAATACGTTAATCGAATATATGAAAAAAGACAATAAAACGGTAATTGCGGTTGTTTTGAAATCAACGCGTCAAAAAGAATATCCGGATGTACAAACAATAGGCAATTACGGACTCGACCATATCGATGTAGAGCGAACGTTTCAAAAAGGAGAACGCGTTGCCGAAACGACCTTTTATGGCGCTGCCGTTCAAGGTGTGCTTGGCGATTCCTTCGTGTTGACGAAACCGAAAAACAAAGCCGCCGATTTTACGTACATTCCTGTTTTCACGCCATGGCAAAGCGGGCAAACGGCAATCAAAGCCGGTGAGGTGATCGGCGCTTATCAAATTAAGAAAAGCGGAGAGCTCCTGGCGCAAATCCCTATTGTCTCCGCCACGGAAGTCGTCCGTGCCGAACCTACCGCTATCGTCAATGACAAAGCCACGCGCCGAACCTCATCAAGTTGGCCGTATTGGGCAGGCGCCGGCATATTGATAATGGTTTACGGCGCATTCCGCCTCATCAAAAAGAGAAGACAACGAAAGCCGGTTTCGACGTTCTCCCATAAAGAATATGACGCCTGAAATCAGGCGCCATTGCTTCGCTTGCGCGAGTTACAGCTTGACCCGCTGCAACCGCAGCGCGTTCAGTACAACCGATACCGAGCTGAGCGCCATGGCGGCTCCCGCTACCCACGGGGCGAGCAGTCCGACGGCTGCGACCGGGATGCCGAGCGTATTGTAGCCCAGCGCCCAGAACAGATTTTGCTTGATGTTGGCCATCGTTTTGCGGCTCATGAAAATGGCTTCGGCGATACTCGTCAGCTCGCCGCGCATCAGCGTCACGTCCGCGGCTTCCATGGCAATATCCGTCCCTGTGCCGATCGCAATTCCGACATCCGCGGTGGCCAGCGCCGGCGCATCGTTGATGCCGTCGCCCACCATCGCCACGATTTTGCCTTCGGCTTGCAGCTTCTTCACTTCTTCGGCCTTGCCTTCCGGCAGCACTTCGGCCAGCACGCGGTCGATCCCGACTTGGCTCGCGATCGCTTGCGCTGTCCGCATGTTGTCGCCCGTAATCATAATAACTTCGATGCCCATCTGTTTCAGCTTTGCGACCGCTGCCTTCGATGTTTCCTTGATCGTATCGGCAACCGCAACGATGCCGGCGTACCGGCGGTCGATCGCCGCCAGCATGGCCGTTTTTCCTTCGGTCTCCAGCCGCTCCATCGCATCTCCGGCTTCGCCGAACGGGATGTTTTCGCGCTGCAGCAGCTTCCGGGTACCGACGAGCACTTCCTTGCCTTCCACAACGGCCCGAATGCCGTAGCCGGGGATCGCTTCGAATTGCTCCGCTGCCGTCAGCGCGATGCCTTTGCCGGCAATGCCCGCCACGATCGCTTCCGCGAGCGGGTGCTCGGACTGCTTTTCGGCCGAGCCGATAAGGCGAAGCGCTTCGGCTTCGTCTACGCCTGCAAGGAGAACGTCCGTCAATTCCGGCTTTCCTTTCGTCACCGTACCCGTTTTATCGAGCACGATCGTCTGCACCTTCTGCATCGATTCCAGGTGCTCGCCGCCTTTGAACAGGATGCCGAATTCCGCCGCGCGGCCCGATCCGGCCATAATCGATGTCGGGGTAGCGAGGCCAAGCGCACACGGGCAAGCGATGACGAGCACGGCAATCGCCTTTTCCAGCGCGGCGGCGAATTCGCCGGGAGTTACCCAAATGAACCAAACGAGGAACGTTACGAGCGCGATCCCGACGACGATCGGCACGAATATGCCGGAGATGACATCGGCGATGCGCTGGATCGGCGCTTTCGAGCCTTGCGCTTCCTCCACCACTTTAATGATTTGCGCCAGAGCCGTTTCTTTGCCGACGCGGGTAGCTTTGATTTTCAGGCTGCCGTTTTTGTTCACCGTCGCTCCGATGACGGGATCGCCGGCCTTTTTCTCGACCGGAATGCTTTCGCCGGTCAGCATCGATTCGTCGACAGCCGACGTTCCTTCCGCCACTTCGCCGTCAACCGGGATTTTGTCGCCCGGTCTGACAAGAACAATGTCGCCGATGATCACTTCATCGACTGCGACGGTCATCTCTTGGCCGTCCCGGATCACAAGCGCCGTTTTGGCTTGCAGGCCCATCAGCTTCTTGATCGCTTCCGAAGTACGCCCTTTGGCCAAAGCTTCGAACAATTTCCCTAAAATAATCAAAGTGATCAGAATCGCGCTTGTTTCGTAGTACATGTCCGGCGCATGGCGGTGAGCATCTGTCGCTGCCGCCCACTGAATCGTTAAATACAAGCTGTAGAAATACGCGGCGGATGTGCCGAGCGCAACGAGCACGTCCATGTTGGCGCTTTTGTTCCGGAGCGCCTTATAGGCTCCTGCATAAAACTGGCGGCCGATAATAAACTGCACCGGAGTGGCGAGGGCGAGCTGAACCCACGGGTTCATCAAAAACTCCGGCAAATAAATCCACGACGTAAACGAAAAGTGGCTGACCATCGCCCACAGCAAAGGCAGCGAAAGAACGGCGGAAACGGCCAGCTGCAGCTTTTTATGGCGGATTTCCCGCTCCTTATAGTCGCCCGCCGCCGCTTCCTCTTCCTTGCGAATGGCTTGGTAGCCGAGCGCTTCGATTTTTTGCTCCATGGCGGCGACGTTGATCTGAGCCGGGTTATAGGTAACGGATGCTTTCTCCAGTGCAAAATTGACGTTGGCAGCGGACACGCCTTGCAATTTCTTCAAGCCCTTTTCTATGCGGTTCGCGCAAGCCGCGCACGTCATGCCGGCGATTTGCAGCGTCGTTTGTTGCTGCTCCAGATGTTGTTCCAATTGTTTTTCCATCGTTGATCCCCTCGATCATATACCTCATGGGGGTATATAGAATTGAAAAAAAAGAGCGGTGATGCGGAGAAGCCGCACATGGCGGCTCGGGCTTTACTTCACGACATCGTAGCCTTGCTCTTCAATTGCTTCTTTGATGGCATCGAGCGACACTTTGGACTCGTCGAATTGCACCGTCACCGAGCCCGCGCTCAAATCCACTTTGCCGGAAGCACCAACTTGTTTGACGGCGCCTTCCACCGAATTGACGCAATGTCCGCAAGACATCCCTTCCACTTTCAACGTTACTGTTTGCATATTTCATCTCTCCTTATCATTTGATTAATTTGTTCATCGTAATCATAAGCTCTTTGACGACTTCGTTATCGCCTTCCTGAATGCGCTCAATGACGCAGCTGTTCAGGTGGTGCTCGAGCAACATTTTCCCGACGCTGTTAAGTGCCGATTGAATGGCGGCGATTTGGTTGAGCACATCGTCGCAATACGTATCTTTTTCAATCATCGCCTTAACGCCGCGTATTTGTCCTTCGATGCGATTTAGCCGCGCCGTGAGGTTGCTCTTCGTTTTCTCGGAATGATGGCTTTTGCGTTCGCTGCCGGTATGGCAGTGTTCTTCGTGAAGCTGGGCTGCATCATGCAGTTCCATTTGCATGACCTCCTTGCATTATCAATATACCATACCCCCATAGGGTATATCAAGCGGTTTGTTAAAATTTTTCTCCCGTCCTATCCTGGACATATTTGTAGTATCATCCTTTTGGAATTAAATGCTATAATTTATTATAAGCATTCCAGGTTGCCCGGGAAAGGCGGAGACCCACATTCTTAAGTCCGCAGCGCAGCCATACTTTCTCGGGCAGCCTGAAGCATTCACTATTTGAGGTGACCCGCTATGCAATATGTGCGTGAATTTTGTTCCCACCGTCTCATTATATTTTTATTGGCGCTGTTTTTGGTTAGCGGAACGATCGTAGTTTTCGGCGAAGGCGCTCCCTCTAGCTGGATTGCTTTTGTATGCGGCATCGTTTTGGTCGTTTTAACGGAATATTTGGTTCATCGCTTTATTTTGCACGAATTTCCGAAGCTGATTCCCGCCATGTATAAAGGGCACGAAGCCCACCATCAGCATCCGACGGATACCGAGCATCTTTTTGGGCCGGTGCGCTACGACCTCGTATCTTACGTCATTATTTTTGTTTTGCTATGGCTGCTCGGCGGCAGCCTTCATCTGGCAGCCAGCCTCGTATTCGGCGCCGTCGTTTGCCAGCTGTTTTATCAGTGGAAGCATTTCATATCCCACCGTCCGATCGTGCCGCTCACTCCGTGGGGAAGATGGATGAAAAAGAAGCATTTGCTCCACCATCATCTGGACGACCACGCCTGGTACGGAGTGTCCAACCCTGTCATGGACGTCCTCCTCGGCACGAACAAACCCGATACAACGCGCAAACCGGCGAACCGCCATAACCATACCAGCGTATGAGACAAAGACCAGCGGGCTTAGCTCCGCTGGTCTTCTTTGTTAATGCCTCTCTACGCCCGGGACGCGTATCTCGAACGGAAACGCGGCTATGCTTCCATCCTCCTTCGCTGCCGTTACTTCCATGTAAATCGTTCCCGGCGAGTGAAGGACGGTTCCCGTCAAGCCATATTCCCCGTTCCCGAGCGAAAAGGCCGTATCTTCTTTCCGCTCGTTGGGCGGCATGGACAGCGCAATGCGCACCCGTGTAAAGTCTCCCCGATCAAACCGGATGCGGATGTCGTTCGTGCCGGTTTGAAGCGGCGTTATGCTCGCCGATGCCCGAACCCCGTCGGCAATAACCGTTTTCGGCACAATGCCCTGCTCCGCTTCGCGCGGCGACTGATCGACGGCAACCGCCGCCGCGGCGAGGGCGATCCAGCCCGCCAAAAGCTCGATTCGCAAGTTTCGCACAAACCTGGCGGCCAGCGCCGCCAACCTCGCCAGATGCCTTCGCTGCCAATAGCCGAGGGCTGCAATCCCAAGCAAGCTCACTCCCTTGACGATGACCATTTTACCCCAGTTGCTTGCGCAAAAGCTTTCCAGCGTAAACGCCGGCACATATTTGAGCGTCATCCAAACGCCCGATGCAGCTACAACAATGACGCTGGCAAAGGCCCACTTGCTGAAGCTTGCCCCCGCTCGGCGCAGCCAGCTTTCGGCCTCATCTTGCGGAGCCATAAGGAGAAGCGCGGCAATGCCGCCGCACCAAATAGCTGCCGCAAAGATATGCAGCGTGCCGAGCGCGATGCCAACGTAACCGCCGTATACCGGCGAAACCGAGTGCCCCGTGAACGCCCATGCCGCTGCAGCCAGCAGTAGCAAGACGAGCCTGGTCTTGCCGGCAAACAGCCAGAATCCGGCCGACAACAGCGCCATTTGCAGCAGCGGCACCCAAAAAAACGGGAAGGAAATCAATTCGCTCAGCCGCACAGCTTCATGCTCGGTTCGCGATAGCCATAGGTCTACTGCAAACCCCAGTATCGCAGTTGCGAATAACAGATAACTCGCTTTTCTTATCCGTCCTGAATCGCCTGTTCCTCTTGCAATCACAACTTGAAAAAAAGCTATGCCTGCCAGCATAAGCAGACCTGCATAGGAAAGCCAATGGCCAAGCGCCTGCAGCTTGTTTACGGAAAGCAGATGATCCGCCGGAATGGAGTTCCCGGTCTGTATCGGCGTATACGCTCCCACGGCGAAATAATAAACGTCGGGTTTCTCCTGGTGTCCGATCCCGGCGTACACATGAACGGAATACGTGCCCGGATGCAGCGTCTCTTTCACTTTCACTATATGATGCTTGGAATCGGCAGGATCTATCGCTGGCTCTTCCAGCGGCACTCCTTTTCCCTTGTCGTCAAAGACGCCGAACGCTGTAATTTTGGCCTCTTCCGTATACCACAAGTGAAGCTCGGCCGGCGAAGAAGAGGCAATTTCCCCGTCGGAGGGGCTCATCCGCGCAAGCTGAAGGTTGTCGAATCGTTCCTCCGGCGAAGGATTCGGATTTTTGACCTCGAATTGGAAGCTGCTTTTAAGCGGATGGCTGTCGATACTGATCACGCTGACGGTGACGGTATATTTTCCGGAAGGAAGCGGCTTTTTGAGCTTGGACATGACATGCTGACGGTCGCCGGGGGCGAACTCGGGAGGCTCAAGCAGAACGTCGGCCTTCTTATTGCCGGCAACCGTAATGGAGTCTTTATAAATGTCGACATAGTCGCCGAACCACACTTCGATCGCCTGCGGGGATTGGTTCATAACTTCTCCCGAGCTTGGCGACGTCTTTTCGATCGACGAATGGCCATAAGCCGCCTGCGGCAAAGCGGTCATGGCGAGAAGGCATATGATGACGAACAATCTAGAAATGCGCATGATTTCCTCTCTTTCATACTGCTGGCAAAGGTCTATTTTATAGTACTAGAAATCATGCAGCGGCACATGACTCAAGCGGGCCATTCCGGGCATGCGGAATCGACCGTCGAATCCGGCCAAATTCAAGCTTGTTTCGCTTCGGTTTGCAGCCGTTTTCGTGAACGCCGGCAACCGTTGGCGATGTAAAATATAGACCTGCAACCGTCTTTAATTTATTGGAGGTGTACGAAAGAATGAGGTTCAGCAAAAGTTTGCTTTACAAAGTAACGCTGCTTACCGTGCTATTACCGCTGTTGTTTGCGTCTGCGCTCTCGGCCGCATCCACGTCTTCCTACACGAACCCGATCAATACGGCCGGTGCGGACCCGTATGTCATGCTGCATTCGGACGGCTACTATTATTTTACCCGCACATTAGGCAGCAGACTGGATTTATGGAAATCGAGGTCGCTCATCGGAATAGACCTCGGCGAAAGAAAAACGGTATGGACGGCTCCTCCTAACCTGAAAGATATTTGGGCACCCGAAATCCATTACATCGACGGAAAATGGTATATGTACTATACCGCAAATACGGGATGCGGCGACAATTGCCGCGGCATTTACGTGCTGGAGAACGCTTCTGCGGATCCGCTGCAAGGCACATGGGTCGATAAAGGCAGAATCAACACTCAATACTCGGGGCTGGACGGTACAGTTTTCGACCAGAACGGACAGTTGTACTTTTTATATGCGGCATACGGTAATTGGTCCGGCGCCCACGGCAGCGCTATCGCCATTGCGCCGATGTCCAACCCCTGGACGTTGAACGGGGACAACGCGATTTTGACGAAGCCGGAGTTCGACTGGGAACAGAAAGGAATGCCCGTCAACGAAGCGCGGTTATTTTGAAGCGGAACGGGAAAATTTTTCTCATTTATTCCGCCAGCACTTGCTGGGAGGACGATTATGCTCTCGGCATACTGACGGCCGGCGATGACAGCAACTTGCTCGATCCCGCATCCTGGACCAAATCGGCGGAGCCGGTCTTCGCCAAATCGCCGGAAAACGGCGTTTATGCGCCCGGCCACAATTCGTTCGTACAGTCGAAAGACGGCACTCAGGATTTGATCGTGTATCATGGGAACAACGGTCCCGGTCAAGGCTGCGGTCCCCGCCCGTCCAGAGTGCAGCCGTTTACTTGGAATGCTGACGGTTCTCCGAATTTCGGCATTCCGACGAACGGCCCTCTCGCCGTGCCGAGCGGCGATTACCGGATCGAAGCCGAGCACGGAATTGCCGTTAAAGCCGAAGTGAAGGAGGAAAAAGAGGCGTCTAACGGCAAGGCTGTACGAATCAACAACGAAAACAGCTCCCTGCTGTTCAAAGATGTGAACGTTCCGGAGGAAGGGTCTTATACCCTGACTGTCCGCTATTCGAATACGGCCGGACCTGATGCCGCCGAATATGTATCGGTGAATGGAGCCCCTGCGGCAACAATCGCCCTGCCGCAGACGGGCAGCAACAAATTTGCTGCGGCTTCCATGCAAATCGAGTTAAAGAAAGGGTATCGAAACACGATTGAATTTACGAAAGGCAAACATGCCGTCGAGATCGACTACATTGAACTTTCCGGCAACAATGCGTTCTCGCTCAAGTCCGGGGCCGAATACAGCCTGATCAATCCGAACGGCGGCAAAGCGCTCGATGTCACGGGGGCAAGCACAGCTGACGGCACATGGATTCAGATGTGGGACGATTCGGATGGAGGCGCCTCCCAGCGCTGGAAAATTGCCGATGCCGGAGACGGCACCTACTCGTTAATCAATCCGAACAGCGGAAAGGCGCTCACGGTTGCAGATCCGAGCGCACCGTGGGGAAGGGTGGCCATCTCGGACTATCAAGGGCTCGATACGCAAAAGTGGAAAATCGTCGATAAAGGGAACGGCTATTGCAAATTGATCAGCGTAAAAACCGGTAAAGCGCTAGATGTAGGCGGAGCAAGCATCGACAGCGGGGCCGGGGTAGGAACGTGGCAAGATTTGCCGGGCGGAGTCGCCCAGTTTTGGCTGCTTTACAGATTAAACTGAAAGCAATGACGCAGCAGACCCCGCACAAAGCGGGGTCTGTTTTCGCGACTGCTTCCATTTTCTTGTAAGCCCTTGCAAACTGCATTACAATATCAGGTAAAATCTAATTGGCAAAGGCAAGGGATTATGGATGGGAAACGGATTTGTGAGAAGCATCGATCATTTCGCGCCTCATGTATTTCCGGCCGAGCAGGGAGAAGGGCTGTTTCGCTCTCATTCGCATGAGTCCGACGAGATTACGCTCATTTTGAAGGGCGAAGGTTACTATACGTCGCAAGGACAAAACGTACCGGTTGCCGCGGGAGATTTGATCTTGATCCCTTCCGCGCTTTTCCACGGATTCGTCTGCTTGAAAGCGTGGAAGGGAATATCCGTGCACTATTCCGGCACTGAAATTCCGGCCTACTGCCAGTTCCTTTTGGAGCATGCATATCAACAAAATCCCGGACAGATCTTGATAGCCCGGCTAAGCCGAACGCATTTGGCTAGAGTCGTAACGGCAATACGGCTAATGGAAGAGGAATCGTCGCGGGAACGGGTTCACGATTTATCCTGCGACCTGATGCGCAATGCGCTTGAAACCGTTCTGCTCTCGTACCATATGTCTGCCGCGGGTGCGCCGCGCTTGTCCAAAACCAACGCCGCAACGGAGCGCGACGACACGGAAACGATACAAGACGCTTTGCAAGAAATTCACCGCACGTACCATACCCCCCTGAAAATTGCCGATTTAGCGGCGCGCCATTTTCTCTCGGAGAGCATATTCCGCAAAAAATTTGCGGCGTATACCGGCGTCTCGCCGAAACAGTACATCATATCGCTTCGGCTGAAAGAGGCCAAGCGCCTGCTGCGGCATACGCACAAACCAATCGAATTCATTTCTTCCGAAGTCGGCTTCACTTCCTCCAGCCGCTTTCATGATTTGTTCGTCAAGCATGTGGGGGCAACTCCGCTCGAGTGGAGAAAACAAGCTAGGCAATAAGGTTAGGCATGCTTCACATGCTGCAGCATTTGATGAAAAATTTGCTCAACGTGCTCGTCGTCGAGCGAATAAAACACGGTTTTGCCTTCTTTTCGCCTTTTCACGATGCGAAGGTTGCGCAAATACCGGAGCTGGTGCGAAATCGCCGACTGTCCCATATCGAGCACTTGCGTCAGGTCATGGACACATAATTCTTTCTGGGCCAGGGCATAAATGATTTTGACTCGAGTCGGATCGCCGAGCGCCTTAAAAATATCGGCCAGACCGGAAGCGGTGCTGTCCGGAATCATCTCGCTTTTTAACAATTCGATGCTGTTCGTCAAGGTGCCTTCGCACGGATCTTCGCAACGCTCTTCGAGCATTTCGCTCACAGGATCACCGCCTTCAATGCGTCTATGCTTCATTGTACCCACTTTTGTCGACAATTCAATATTTGCTCATATATTATACAGACGTCTTGAAAAACGACCCTCGCTGCATTACAATGTAACCATCACATGAGCAATTGTTCATATATTGATTTGTTTTCAATCGGGAGGTTTTTTCCATGTCCCAGCATCACGACCATCATCATCACGATCATGAGCATTGCCGTCACGGACATTCTCATGGCCCTGGAGGCCACGTTCACGTCGCCCAAAGCAAATTGAAGATTGCCGTATTGCTCGGGTTAATCGTGCTCGCGGCGGAAACGATCGGCGGTTTATGGGCGAACTCGCTGGCGCTTCTTTCCGACGCCGGGCATATGCTTACCGATGTGGCGGCGCTCATTGTCGCATTAATCGCGATGAAGATTTCCGCCAATCCCCCTTCGCGGGCCATGACTTACGGATACCATCGAGCCACTATTTTAGCTGCGCTCTTCAACGCGATCACATTGGTCGTCATTGTCATTTATATCGGCTTTGAAGCGTATAAGCGGATGCTGCATCCGGAGCCGGTGCAAGGGGCTGTCTTGTTTGTTACCGCCGCGCTCGGCATTGCCGTCAACCTTTACATCGGCCTCGGCATGCGGGACCACGCGGACAATGTGAACGTCAGAAGCGCGATGCTCCACGTGTTCGGCGATGCCGCGGCTTCTGCCGGCGTCATCGTCGCGGGCGTCATTATGTACTTTACGAAATGGTATATTCTCGATCCTATCTTGAGCGTTCTTATCGCCCTGATCGTTGCCGCCGGCGCTTGGCGCGTCATGAAGGAAACCTATGTGGTGCTGATGGAAGGGACGCCGATGGGCATCGATTTCGATGAAGTCGTCAAGGCGATTCAAGCCGTCCCCGGCGTGAAAGAAATTCACGATCTGCACATCTGGTGCTTAACCTCGAATCGGAACGCGATGAGCGGCCATATCGTCGTCGATGGGGACGTTACCGTGCGCGAAGCGCAGCACATCATTCGCGAAATTGATGCAACGGTAGCGAAAAAATTCAAAATTGGACACTCCACTTTGCAAATCGAAGACGACGCTCACGCTCATGACAACGAAATGTTCGGCATCGACCGAAACTGGAATCACTAATACTACTTAATAATGATTCTTATTTAGCCGAAAAGTATTGCTGTATGCCCCGATATGCCCTATAATCGTTTTCAGTGATAATGATTTTCATTGTCGACTAAAACAATGAGTCCATGAGGGTGTTCAGCATGAAATCGTTAAGCTTTAAAAATGCCGCGCTTGGCATTATGGCTCTCGCCATCGTCGGTGTCCTCGTCTGGCAAGGCATTACCGCCGATGGCGCGCCGGACCCGAGTGCAAGCAATATTTCTCCGGGTACCGCCATTCTAAATACGGCTATTCTCATTTTCCGCGAAGGGCTGGAAGCGATCCTTGTTTTATCGGCGATTACCGCCGGCCTTGTGCGAAGCAAAAAGGATTCGTGGAAGCCTATATTCGTCGGGTCGGGCATATCGTTTGGATTAACGATCGTCACTTGGTTTGTAGTCGTGGGCATTATTTCGCTTGTAGGGAACACGACGTCGGAACTGAACATCCAGGCGGCAACGGGCCTGCTGGCGAACATCGTGCTCCTGATTATAATGAACTGGTTTTTTCACAAGCTGTATTGGACCGGGTGGATTTCGCTGCACAATAAAAAGCGCCGGCAAATTACCGACGCCCCTGTCGATGTCAACGTAAGCGCCTCGACCTCCTATTGGAGCCTTGTCCTCGTCGGATTGACGTCCGTTTATCGGGAAGGCTTCGAGGTTGTGCTTTTCCTGCAAAACTTGCGCTTGCAGGCAGGGAACCACGTCATTTTGATGGGCGCGTTAATCGGGTTGTTCTTTACCGGCATCGTCGCGGTGCTGACCTTCGTCGCTCACCAAAAGCTTCCGTACAAAAAAATGCTGATCCTGACCGGCGCGCTCCTCGTCGTCGTTCTTCTCGTCATGACCGGCGAAACCGCACAGGAAATGCAGCTGGCCGGATGGATCCCGACTACGGAACTCGGCTTCCATATCCCGGACTGGATGGGCGTTTGGTTCGCGTTGTTCCCGACTGCCGAAACACTCATCGCTCAAGCCTTCGCTTTTGTTTTCGTCGTCGGCTCCTATGTCTTCTTGCAGTTCGTCCGAGTGTGGAAACCGAAATTGGCCGAGAAGCTCGGTTAGTTTCTATGAAAATGCCTCTGCAAGTGCTTGAGCAGCACTTGCAGAGGCATTTTTGCGTGCGGCGACGGATTCGCGCCCTCGTAACCCGCGGCGGCTCTTATAAAGGGCGATCAATCGCGGAACACCTTTAAATCGAGCTGTCGTAGGCGCGCGGGGTCGGAGATCAAGTCGATTTCAGCGATTTTCCCTTGCCTTATTGTAAATTCGAGCACGTAGAGCAGTTTGCCGCGAGGAGCCGCGATAACTCCCACCGACCCGTTCACGAGGGCCGGCTGCGCGGCCTGCGCGCGTCCCGACACTTGCTTGGCCAGTGCTGTCGCGCCTCGAGTTACTCTAGCGGCCCCTGTCTGACGGTCGTCCCGAAGCACGACGTCCGGATCGAGCGCCGCTACCAGCGTATCGAAATCGCCGGCGTACGCCGCGGCAAGGAAAGCGTCGACAAGCTCGCGCCCGCGGGCAAGATCGGCTTCGGACGCCGTTTCAGCCCCATGCACCCGGCGGCGTGCCCGGCTCGCAAGCTGTCTCACCGCGGCATCGGATTTTCCCACGATAGGGGCAATCTCGGCGAAGGGCATGGCGAAAATATCGTGCAGCACGAATGTGATGCGTTCCGCAGGCTTCAAATTGCCGAGCACGACCAGCAGCGCAAGACCGACAGAATCGGCCAACAGCGCTTCTTGCTCGGGATCGCTCCGTTCCCCGCCGTTTGCTAACGTCTCGGGCATGTGGACATCTATCGACTCTTCTCGTCTTGATTTTCGCGACCGCAGCATATCGAGACAAACTCTCGAGACAACTGTCGTCAGCCATCCTCGCAGGTTTTCGACATCGCTCGTATCCGTGCGGCTGAGACGCAGCCAAGACTCCTGCACCGCGTCCTCCGCCTCGCTGAGCGAGCCCAGCATCCGATAAGCGACCGCCTGCAGATGATTCCGGTGCGCTTCGAACCGCTCCGCCAACCAATCAAGTTCGCTCATTCTTCACATTCCTTCTTGATTCTAAAATCACCCTCATATGTACTGACGAACGAAACTCGGCCAATGTGACAAAAAGACAAGCATCCGGTGCTCCTTCGCTTCTATTGCAGACCTGTCACATTCCCGAGGTCCCGATCCGTCATCGTAGTGAAGGGCCGGACGATCGGTTCCGATCAAAAAAACGAAGGAGTGTTTCCCATGCAATCAAGAATGAAAAGTCCCGCTGTGATCGTACCCGAAGCGATGCAAGCGTTGCAAGCGCTCGGCAAAGCTTTGTTCGCTTCGGCAGAGCAAACCGGCGTTCCGAACCGAACACTCTTCCTCGCCTATGTGCGGGCTAGCCAAATCAACGGAGACAGTGTCTGCGTCGATCTGCATTCGCGCAATGCCTTGGCGGCGGGCGATACGGCGGAGCGGCTTATGACCGTGGCGGCATGGCGGGAAACGCCGCACTTCTCCGACGCGGAACGCGCCGCCCTGGCGCTCAGCGAGGCGGTTACCCGGCTCAGCGACCGGACAGATCCGGTGCCTGACGAAATCTATAACGAGGCTGCCACGTATTACGACGAACAGGCGCTGGCCACTCTGATCGCCGGGATCGCCACAGCCAACCTGTGGAATCGCCTTAACGTCGCGACCAGGCAAATGGTTAGCGATTCGGCTGCTTCCGCCCCTCGGGAAACGTCCCGGTAAAACGCGACATCGTTCAACATTTTGCACCTCTTTACAGCCGAACAACCTCCGCCGCAAAATAGAGTATGGGATATCAAACCAATTGGAGGGACGTGAAAGCTTTGTCCAAACAAATTTTGATCATCACGGGCGATGCGGCGGAGGCTCTCGAAGTGTATTACCCTTATTTCCGGGTGCTGGAGGAAGGCTACAAAGCCGTTCTGGCCTCGCCGACGAAAAAAGTGCTGCGCACAGTGGTTCACGATTTCGAGGGATGGGATACATACACGGAAAAGCCCGGATACCAGTTGGAATCTCACGTCTCCTTCGCCGATGTCGATCCTGCGGAATACGACGGACTCATTATTCCTGGCGGCAGAGCCCCGGAATATATTCGTTTGGACGAAAACATCCCACGCATTGTCGGCCACTTTTTCGAAGCTGGCAAACCTGTAGGGGCGATTTGCCATGCGGCGCTAGTGTTAAACGCCCTGAAAAACAATCAGTATTTCGAAGGCCGCACGCTGAGCGCCTACACCGCTTGCCGGTTCGATGTGGAAACGCTCGGCGCGACCTACGCGGCCGAGACGCTTTGCGTTGACGGCAACATCGTGTCTGGGCACGCTTGGCCGGATTTACCGGGATTCATGCGGGAGTTTTTGAAACTAGTGCGCGGTTAAGGCTGATAAACGGTAGCTTCGTCAAGTTGATGCGAGATAGCCGCCCTTCTTGTTCCAATTCAGCGTCGTTTGAGCGTATGACGTTCAGCCGGACGGGTTAGATGAGCAGCAGCGAACGAATTCGCTAATCAACGACTGTCCTGACGCTGTCCGGAGCAGATTTTGCCGGAATAAACGTTTAGAGCCCGGAAATTCGGTACATAAAGAACAAAATTCTTTATGAGCGTAAGTCAGGACGTTAAACGACGTTATGCGACCTTTTGTTCCGGATCAGCGTCACCAAAGTCTCTGATTTAAGAACTCGGGCTATATCAGGGCTAGGAGCCGCGAAAAAAGGAAGCCATGGCTGGCTTACGGCCATGGCTTCCTTATACGTTGTTAGGCCAAAAAAAATGAGAAGTTGACGGATGAAAGCCGAGGTACTGGGCATATCGTATCGTATAGTGGGTCGGCAAAGCAACGTACAGCATACAATCGCCAATTAAGGAAACTGCCGTAATGAGTGCAATTGCAATTACCGGTCGCAAGCTGTTGCCGGCTTTTCGTGTTCTGTGACAAGATTTTGCTCCTCCGCTTACGCCTTTCTCGGCAGCTGAATATTTAGTGAAAACGCCTAGTTAATTACCTTCGAGCGGCGGAACGCGTTGGTCGTGAACAGCGCCACAAAAAAAGCGAGCACGGATACGGCAATCGCCCCTAGAGCGTTCAATACATGATTGAAGCCGGACTGCTGCATGAAGGAATACATCCCCAAGCCGCATATCGCCATAACCATCGCACTTGCCGCAGTTTTAACGACGATCCGGGCATCCATATAAAATCCGATCGATTTGGAGACGGCCGAGAACTGGAGCAAGGTCAGCAAAAAAACGCCGAACCCAAGGCCTAAGGCAACCCCTTCAATCCCTGATTTGGATGCAAAAATAAAAATGGCGACCGCTTCGAAAAAGCTCGTGACCATAAAGTTCCACATCACCGTGGCCGCTCTTCCCAGCCCAAGCAAAATAGACTGGAACGCCGCCTCGAAATAATGGAAAAAGAAGATGGGCGCCAGCAGTTTGACCAGCGCTCCCGCCTCCGGACTGTGGTAAAGAAAGTCGGCTAACGGAGTGGCCCATAAATATAAAATAACCGTGCTCGGAGTTCCTACAAACAGCGCAATTCGCATCGCCTGATCCATTCTATGGTGCATCAGCAGCCCTTTTCCGGACGCTTTCGCTTCGCTTATAGCCGGGATGAGCGCTGTGGAGAGCGAGCTTGTAACAAAGCCCGGAATGAAGAGCAGAGGAAACGCGCAGCCGAACAGCAAGCCGTATTGCTTGGTCGCTTCCGAAGCGCTAATGCCCGAAATCATTAAGCTTTTGGTGACGAGCATAGGCAGGAACGCCCCGAAAATCGAATGAATAAACCCGTTGCCTGTCGTCGGCAGGCCGATATGCAGCAGCTCCAGCAGCGTTTGCTTTCCTTGCCGGAAATAAGGCCTGACGACCGGCAATCTGCCCTTTTGCGTGAAGTGCCTTTTGAATTTCGCAAGCACGTATAAGAGACCGGCGCCCTCGCCAATGACGCTGCATATCATTGCCCCTGCCGCCGCATACTCAAGGCCGTAGGGAAGAAGAATCTGCACTAAACTGATCGTAGCCGCCAATCGAACCAAATGTTCGACGACCTCCGACATGGCGATGACGTTCATATGCTGCTTGCCGCGAAAGTAACCTTTTAAGACAGCGGAAATGGCGACAACCGGCGCAATAGGCGTAATGGCCAGCATAGCGTAGTAAGCCTTTGGTCCGTTAGAAATACGGATGCGACATATTTGGCGCCAAAAAGAGCGAGGAGAGTAAGGATTACACTAAGCGTGCCGGTTACTGCGAGAGAGACTGCCACGATCCTTTTGATTTTGCCGGAGTCGCCCTTGATCTCCGCTTCCGATACCAGCTTGGAAATGGCGACCGGCAAGCCTAACTCCGTCAAAGTAATGACGAGCGGAACTAGCGGATGAGCCATCATAAGCAAGCCGATGCCTTCCGCACCTAACAATCGGGTTAGAAAAATGCTATTTGCAAAGCTTACGATTTTCAACAGCAATGCCGACGCCGACAAAATGACGGTACCGCGTATAAACGACTGTTTCTGCAAATCGTGTCATCCCCGCTTTGTGGACTACCCCTCCTTAAAATATATTCTCAGGACGCCGAAACATGCTTCCCGGCAAAAAAGCTTTGCTCTATAGCCAGCCCATCCGTTTTTTAAGAGACGCAATTTGCGCGAGATGATGGTTCCCATGCCAAGCATACCGCTCCGTCGCGGCATCGAGCGTCATGACGCCGTTTGTCGGAGACGTAAAGGTGCGTTGAAACTGTTCCGGCGATAGCTGCCGAAGCAAATCGACAAACCGTTTCCGAAGCGCTTCGATGAGTGCGATCGAGGTTTCGACAGGCGTATCGCTATAGTCGCTAAGCTCCGCCCATAAATCTTGCCGGTAAGTGCCTGCCATTGGAGTGTCCTCGGTGAGAGCCCTTTTGAACCGGATATAGGCGTTCATGTCGTTGTCGGCTAAATGATGCACGACTTGCTTCACGTTCCACCCGCAAGGCCGATAGAGGGTCAGCAGTTGTTCGCCCGTTAAAGATTGTACGGTCGTGCGAAGCAGGCCGGGCATTTGCCGGATGTCCTCAATCCATTTGCGGCGGTGCTGGTCGGTTGGATGCTCCGCGGCAACAAATTTTCCAATGGGATAGGACCACTCTTCCATTTGCTCACTCTCCTCAGCGGTGTGCTTAAATATGTGCAATGATGTAGTAATGTTCGAAAGATTGCTTCCCGCTCGCGATTACAGTAAATCCTATGATTCGCAGTAAATCTAGCAAATAGGTGTCGCTCAGGCGCTTCTCTAGCGGCGGACCAAATTCCCCATTGGACTCGGGGTCGAACTCCGAGATGAATATGCGCGTACCGCTCGACGGGATCGTATTTTTAAGATTTTGCAACAGTTGGTTCGGTGAATCCGCATGGTGGAGTATATCGGTCAGCATGATCACATCGAAGGAGCCTAACTGTTTTAAATCAGTCTCCGCGGCATCTCCTACGAAAACTTCAATTTTGCTATGTATCCGGGACAGTTCTTGTAACAAATACTCGGCAGCTTCCTTCGATTTCTCAAGTGCTGTCACCTTCCCTGCGTCCCCGACCTCATCTGCATATCGTAAAGTAAACAAGCCGGGACCGGGACCTATATCCAAAACCGAATCGCCCGGCTGCAATCGAATTAATTTTAGCCATTCATCTACAATCGGCAGCCGAAGCAGCTGTCTCTTTCTTACTTTTTCCCAACCTAATGCAGACAAGTCCTTATGGAACTCCATGTTTTCAACCACTTCCTTACCAGCCGAATGTAATCAACGTATATATTATAAAGCCAAATGAAATCAAAACGGATAAACAATTCGTAACCTTCATCCAATCTGGCGTATGTTTATGCTTGTTCAGGTAACGACAATATCCTTCGGACAATCCGCATCCGTAGAACAAAACGGACGTTAATCTGAATGAAAATCCCCCCAAAAAAACAACCAGTAACAGCTATGGATTTTGCCGTTACTGGTCTTCTACTTATAAAAAATCGTAAGCGTCAAATCGGTATAGTCATGTGCTCCAGACCTGCGGAACTAAGCGTTTAATCTTCCGATGATTACCCCGCATTGAATTCAATGTTTGAGAATTTATGAAAAGCATTCATGCTTGTTTTAATAGACTCAATTTCATCAAGCTGAGAATGATCCTGTTCGAGCAAAATATACTCAAGATTAGGTGCAGCTCCCGCAGCATCGATAATGCTCTGAATCGGGAGAATACCCGTTCCGATCTCAGTAAAGCATAGCGGATTCTTCGTCATAGTAAATATAGAGTCGGTAATATCCCGATTTGGATCGACTACGCCGTCATACATAACAATTGGCTGCGGCGCATGTTGCGGAAAGTCTTTCTGATGAAGAAGCACCAAGCGCTCCCTATACTTCTCGATCAAATGCAGCGGGTTCTGCCCACCTCGAATGATCCAGTAAGTATCCAACTCTATAAACACCAAAGACGGGTCCGTGTTTTCCATAATAATTTCGTAAATCGTCTTATTTCCAATTTTTTGAAACTCTTGATAATGATTATGGTAATAGTACCGCATTCCGCGTTCTTTGCACATTTCCCCCACTTTGTTGAAAAGGTCGCAACGACGCAGTACATAATCAAGGTCGTTATATGGGTAAAACTCTATATCGCATCCGATTTGTTTATTACCAAGCGCTTGATGATAATCTAAAATCGCCGGGAGGCGGTCTAGTTTTAAAGGATTGATATGAGAGCCCACGATGGATATTCCCAAGTTATCCAGAACTTCCTTCATTTTATTTGCAGGAACCCCAAATCCAAAACCGTCGTCTGTGTCGGCATTATGGTTTGCAGCCTCTACAAATTTATATCCCGCTTCAGCAATTTTGGCTAAAGCACCGTATGGATCGGCTTTCATGGCCTGACGTACTGAATAAAGCTGTATTCCTACTTTTAATTTCGTCACTGATATGTCCTCCCATTTTACGTGCTCAACCATTTGTTTAGGAACTCTCATCTTTACTTACATCTTAAGCTACAAGCGGCTGGTCTCTTCATGCAATAGATATACGCGTGCTTCATATGGCTTTAGTGTAATTGCAGGTGCCAATTTTTCTTCCACTTCATAATTACTAATTAACAATTCTTTAACAGAAAAATGATTTACCTTGTCCCACCGAAACTCCTGAATACTTGCCGCAAAATTGGCGATTACCAGTAAGGTCTTATCCTCTTGCTTTCGAGTATAGGCATATATTTGTTCATGATCATCAAGAATTAGTTCATATGAACCGTATACAATAATTGAATATTTTGTTCTTAGTTGTATTAAGTTTCTGTAATAATTAAATACCGAGTTCGGATCATCAATCTGCTTCTTAACATTAATTTCC
Organism: Gordoniibacillus kamchatkensis; assembly: GCF_000829455.1. Lineage (GTDB taxonomy): Bacteria > Bacillota > Bacilli > Paenibacillales > NBRC-103111 > Gordoniibacillus > Gordoniibacillus kamchatkensis. Next base: position 215,760 of record NZ_JXAK01000001.1, read on the forward strand.
TTATAGTTCGGATTCACTTGAATCCACGGGATCCCCGAAGTGAAGCCGCCATGAGCGCTCTCGTCCCACTGCATCGGCGTTCTCGCATTATCTCTGCTCTTTTTATGAATCATGACTAACAATTCATTCGGATCTTTCCCAGCTGCGATTGATTCTTTATACATGTTTAATGTTTCAATATCTCTATATTCGTTGATAGATTCGTACGCAACGTTAGTCATTCCAATTTCTTCACCTTGATATACGAATGGAGTTCCTTGCAACATATGCAAACAAGTTGCAAGCATTTTCGCTGATTCAGCGTGGTACTCAGTATCGTTGCCAAAACGGGATACTTGGCGAGGTTGGTCGTGGTTGCTTAAATATAAGCTATTCCAACCCTTTCCTTCCAACTGTTTTTGCCATTTTGTCATAACACGTTTAAAATCAAGCAAGTTCCATGAATCGCCTGCCCATTTCCCACCCGTCCCAGGATCTGCTTCGATATGTTCCCATTGAAACAACATATCCATGAAGCCATTCTCCTCATTCGTATAACGGATTGCTTCTTCAGGTGTGGCGCCAGGTGTTTCACCGACCGTCATAATATCGTATTGGGAAAACACTTTTTCTTTCATTTCCCCTAAAAATTGTTCTAAACGTGGACCATTTAAATAAAATTGAGTTGCCGGTTGGTATTGATTCTCTTTTACTATAGGGGCGTCAGGGAAGCTTGTGACCTTGGAAATCGTCGTAATCGTATCCATACGAAATCCATCTATCCCTTTTTCGAGCCAAAAATGCATCATGTTAAAAATGTCGTTTCGAACTTGTGGGTTTTCCCAATTTAGGTCAGGCTGTTTTTTACTATATAAATGAAGATAGTATTCTCCAGTCTGTTCGTCGAACTCCCAAACAGAGCCACTGAAAACAGACTCCCAATTATTCGGCCTTGCACCGTTATTTCCCGGTCGCCAAATATAATAGTCGCGATATGGATTGTCTTTCGACCGCCGTGACTCAATAAACCACTTGTGCTCGTCAGATGTATGGTTGACAACGAGATCCATCACCAGCCTCATTCCACGATTATGTAATTCTCCGAGTAAAGCATCAAAATCCCCCATCGTTCCGAATTCTTCCATAATATTATAATAATCACTTATATCGTAACCGTTGTCATCGTTTGGCGACTGGTAAACAGGGGAAAGCCAAATAACATCTACCCCCAGTTTTTGCAAGTAATCTATTTTGGAGATAATTCCTTGAATATCGCCGATACCGTCGCCGTTAGAATCTTTAAAGCTACGCGGATATATTTGATAGACGACACTTTCTTTCCACCATTTTTTTTGCATGTGCTTTCTCCTCTTTTGTGTATTGGCGTTAACCTTTGACTGCCCCAGACGTTAGGCCAGAAACAACCCATTTCCGAAAAACAATCGTTATTAGAATGATTGGCAGGATAGCAACTATGGATCCAGCAAAGATAGTTCCATACGGGATATAGAATTGGCCATTAAAAAGCGCTATTCCAACAGGAATTGTCCTCATCTCTTTGGATTGATTGAATACCAGAGCCATAAAAAACTCTGTCCAAGTAGAGATGAATGTAAACACCGTGGCTGTGAATAGACCGGGACGAGTTAGCGGTACAAAAATCTGATAAAAAGTCTGAAGTACGGTCGCGCCGTCAACCCGTGCCGCTTCGAATAAGTCCTTGGGAAGTTCCGCGAAATAATTTCGCAAAATCCATATGGCGAAAGGTAAATTGAATGCGGTATACGGAATAATTAAAGCCTGGAAGCTATTCAACCAACCTAGTGTCCGAAGTAACATGTATAGCGGTGTAACTACTGCTACAGCAGGAAACATAGAAATAATCAGCAAGGCCATCATAATTATTGTCTTCCCCCTAACTGGCAGGAGGGCAATGGCAAAGGCTGCTAAGCTTGATAATATAATTACTAAAGTTGTTGATATAACAGAAATAATGACACTGTTTCTTATATAAATTCCAAAGTTATACTTTTGGAACGCTTCCATATAATGATCGCCGGTCCAACTTTGCGGCACCAATGAAGGCGGATATAACCCTAACTCAAGATCCGGTTTGAAGGAAGTAATAACCATCCAAATCATGGGAAGTAAAATAATACCCAAAAAAAGTATAAGTATCACATAACGTAGTCCTGTTCTCCATTTGGGCTCATTCATTTTCTATCCCCCGAAACCATTTTTTTAAATACCGAGAAGAAAGCAAGACTAATGACAAGTACAATAAGCACGGTAGTCACTGCTACTGCGGACCCTGGGCCAAAACTCAAGTTTTGAAACATGACCTTTTGACTTAATATGGCCAAGGATTGCGTAGATGTTCCGGGTCCGCCCTGTGTAAGAACAAACGGTAAATCAAACAACCCAAACGCTTGCAAAATCCGGAACAAACCAGCCAAAGCAACGCTTCCGCTTATCAAAGGCAATGTGACACGCCAAAACATTTGCCATCTATTTGCACCGTCAATATATGCGGATTCATAGAGTTCAACGGGAATCATTTGCAATCCGGCCAAGGATATGATCACTACAAAAGGAGTCGTTTTCCAAATGTCGGCAATCATTAATGCAATCACAGCGGAACTGCTTGAACCTAACCAAGTAATCGGCGCTGGAATAATCTGGCTAATTTGAAGGATGTAATTTAATAAACCATATACGCCATTATAGATATAAGACCACATTTGGGCGGATATAACGGTTATAAGTGCCCATGGAATCAACATGACGATCATAGATATATTTTTCAATCGCTTAATTCCGTTTATCGACAAAGAAATAAGTACTCCCAAAACCAATTCAATTGCTACTGTGACTATCGAAAAATAGAAGGTAAACCAGACTGCTTGCCAGAAAACAGCGCTTTTCAACAAGATCCCATAATTTTTCATTCCGGCAAAAGACATTGTAAAACCGTTTGTAGTCAAAGAGACGTTGTTCAAACTCATCCATACCGAGTAGATGATTGGGAAGATTGTAATGATTGCGATAACAGCAAGTGCCGGAACCATCATCCAATGACCTGCTCTACGTTCTTGACGTTGAAGAGAGTTATTTTCCTCGGATGCGTTGTGCGTTCTCTCCATCTTTACTGCTCCTTATCCGGATAGAGATGGTTTTCCCCGTCCATAATTTAGTTTTTACGGACAGGACAAAGTCCTGTCCGTAAAAACATATTTGAGATTACAAACCGCTTCCGCCGCTAACTGCCGATTCAATTTGCTTTTGGGTATCCTTTATAGCTCCTTCAACGTCCGCCCCGCCAGTTAAAATTTTATTGAGGTTTGTGTAAATAGCACTGGAAACTTGAGCATATTGCGAAGTTTTTGCCGGACGAGAAATAAAATTGACTTCACTTACAATGTTTGTTACCGGACTAACTTTTTTAACGTCGGGATTGTTTTGAACTGCTTTATTGGTTGGAACTATTGAATATTTCGTTGCTAAAAGACTTTGTGCTTCTTCACCGGTTAAAAAGTCAATGAACGCGAGAGAGGCTGCAAGATTTTTCGTATGCGGATTAACTTGCAGGTTATATCCACCGATCGTTGCAAATCCTTTCTCCCCTCCTTCAAATTTGGGAAGAGTCATAACGCCGACCTTATCAACCACTTTGGAGCTTCTGGGGTCGTTTGCACTGAACCATGCATAATCCCAATTGCGAAGGAAGGCCGCTGCACCTGCGTTAAATGCGTCCATAGCCTCGTTCTCATGAAAGGTTACGACAGATTTAGGAGAAACCCCGCTATCAATTAACCCCTTCATGAAATGAATTGCTTTTCTGCTTTCGGGAGAATCAAAAGTTGGCTTCCCATCAGCACTCATTACTTTTCCGCCTGCTGAAGTCAAGTATTCCATAAAATCACATGTCAAGCCTTCATAAGAAGCTCCTTGCCATACAAAGCCAAATTTGACATCGCCCTTTTGCTGGAGAAGTTGACCGTATTTCTGTACTTCTTCCCACGTTTTAGGCGGTTGCAGCCCCTCTTTTTCCAACAAATCTTTTCGGTAATACAAAAGTCCAGAGTCAACGAAGAAAGGCGCAGCGTAAATGTTTCCTTTGTAAGAAGCACCGTCAACAAGTCCGGTGGCAAACCTGTCAAAAAATGATTTAGGCAAATATTTATCCAATGGCATGGCCAATTGCGCTTCTGCAAATTGAGCCGGCCAAATGACGTCTCCTAAATAAACATCGGGTGTTTCGGAACCGCCGCCGATCTGCGTTGTCAGCAATTGGCGCATCGTATCTGTATTACTGGGCAATTCTTGAAGAGTAACTTTGATGTTTGGGTATTTTTCCTGGAACTTATCAATCAACTCTTGTCGCTCATTGCCATGGGCAATAGGGTAAGCACCCCAAACGATGGAACCGCTTGCTTTCGTAAAGTCGATATTTCCCGGGTTCTCTTGTTTTTTGGAAGCATCCTTTGAGACGTTTTGTTCTTGAGCGCCAGAAGCGCCTTTAGATTGACTGGCATTATTGCTAGTTTGACATCCGATCAAAGGAACCAATAACAACGTTGTGGAAATGAGTCCAACAGTCATTTTTGACAACTCCAAAGATCTCTTCATATGCTCCCAGCCCCTTTTTAAATGGATATGTAGTTCAATTTGCAGACCTCCGCGATTCCCTGATCCCAGCTAAGAAACTTTCCTTCCTCTTCTCCAATTAAGCAATGCACACGAAATTTTCATGTCTTTCCCCTCCTGGCGTTAGTATAAATTCTATATTCCCTCGCAAAAATACACTTGAAACAATCACCTCTTTACATGTATTTTCATAAAACGTTTTCATTTCAATTTGAATATATTTCATCGCAATTCCATTGTCAAGAATTAATTTTCATTCAGAACAATGCATCACTTGACAACACACATAGTGAAACACTATGATTTTTAATGTAAAATCAATATTTTTTCTGTAAAAGTTCTTTATTATTTACATTAAATTTCATAAAATAAACGCGTGGAAACGCCATCACTTTTACATCAAAATTATTTGCTTTCAACGGAATTCGGAGGATACTGCATGTCGACTATACAAGATGTAGCCAAGTACGCTGATGTCTCAATAGCAACAGTTTCGAGAGTTCTTAATAACCCTGAAAAGGTTAGCGAAGAAACAAGAGAGCGTGTAATGGAAGCTGTAAACAAGTTGAATTATTTCCCCAACGAAAAAGCAAAATCATTAAGCTCCAAAAATCAGAATCTGTCCATCGGTGTTATTATTCCTGATATCACCACTTTTTATTTTGGAGAGCTGTACAAAGGAATTAGCAGGACTGCATTACGTCACAAAACACATGTTTTACTGCATGATCTTGACAATGAGGGCCCACAACAGCAGCAAATTCTGGATACTATGGTTTTTTTGAAACAATACAGAGTAGATGGGATTATTTTGGCCAGCCGTTTTATAACAGAGGAGTACGGGGACGTCATCAAACGATTAAAAATTCCTGTTGTGTTGGTTCTTGGCGATCATGCCAATGCAAAGATCCCTGCTTTTAAAGTCGATGATATTAGAGCCTCTTTTGAAGCTGTCGCATATTTGGTCGCAAGAGGGCACAAACGAATTGCCATGATCTCTGCGTCACCGGACAATATGATTGTCGGGCAACCGAGGTTGGCCGGATACAAAAATGCTATCGATTATTATCAACTTCCCTTTCTCGATCAACAAGTTGCTTACGGAAATATGCGTTACGATGACGGCTATTCCGCAATGAAGGAATTATTATCATCTAGAGAGATTACGAAGATTACTGCCGTGTTTGCAGCAACAGATGAAATGGCTATTGGCGCCATGAGGTGCATAAACGATTGCGGCCTGAAGGTTCCGGACGATATTTCGGTAATCGGTTATGATAATCTGGCAGTATCTAACATGGCAGTCCCAAAAATTAACCACGGTTTCGCAACCTTTTTGAGGATATCGGTGCCGAAGCTGTAAAATATTTAATTAATGTTCTTGAAAACCCTCGTAAACTGTTGGATAAAGGAACAAACTTTTTGCCTTATAGAATCATCGAAAGAGAGTCTGTGTCACATATACGACCAGACTTTTAGTCGATTCTTCCATTGCTTTTTAAGTGCTCAATCTTTTGAAGCATGAACAACAATCCCTTGAATAAAGTACTTCTGCGCCGTAAAGAAAAGAAGCAATGGCGGAATAACCGAAACAACGGCGGCGGTCATCAAAATATTCCACTGAGTAGCGCCATAGGACGAAGTGAAATTCGCCAAACCTAACGCCAGAGGAAACTTGTTTGTCGTATTGAGATAAATCAGCGGTCCTAGCAGGTCATTCCAACGGTACATAAACTCCATAATCCCTGCAGTGGCCATGGCAGGCAAAGAAAGTGGGATGATAATCCGAAAGAAGATCGTAAAATAACCACCGCCATCTATACTTACCGCTTCATCCAGATCCTTGGAAAGTCCTATATAGAATTGCCGCAAAAGAAAGATGATGAAGGCGCTGCCAGTAAAAGCGGGAATTACTAACGGCAAATAAGAATCTACCCAGCCTAGTTTCCTGAAAAGCAAATACTGCGGAATCATAGTCACCTGATAAGGCAGCATCATTGTAGCCAAAACCAATGCAAATAGCGGATCTTTCCCACGCGCTCTAATCCGGGCAAATCCAAAAGCTACCAGCGAGGAGGATAAAACGATACCAAACGTAGATATGATAGTGTATTCTACCGAATTCGACAGGTATGTACCCAACGGGTAATCGCGAAAAATTTTCATGTAATTCTCCCATTGGAATACTTTCGGTATCCATTGCGGCGGAACGAGGTAGATAGCACCCAGTTCTTTAACAGATGTGAGAAACATCCAACACAGAGGAAACAGGAAAACAATACTGAATAAAAATAATAAGAAGTAGACCAATACAATTCCAGGAACGGAAAGTTGACCATACGAATAACTCTTCGAAGGCTTCATCTCAGATCCCCCTTGTAGTTTTTTAATAATGGACATATCGCTTGGAGACCTTCAGAGCAAGCAATGTCATGGCGAATGTGATAACAAACAGAATCCAAGCTTGTGCAGAGGCGTAACCCATTCGGAATTGGGAAAAGGCATTGTCAAAGAGATAATATACGTAGAAATAAGATCCCCAATCGGGCCCCCCTTTGGTGATCACAAACGAAGGTACGAATATCTGTATCGCCGCAATCATAGTCATGATCCCATTAAAAAGTATGACTGGCGAAAGTAACGGAATCGTAATCGCAAAAAAACGTCTAAACGGATTTGCACCGTCAATCGCAGCAGCCTCGAAGATCTCTGCTGATAAACTTTGCATACTGGCTAAATAGATAACCATGGTACCACCTATACCGGTTAACGTGGTAAGAACTAATGAAGGAATGACCGTTGAGGAACTGCTAAACCACGCCGGCCCCTTAATATGAACGAGCGATAAAACGTAATTGACGATACCGAAATCAGAATTCAGCAGCCACGCCCATAGAAAGCATATAGCGACACCCGAGACGACGGACGGTGCATAGAAAATCACTCGGAAAACACCGATCCCTCTCACCTTTTGATTGAGCAGCAAGGCAAGCAGTAACGCCAATATATTGACGAACGGCACAGCAAGAACGGTATAGTATAAAGTTGTTGACAGAGATTTGTAAAACAATCGATCATTAAAAAGATGGACGTAATTATCAAACCCGATAAAATTCGGTGCAGTCAAAACATCATATTTCGTGAAGCTCAGAACCATAGAAGCGAAAATGGGGCCTCCTGTGAGTAGGATAAAGCCGATTATCCAAGGCATAATGAAAAACCAGAACATTTTTTCCCCGCTAAAAATAGATTTTCGAGTCCTTTTCTCAGTCACGCGTCTCACCCTTTCTTTTCATGCTGAAGAAAGGATATCCCTTCGTGGGCTGCACAAAGGGATATCCAATTCAAAGCTTACTTCAAAGCATTAAGTCCGGACTTTATTTCTTTCAGTGCAGTATCAATATCTTTCTTGCCGTCATACACGCTGTTAAGAGGTTGCAAAATTGCGTTATTGATGGCATTGAAGTTTTTGATAAGATGATTTGGCGACTCATTAGCGATGGCAAGCGAACCCTCATGAACCTGTTTGATCTGTGCAGGAGTCATATCCAAATTTTTTGCCATCATCTCGTACCACTGTTTCAGAAGTTCCCCATTGGCGGGAGTGGCGTTTGTGACTTCCATAAATCGTTTTGCACCGCCGTTTGGATCCGTAATGTGTCTGACAAATGCCCACGCTTCATCCGGATGTTTTGTCGCTTTGAGGATATTGACAGAGTCTATGAACATTGTGGTTCGGCGATTCTCAACCGTATACGGGAGCGCCGCTACGCCCCAGCGGAATTTGGCCGGCTTATTTACCCAGAATCCACCGCCGTGCTTCATGTGCATGGCCACTTGTCCAGTGAGGAACGGTACGCCGATAGCGGAGATGGAGTTTAAATCGGCAGTCGAAGGATGAACCTTGTATTTTTGAATCAGATCAAGATGAGCTTGAATACCACGACGAACACCCTCATCCGAAACGGTGGGCTCGCCCATCATATTCGTTTTGTAGGCTTCTGGCTTGAAATAATCGCCACCAAACAGCCAAGCATCCGCAGTTTGCGGGAATAGTTCGTCGTAGACTCCGAAGACGCGCTTTTGTGCGTTATCCATATTCTTTGTCAACTTCTTTGCAACTTCAACCATTTTATCCCATGTCCACGATTTATCGTTCCAATCCGTTGGAGGATAAGAAATGCCTGCCTGGTCAAATAAATCCTTATTGTAGAAGAGATAGGAACCAAGGGCGACAATTGGAATTCCATATGTTTTGTCACCCGATCTATAAACGTTCATGATGTCATCGCCGATGCCTTTAACTGAATCGGGATCTTTTTTTATGTAGGGCGCCAGATCGAGCAGTTGATCCTTGTAAGTGGAGAAACCTGAAAATCCCCAGTTCGTCACAAACACATCAGGGACATCCCCACCGGCAATCATTGTCTGCGCTTTCTGGTCAACTTGATCTTCGGGGACGATGATAAGATTGATTTTCACATTCGGGTTCTTCTCTTGAAAACCCGCTATCATCTCTTTCTGCCACTCATTCATAATAGGATCACTTCGTACCAGCCAGTTTAACTTGACGGTCTCTTTGGGGGAATTTGGTGAGGACGTCTTTGCGGAAGTTTCGGAAGTATTACTTGCAGCCCCGCCACCATTGGTACTGGAACAAGCCGACAAGATCATCAAGCAAAAAACAAGGAAAAATGAAGCGATTTTACGATTGAACAACTTCATGTCCTTTTCTCCTCTCGAGGGTATTTTCTTACTCCCTCATAAAGTAACCGCTTACATCATATTCGATCAGATGATCACCACCTCATACAAAATGTAATTTACATTAATCGATTACAGAATTTAATATACTAAATCCATCTGCCACCGTCAATAAATTATTTGTGCCTCAGTCAACCCTGCAGCATCTGCGTCAATCCTCGCTCAGCGTTAGAGCACAATTCTAGAACTTTTGTTATGAGCCACTTTTTTTGTAATTTACATGCAAAAATAATAAAAATATTGTAAAATAAAGACGAAGCGAAGAATGAGTACTGAACCATGAGATTTATTTATACATATGGAGGGTAATAATTTGGCAAAGATTCAAGATGTGGCCAAGCTCGCGGGTGTATCGACCGCAACAGTTTCCCGGGTGCTGAATAATCCGGAATCGGTAAAAAATGAAACAAGCAGACGAGTAATGTCCGCGATAAAAAGTTTGGACTATACGCCAAATCGTGTCGCAAAATCTTTAAGTTCAAAGGCCCAGGATATTACAGTAGGGGTCATTTTCCCCGATATTGCAACTTTTTATTTTGCGGAGTTGTACAAAGGCATGAGTCGAGAGGCACGCGAAAACAATATCAATATTTTGCTTCACGAACTGGAAGAAGGGGCAAATGCTCGAGAAGAAACTTTAATGAATGCCTTGCATTTTCTTAAAAAAAGCAATGTGAGCGGTATCTTGCTATCTAGCCGATATATACCGAAAGAATACGACCAAGCAATAAAGCGTCTGGGCATTCCGCTTGTCATGGTCTTAAGCAGTCATGAGGCCGGAAGTATTCCAGCTTTCAAGATTGACGATAAGAGGGCCGCTTTTGATTCAGTAGCTTATCTTGTATCAAGAGGCCATCAACGAATAGGTATTATCTCAGCAATTACGAACAACCATAATTCGGGAGAATTAAGACACCAGGGGTTTCTGCAAGGGATTCAATATTACAACTTGCCTCTCTCCCCCGAACAAATTGTTTACGGTAAGATGCGTTACGATGACGGGTATAAGGCGATGACAGAATTATTATCAAACCACCATAAAACAAAAATCACGGCAGTTTTTGCGGCTACTGACGAAATGGCAATAGGTGCAATACGGTGTGTAATCGATAGCGGGTTAAAGGTTCCGGAGGACATTTCAATAATCGGTTATGATAATTTATCGATTTCGGATATGACCATACCTAAACTTACAACGATTTCCCAGCCTTTTTATGAAATTGGAAAAGAAAGCATGAAACACATGATCGAAATCATTAAAGAACCTGACAAGGGACAAAAGTCTGGGAACCATTTTTTAGCGTATCAATTGGTCGAAAGAGAATCAGTAAAAGAGTTAACTTGAGTGTGAGCTATATAATATGGTAGGGTATCTCCTTGGTTATGGAATCTGGAAAGTTCCGAGGGTACCCTACCTTTTCTTTATTTGAGAAGGCTGTAAATCTTGGCAAGCAAACTAACGTACGTCTCCTTTAAAAATTGCGAAAAAACTTGCATTCCAATCCGTGTCAACTCAATTTAAGAAATTTAAGATGCCGCCCGAAATGTATGATCCCGGCCGCGCATCGCTTCGCCACCATTTGATCCTATAATTCATATTTTGTACCCCTTGGGCATTTTCGCTCCGGCAACAAATATCAAACGATGCCACTTCTCATTTTCATCTATTTGTTTTATGATTTTGTAAAATATATGTTTATCAGAGAGGAAGCGCAACCTTTGATCCACATTAAAGATTTAAAGTCAGGACTGGGTATCTTTAAAGCGTTAAGCTCTGATATCCGCCTTGAAATATTGGAGCTGTTGAATCATTACGACAGCTTAAATTTAAATGAAATAGCCGAGAAGTTGGGGTTGTCCAACGGGGCCATAACCATGCATATCAAGAAGCTGGAACAAAGCGGCTTGATCGGCATCACGACCGCGGTGGGGAAACATGGGATTCAGAAGATTTGCTACATTAACGAAGAAATGCTGACCGTGGAGTTGAAAAACCGAAGCGAAGTGAACGTTTACGACGTGGATATTCGGGTCGGCCATTACATTGACTATTACGCCGATCCCACTTGCGGGCTGGCGACAAAGGACAGCATCATCGGAGAATTTGACAATCCGCGCTATTTCGCCGATCCGCAGCATATTAACGCCGGCATCGTTTGGCTTTCGAAAGGATTTCTGGAATACCGCATTCCCAATTACCTGAAACCGAACCAGAGCTTCAACGAACTTCAATTCATTATGGAACTAGGTTCGGAAGCCCCCAGCTATAATAATGATTACCCGTCGGACATCGTCTTTTACGTGAACAACGTTAAAGTTGGCGCATGGACATCGCCAGGCGATTTCGGCGGTGAGAAGGGGAAATATAATCCGGACTGGTGGCCGCTCCATCTGAACCAAAACGGCTTGCTTAAGCTGTTACGCATTAACGAGAATGGCACGTTCATTGATGGCTGGCGCATTTCGGATGTAAAGATTACTGACGTTAACCTGAAACATAACGAAGACATCAAGTTTAAAATTGGCGTGGCGGAAACCGGAAACGTCGGCGGACTGACCATATACGGGAAAAACTTCGGCAATTACAATCAGGATCTGATCGCCCGGGTTCTGTTTAACATCAACTCCAAGTAGGGCTGACCGCAAAGAAGGGGCTGCCGGAATGGTGAGACCATTCCGGCAGCCCTTTCAACTTTTAAGCGACATAGCAACTAACGTGAGGGAGTCCCGCTCTACCCCCGCGCATGCCTTCTTTGCCGAGACGCCTCGAACAGCAGCACCGTCGCCGCCATCGCCACGTTGAGCGATTCGGCCTGGCCGTGCATCGGAATGATGACCGGGTCGGTGACTAGCGAGGCGGTGCGTGCGGACATGCCCTGACCCTCATTGCCGAAAACGAGCCAGACCGGCTGCGTCAGGTCCGTCTCGTAGCACGAGCGCGCCGCCTGCAGGCTGGTGCCGACGATGCAGGCCCCCGCCTCGCTCGCCCGCGGCAAAATGTCGCCGAGATCAGCCTCTACGATCGGCAGATGAAACAGCGATCCCATCGTCGAGCGGATCGTCTTCGGATTGTACAAGTCGGCGGTGCCGCGGCCGAGCACGACGCCGTCCGCGCCGACCGCATCGGCGCAGCGGATAATGGTGCCGACGTTGCCGGGATCTTGCACGGCGTCGAGAACGACGACGAGACTGCGCTTCACGCGGAAAAATTGCTCAGCGCTAAAGGGCGTGCGCTCGACGACGGCAAGCACGCCTTGCGGCGTCTGCGTATCGGCGAGCTTGGCGAGAACCGCTTCGCTCACGGCGATCCATTCAACGCCGGGCTCCGCGAGCTCCCGCAAGCCCGGAGGCACACTGCGGCCGAGCGCATACAGCACCGAGACGACCGGCGCGCGCGAGCGAAGCGCTTCTTCGACGAGGTGCGGACCTTCGACGAGATAGCGCTGCTGGCTGTCGCGGCCTTTCCGTTCGCGCAGCTGCGCCCATTCTTTGACGCGGGGATTTTGTACGGAAGTAATTTCGGATGCGGGCATGGAAAAGGGCACCTTTCTGACCGTTCGGACATTTTCCTCATTATAATCAACTAACAGCGCGTCTTCAACGCAAGAAGAAACGGCCATAGGCCGGCAGTTCGGGCGGTCCCCGCTTCTCGCACGGAATCGGCCAAGGATTGAGTGCGCGCAATATACTTTCCGATGAAGCAAGCCGAAGAGCCGGTCGCAAGGACAGGCTCTCCAATAACGTTTTATGCGCGGCGCTTGCTCTCGAGCAAGCTGACGGCGGCGCCGAAATGATGCCCGCTTGCCGCAAGCGCCGCTGCCGCTTCGGACAACGGGATGCCGAAGCGGAGCATCAGGATGGCGGCGCGCGCATCGCCGTCCGCTTCTTGGCACACCCGGCGGGCCGTAGCGTCGTCGGCCCCCGTCGCCTGCCGGATAATGCGGACGACGCGCTCGCGCAGCTTGCTGTTGGTCGCCTGCACGTTGACCATCAGATTGCCGTATACTTTGCCCAGTTTGATCATCGCCGCCGTCGAAATCATGTTGAGCACCAGCTTCTGGGCGGTTCCCGCTTTCAGCCGGGTCGAGCCGGTAATAAGTTCGGGACCGACCGGAACTTCGATCGGCATATCCACCTCTCGGCTTAACGCCGTGCGGCTGTTGCAGCTAATCCCGACCGTCAGTGCTCCGATCCGTTTCGCCTCGCGTACCGCGCCAATGACGTACGGCGTGCTGCCGCTTGCCGCGATGCCGACCACCGCATCCTGCGCGGTAACTGCTGCCGCTACGTCAAGAGCACCGGCCTCACAATTGTCTTCCGCATTCTCGATGGCTCGGCGAATGGCCGCTTCGCCCCCGGCGATAATGCCGGTGACGAGGCTCGGATCGACGCCGAACGTCGGCGGGCACTCGGAAGCGTCGAGGATGCCGAGCCGTCCGCTCGTACCGGCGCCGACGTAAAACAATTTGCCGCCGGCCTGCATGCGCAGGACGATGCTCTCGATCGCCGCCGCAATGTGCGGAAGTGCGGACCGGACAGCGGCCGGTACAGTCGCATCTTCCTCGTTCATGAGGCGCACAATGTCGGCAACGGGCAAACTGTCCAGCCCGTCGCTTCGTTCGTTTCGTTGTTCCGTTATCGGTTCGAAATTGGCTTCGGATGCCACTTACGGTCCCTCCTTGTCGTCCGTTCCTTTTGCAGCTGGAAGACCGTTTCGATCTGGCGAGCCGTTATTTGACGGCCCCTGCCGTCATGCCGTCCATGAACTGCCGCGATGCCAGAATGAACAAGATCAGCATTGGCAGCGAAGCCAGAGTCAGCCCGGCAAACAGCATGCTCCAATCCGCCGAATATTGGCCGAATAGGGACATCATGCCGACAGGGATCGTCTTTTTGGCGTCGTCCTGAATGAAGATGAGCGGGAAAAAGAAGTCGTTCCATACCGTAATGAAATTGATGATCATGACCGTGCCGAGCGCTGGCCGCATGAGCGGCACCAGTACGTGCCGGATGACGCCGAAATCGGCGCAGCCGTCGATGCGCGCCGCTTCCTCCAGCTCGCGCGGCAGCGTCCGGAAAAAGCCGGTCAAAATCAAAATCGAGATCGGCAAGCCAATCGCCGTATAAATGCTGAGAAGCGACCCCATGTTGTTCAATAGGCCCAAGTTTTTCATCAGCATGAACAGCGGCACGATTCCTAGCTTGATCGGAATCATCATGCCGAGCAGGAAGAAGAAGTACAGCGCGCCGTTCCACCGGAACTGATACCTGGCGATATAATACGACGCGAACACGCCCAGCAGCAAAATGAGCAACACCGCAAGCACGCTGACCAAGATGCTGTTGGTCAAATAGCTGCCGAATGGAATCTGCTTCCACAGCTTCTCATAAGCGGCGAACGATAGCTTGGTCGGCAACGCAACCGGATTTTTCAAGATCTGAATGTTCGTCTTCAAGGAGGAAACGAGCATCAGAAAAATCGGATACAAGCTGATCAAAGCACCGAGATAGGCGAGCGCGTATTGGACGGTGCGTAACGCTTTGCCCGAGTTCATTCGCTGTCCCTCCTTAATGTTGAACTTCCCGGTTACGGGTCAAATATAGGAATAAAGCGGAGACGCTGGCAATGATAAGGAACAAAATGACGGCAAGCGCCGAGCCGAGGCCGATGGCGACCGAATCGCCGCCGCTCGAACCGCCGAAAGCAATCCGGTAAAAGAAGATAGCGAGCGTGTCGGTAGAATTGTACGGTTCGCCCTGCGAGCCTTCCATGGCGAATATGAGTTCGAAAGCTTCGAAAGCGTGAATAAACGTAAACACGGTCACGATAATGACCGACTGTATCATCATCGGCAGCACCATCGTGCGAATGAGCCGAAAACCCCGTACCCCGTCAATCTTCGCCGCTTCCAGCACTTCGCCCGATATGGCCTGGAGCCCGGCGAGGAAGATCAGCATCGTGAAGCCGACACCGTACCAGCTGTTCACCAAGGTGATGGACGTGAGCGCCGTATGCGTGTCGCCGAGCCATGGCTTTGCCCACGAAGCGAGCCCTACTTTCTTGAGCAGCACGTTCAGTACGCCGTTGTTCGGATTCAAGATAAGCTTCCATAGAAATCCGACGATGATGACGGACAGCAGCCTCGGGATGAAGTAAGCGACTTTGAGAAAACCCGAGCCTTTCAGCTTCGTGTAAACAAGCCAGGCGAACAGGAAGGCGAGTCCGTTCTGAACGACCATCTCAATGGCAAAGTAGTACAAGTTATGCCCGAAAGCGTTCCAGAACAAATGATTGAACGGCTCGCGCGTGAACAGGCTGACGAAATTGCCGAGCCCGATAAAATTGCCGCGCACGAGTCCTTTCCAGTCGAACAGGCTGTATCCGAATGCCGCGGCGATCGGATACACGACAAACAGAACGTAAACGACGAGGGCAGGAAGCGGGAACAGATGAACCGCTCCCTTCCTCCACCCTATAGCTCCGGTAGACTTTTTCATGCCCCCGCCCCTTCACATAATTATTTCTTCGGCTTGAACCAGGTGTCTGCGCTTTGCTGCACTTTGTCCGCTACTTGCTCCGGAGTCAGCATGTTCTGGTACATGCCCTGCATCGTATTTTCCAGTGTTCCCTTGGTCGTCGGGTTGCCGCCGGCAAAGTAAACGACCATCATGTAAGGCGTCGACTGCGTATCGGCGTATTTCGAAATTTTGGCGACGAGCGGATCTTGCGCTTGAATACCGGCGATCGTGCTAGGCTTCAGCAGATTGTTGACGATAACCGTGCCGGCTTCTTTCGTCGTCAGGAAGTCCATGAACTTCATCGCTTCCGCCTTGTGCGGGGACTTGGCGTTCACCGCGAACGAACCGTCAACCCAAGTCGTAACCGTCGCTTTGCCTCCGGCCGTCTTCGGCGGAACCGGGAACACGTCCATTTGCAAATCCGGGTTGGCTTTACGCATTACGGCGATTTCCCAGTCGCCCATTACCATCATCGCCGCTTGCTCGGTAACGAACAGGTTGCGCATATCGTCCATGCCGATGCCGACAAAGTTGTCCGGGAAGTACGGCGTCAAGTCTTTCATCATTTTGATCGAGCTGATGAATTCCGGGCTCTTGAAGTTCGTCTGGCCGGATACCACTTTGTTCATGAAATCGGTGCCGCCGTAGAAAGCAGGTCCGAGCGCGCCTTGCGTCAAGGACAAGATCCAGCCTTCTTTGGAGCCGAATGCGAACGGAGTCACTTTATTTTTCTTGAGCGTTTCGCAAATTTGCATCAGCTCGTCCCAAGTTTTCGGCTCTTGCAAATTGTACTTCTGGAAAATTTTCTTGTTATAGAAAATTTCGGTTGCGCTGAACACGGTCGGTACGCCGTACACTTTGCCGTTGCTGCCGGTAGCGGCGAGCAGCGTCTCTTTCGGGAACGAGCTCAGCCCCTTGATGCTGTCCAGCGGCTCGAGATAGCCGGCATCGGCGAGCTGGGCGCCGGCCGCATACGGGCGCAGGTGGATGATGTCCGGACCGCTTCCGCTTTGCAGCGCGACGTTGAGCTGAGTGTTGTACTCGGTGTTTTTCGTCGGCTTGAATTCGACTTCGATGTTCGGATTGGTTTTGTTGAATTCTTGAATGATTTTGGCGTAAGCGTCGACGTCTTCCGTTCTCCAGCTGCCGATCGTCAGCTTGACCTTCTCAGCCTTCGGAGCTTCTTTGCTAGCCGCCGGAGCCGAAGTGCCTGCGTTCCCCGCGCCTTGCCCTGCCTTATCGTCGGTTTTGCCGCTGCAGCCGGCGAGCAAGCCGGAAGTGAGCAAAACCGTCGCCGCGATGCCGCTGAACCATTTTTTCATTTTCTGATCCTCCCATGATTTGTTGTAGTGGCTTGCATCTATGTTTCACCTCACGGCGTGCGCGAGGGGAAAACCGTATCGAACCGCTGTTACCCGCCCCGTTTCGCCGATTTGACGGCTTGACGCGTGTTCTCCAGCGCTTTTACGGTGCGTTCGTACTGCTTGCCGGCAATGCCGACATAGACGATATCCACTACGTTGAGCTGAGCGATCCGCGACGCCATCGCGCCGCTGCGGATGCTTTTCTCGAGCGAGCTCGTAAACAGCTTGATGTCCGCCAGATCGGCAACCGGATTCGATCCGAAGCGGGTTAACGCAATCACGGTAGCTCCGGCCTCCTTGGCGATCGTGAGCGAACGGATCATATCTTCCGTTTGTCCGGAGTAGGAGATGCCGAACACGGCGTCCTCCGGGGTCAGATTGGCGGCAATCGTCGCTTGCATATCGAATCCGGTGCCGACCTCGCACCAGCGGTCGATCCGCAGCAGCTTCTGGTGAAAATCTTCGGCGATGACCGCCGACGCCCCGACGCCGAAAAGGGCGATTTTGCGCGCGGAAAACAACGTATCGATAGCTTGTCTCACGCTTTCGGCAGAAAGCACCGTTCGCGTATCCTGAATCGAAGTGATATTGTTATGGGAGATCGAGTCCATCAAATCGTCGATAGAGCCGTCGAGATGAATTTCCTGGTACGATTCCAAAGGCTTGACCGACTTGGACAAGTCCGCGGCTATTTTCAGCTTCAGCTCCTGGAACCCTTTGCAATGCACCGAGCGGCACAGCCGCACGATCGTCGCTTCGCTGACGCCGGCAAGCTCGGCCACCTTCTGCACGGAGCTGCCGACGACCGTTTCCGCATGATCCAATATGAACCGGGCGGCCACTCGCTCCGTCGGCTTGAGCGTGGCCATCGCTTCTTCCAAGCTGGACAATACACCTTGAATCATCGGCTACCCGCCCTTTGTGAACACGATTAGTTGTGTGCGTTTTCATTGTAATAAATTTTATTTCATAAATCAATAAGTATTTTGAAATATTGTTTCAGTTTTTGCCAAAAAAGCGCCGCATCCGCGGTATGGGGCGAAGAAACGTCCGCAGCATTGGCAAGCGGCTGGCGCGGCGGCGAGTAAACTGCGCATGCAAATGTGCTTTAGTCAATTGCATTGAGGGAACTGTTTTTGAGGGAGCACGAATTAGGCTGATGCTTACGATGCGAGTTTTGCCGCAAAACTTGTAGCTCCGACTCACATTCCCATACTCCGCTCCGCCTCTCTCGGGAACAGGAAACTTCTGGAAACTGTGCTTCCAACCGTGCTTGAGAAACGCCTACTGGCGGGCAACGGTCAGAGCCTAATCTTCACACGCGCATGTCGCAGAGCAACTTTCTTGGCAGCATAGCGGAACGCAGTTCCGTTATTGCACGGCCAGCAGGGCACCCGAGAAAGTTTAACGGAACGCAGTTCCGCTATCGGCGCCCAAACGACAGGGATCCCCGCTTAAATGCAGAGATAACGTACTCCCGTTCCGCTATTTTCGGGAAATACCCGGGAAATACGCCAATAGCGGAACAAATTTCCGCTAACCGCTAGGAAGGGTGCTCTTGCCTTGCCCCTCAGTTTTCGGCCGATATTGTCAGCGCAGCATGTTCCGAGATCTCCCGGAAACAAGGACTCGTTCAAACTCCGGGCTATTCAGCTAATCTCGCCGCATCGCTATATCCCACTCGTTGAGCGGCCATCTTTCGGGGCTCAGCAACAGTCAAAATTCCACTGTCGGCTCAACCGTCATCCGCATTCCGAAACCAGACTGGGCAAGCGACAACAAAGCACACAATCCTATCCAACCCGCGAGCAACTCAGCTTGCAACGAAGCTTCCCTATAACCCTTAGGCACTTCGAAGCTTGATTCCCGAGGCACCACTAGGCTAGGCACGGGCCAGGCACCTCGAAGCCTCATTCCCGAGGCACCCTTGGCTAGGCACCGCCAGGCACCGCTAGGCACCGCCAGGCACCGCCAGCCACGGCTAGGCACCTCTAGGCTAGGCACCACCAGCCACGGCTAGACACCCCTAGGCCAGGCACGGGCCAGGCACCGAAAGGCGCCACACAGGCACCGCCAGGCACCCCTAGACACCACCGGGCACCTCGACAACGCACCCTACTCCCGCTTGCGGCCGACAGCGGCAAAAAGCAGCGGAAGATCGTCGACCGACGTGTCCATTCGCTCGACTTCATCCACCCGCAGCAAAGAAAAACCGGACGCCATAAAATCGTTGATGTACTGGGCAAGCGGCCGATGATAGGCCCCCAGCGTCGAGCGTATCGTCCCCGTGCCGCCGGACTTCCAAAATTGAGGCGCGTACTGCATCACTTTCCGCGAACCGTCCCCCATCGGATAACTGAACGGCGATTGAAAACAAGGATGCATCACGGTCCAGACCATAACGCCTCCCGGCTTCAAAATGCGATGGCAAGCCCGGAACACGGCCCCATGGTCGGGAACGTCCATCAGCATGACGCTGGATACGGCGCAGTCGTAAGCTTCGTCCGGAAGCTTGCCCAGCACCATCGCGTCGTCCTGCAGCCATGTCACGTTGCCCGTCTTCCCACGGGCGTATGCCAGCAATTTTGCACTGAGATCGATCCCCGTCACTTCCGCTCCGAGCAGCGATAGCCGGCTGCTGAGCTCCCCGTCGCCGCAGCCGACATCGCATATAGCCGCTCCTTGCAGATCGGACAAGCTTTGCAATTGCCGCAAAATGTACCGGTACGAGCTCTCCGCCCCTCCTTTTTGAACCATATGGTGATACTGCTCGGCAAATGGATCATAGTGCGCCACCCGCAATCGCCCTCCCCGAGCGCCGTCGGCATCAAATTGTTCGTGTAAAAGACATATTCACGGCGGCGCTCCTGCATTCCTGCCGAATTTGCCAAGCCGGAAGGCTAATGCACATATTTGCGATATCCGGGAATAAGATTTAGAAAATACTTATCCGAAAGGACAATGCTCATGATATTTTTGCCAACTGAAATCAACATCGGAAAAATGGATTTGAACAATACAGACCATTTAGGCGCCATTTCTTTTGGAACAACGTGCAATATCAACAGAAACGTGTGCGCCAAAAAAAACGCAGGGCGCCGGACAGCAGCATGCCGACTTCTGCATCTGGATTTTCCCGGTCAGCATGACGATGGACGACGATCTGGCGGACCAATCTTCTCAAAAAATCAACAAATAATCGGAGGGGGTTCACATGCCGGCGCCAGCCCCGCAGATTGTGATTAACATCAATATCATCAAAGTGAATTCGTTCGAAAACGCTTCTGCCATCAATGTCGGGCAAAATTTGTTGGCCGAATGGCACAACTCGGACAAGAAGACGATGGGGATCGGGCAAAATATGGGGGACGGTACCTCATTTGTGGGAACGAAAAGCTTTGTGGACGACAGGGACCAGTTCGATTCCAATTCCACTTTCACATCGGATCGAATTCCCGTTCCTATTGCAAAGGGGAGTGACGCGGCTTGCATTTTACCCCGGTAGTCATCAACATTGTGGGATTTAAAATTAACGCTCTCGATCATTCCGCCGTATTTAATATGGGCCCCAGCCAGCACCTCGACGTTTTCGTATCCTACAAACGCAGTCAAGGAATCGGCGAGCAGAACGGAGACACGTCACCGATATTTTTGCCGCTCTCTTGGGTGACCGATTGCGATATCAGCGACAGCCCGACCATGAAAAACAGCGCGCTGTAGCGAAAGGAGTACATACATGCTATTTTTTACGCCCATGCAGGTCAATTTGCTAGGCTTTAAAATTAACGCAATCGACAACGGCTCTGTTGTGAATGCCGGGGCATTTCAATCGATCGATGAGTTTGTCTCTTATAAACGCAATCAGGCGTTTGGCGAGTTGAACGGCGATTTGTCGCCGACATATTTGCCTATCTCGTCCGTGATCGATCCGGATCTGGTCGACAGCCCGTCGCCGAAAAACAGCGCCGTGTAGCGGGCGTCAAAAATGCAGACTCCCGCCGCACCCCGGCGATATGCATCAATCCGGCATGAAAATGCTGCCGCCTGCGCATGCTAAGACAGATACGATGCGAACCAATCGACAAAGCGAGGAGTCGACCATGAACTTGAATTTGCGGCAAGCCATCATTCAACGGATGACCAATAAATCGGCCGAGGAGCTGCGCGACGTCATCGTGGACTCGATCGGCGCCGAAGAACGCGTGCTGCCCGGGCTCGGCGTGTTATTCGAGATCATTTGGCAGAACGGGGACGACGAGCTTCAAAACAATATTGTCACAACGCTCCACGAGCATCTGCCTCATTGAAATTTGCAAAACGGATCGCCGGCCGCAGCGCGCCGGCCGTGCATCGTGCCGTCTGCAAAAGCGGCGATGTGCGGCTGCAGCACGTCCAGCACGTCGTGGAACGTTTCGAACGGAAAAGCGGGCGCCCCCGCGCTGCGAAGATGATCCGCCAAGTAACCGCGCGCGAACGTCCAGTCGGCGAACGATGAGCCGTACACATCGCTTGTCCCGTCGCCGATATAAATCACTCGCCGGCCTTCCCGTTTCAGCTCGCGCACCACTTTCGCCTTGCAGCATCCGCACCACCGGCACGCTTCGTTGTCGTTTTGCAGACCGAGCCGGTAGCTGCCGTCCGCTTCGTAACGAATCGGATTGACGATGATGTTGTCCGGCTCCAGCCCGAACTTC
Organism: Gordoniibacillus kamchatkensis; assembly: GCF_000829455.1. Lineage (GTDB taxonomy): Bacteria > Bacillota > Bacilli > Paenibacillales > NBRC-103111 > Gordoniibacillus > Gordoniibacillus kamchatkensis. The sequence goes on from NZ_JXAK01000001.1 coordinate 237,727, forward strand.
GTTGTCAGCTTGCGGATGTAATATTCCATGCCGTCGCTTAAGATCGTAATCGGAATGCCCAGCTCCCGGCAAAAAGCGAACAGCTCGGCCGCCCCGGCGCGCGGATGCACCCGCTCAATGACCGCATCGACATCCCGCTGCCGCCCGGCAAGCTGTCCGTAGCTTACCGGAATCCAGTCGTAAGAACCGATTTCGCCGCGCCTTCCCCGCGCGGACGCTGCAAGCACGGCAGGATGCGAGCGGACGCCCAGCGCCTCCATCAGCTCGTCGCCGACGTCTTGCTCCATAAGCGTACCGTCGAAGTCGGTGACGAGAGCCAAGCTTTGCATCGATGGCATGAACGGTTTCTCTCCCTTTAGCGAAAAAAGCATCCGGCTGCAGCTTTAGCCGATGCTTTTTTTCTTGCCATTATAGCACAGCTTGCGCCGCGAGGGGAACAGGTTTCGCGCAGCGGCTCGCCAGCTCGTAATGGCTGCCGCCGGCGGAAGCGTCGTGGAAGCCGTGCATCGCCTCCAGCACGTGGAAGGCAAGCTCGCCGCTCGCGCGATGGGGGCGGCCGCTGCGAATCGCCTCCGCCATGTCGGCGACGCCGATACCGCGGCTATTTTCCGCATAGCCGTGCGTCAGCGGCACTTCGCTGAAATCGTCCTCGCCGAACCGCCGCAGCAGCACCGGCCCGCCGAACGTGTTCGGGTCCGGAACCCGCAGCGTACCTTCGCTGCCGTACACTTCCAGGTTCGGCAGCTTCGTGCCGGCCATAATGTCGAAGCTCGTCACCAGCGTCGCAATCGCGCCGCTCTCGAAGTCGAGCACGCCGGCGATGTGCGTCGGCACCTCTACGTCTACGGTTTGACCGTATTTCGGCTTGCTGGAAATCGTCCGCTGCGGGAACGTGGTCCGGGCCGAGCCGGTCACGCGGCGAATCGGGCCGAGCAGCGCCACGAGCGCCGTCAAGTAGTACGGCCCCATGTCGAACATCGGTCCGCCGCCGACTTGATAATAGAACGCCGGGTCCGGGTGCCAATGCTCGTGCCCGCGGCCCATCATGAAGCCGGTCGCCGCCACCGGCGCGCCGATCGCGCCTTGCTCGATCAGCTGCACGCACGTCTGGATGCCGCCGCCGAGAAACGTGTCCGGCGCGCAGCCGACGCGCAAGCCTTTGCGCGCAGCCAGCTCCAGCACGGCGCGCCCTTGCTCGCGCGTGACGCTGAGCGGCTTTTCCACGTACACGTGCTTGCCCGCCTCCAGCGCCTGCAAGCAGACGTCGGCATGCGCCGCCGGAATCGTCAGGTTAATGACCAGCTCGATTTCGGGATCGGCCAGCAGCTCCGCCACGCTGCAGGCGCGAATGCCGTATTCGGCCGCCCGCGCTTCGGCGCGCTCCGGATCGAGGTCGGCGCACGCAACGACTTCGTAGCTGCGGTAGACGGAGCCGTTTTTCAAGTAGATGCCGCTGATGTTGCCGGTGCCGATAATGCCCACTTTCACCTTGTTCATCTTCGCCCAAGCCCTCCGCTCGTCTTAATAGTGACTGTCCGCCATGCCGGTGTACGCCGCCGTCGCCGTCGCCGCACCCGCCGCGCCTGCCGCCGCGCTCGCCGCCGCTTTGCCTGCTGCCGCCCACAGGAAGCCGCGGCGCATCATCAGCTTCACCGGCGGCAGCTCGATGATGTTCGCCTGGTGCCCGAGCGAGTTGTAAAATACCCGCCCCGCGCCCCAGCGCCTCGTCCAGACGACCGGCATCTCCACCGGCCCGTTCGGCGAATGCGGACCGGGTGCGACCGGGAACCGCGTCGTCGCCAGCACCTCGTTGGCCGGATCCACGTGCAGATAATACTGCTCCGTCTTCACGGTGAAGTCCTCGATGCCGGCCAGCAGCCCGCCCGAACTGTGCTTGATGTGGATCGTATGCTCGACGCCGTCGTTGCCCGGATGGGCGACCCATTGCCCGCCGGTCATGAACTGCCAGTCGACGCTCGTGCGGAACGAATCGCACATGCCGCCGTGGCAGCCGGCGAGCCCGACGCCCGCCTGCACGGCGGCCGAGACGTTATTCACCCGCTCGCCGCGAATTTCACCCATCGTCCAGATCGGCACGATCAGGTCGAGCGCCAGCAGCTTTTCCGCGTCCGCGAACGCTTCCAGCGTGTCGGACACTTCCACGGCGAAGCTTCCTCCTCTAACACCGTACGGAAAATGTCCGCCACCTCTTGCGGCTGGTGTCCGAGCCATCCGCCCCAGACGATCAACGCTTGCTTTGCCATCGCCACATTACACCTCGCTCGTTTTGATCCAGCGGCGCTCAGCGATCGACAAGTCGACAGCCTCCAGCACCTGCTGGCATTTCACGCCGTCGGCAAAATCGGGCGCCGCCCGGCGGCCTTCCTGCAGCGCGTTCATCAGCTCCACCGTCTCGTGGATGAACGTATGCTCGTAGCCGATCGTATGCCCCGGCGGCCACCACGCCTCGCTGTACGCATGCGCCGGGTCCGTCGCCAGCACGCGGCGGAAGCCCTGCACGTCGTCCGCATCGCCGGTAAAATACACCTGCAGCTCGTTCATCCGCTCGAAATCGAACTTCACACTGCCGAGCGAGCCGTTAATTTCGAACGCGTTCGTGCAGCGGTGTCCCGGCGCGAAGCGCGTCGCCTCGAAGCTGCCGAGGGCACCGCTCTCGAATCGGGCCAGAAACAGCGTCGCATCGTCGACGTTCACTTCGCCGCGCGGCCCGTCCTTGCTCCCTTTGCCGCTCAGCCCGGTCATCGAGCTCGGCAGCGGCCGCTCCTTGATGAACGTCTCGCTCATCCCGATCACCTCGTCGATGCCGCCGACCAGGTAATGCGCCAGGTCGATCAGATGCGCGCCGAGGTCGCCGTGCGAGCCGGAGCCCGCGACTTCTTTTTGCAGCCGCCATACGAGCGGGAAGTCGGGATCGACGATCCAGTCTTGCAAAAACCAGGCGCGAAAATGATAAATGCGTCCGAGCCTGCCTTCGGCGATGAGCTTTTTGGCCAGCTGCACCGCCGGCGCGAACCGGTAGTTGAAGCCGACCATGTGCGTCACGCCGGCCGCCTCCGCCTCGCGCAGCATGTCGCGCGCATCCGCGAGCGTAAGCGCCAGCGGCTTCTCGCAAAACAGATGCTTGCCGGCCCGGGCGGCCGCAATCGCAATCTCCTTGTGCGCGTCGCTCGGCGCATTGATGTCGATCAGATCGATGTCGTCCCGCCGCAGCAGCTCGCGCCAATCCGTCACGCAGCCTTCCCAGCCGAACTGCTGCTGCGCCTGCTTCACGCCCGCCTCGTCGCGGCCGCAGATCAGCTTCATGACCGGCCTCGCCGTCTGCGGGAAAAACATCGGCAAATCCCGATAAGCATGACTATGCGCCTTGCCCATAAACTTATACCCGACCATCCCGACTCGCACTTCCCGCTTGCCCATCACCCGATACCTCCCCATCGATTCGCAAAATGTTCCCGTCCCCGCGTTCCGCTCCGGACGTCACATGCCGCCCCTGCGCACCGCCGAGCTGCGCACGACGAGCTTCGTCGGCAGTGTCGCCGCGAACGGCTCCGCCGCCTGCGCCCCGCTTTGCTGCGCGGCTGCGAGCAGCCGCAGCGCCGCCGTCCGTCCCATTTCGTAGAACGGGACGGACACGCTCGTCAGCGGCGGGTCGCACAGCCGCGCCGCATCGCTGTCGTCGTAGCCGACGACGGCGATGTCCTGGCCCGCGGCCACGCCGCGCTCGCGCAGCCCCTGCACGAGGCCGATCGCCATCCGGTCGTTGGCGCAGACGACGGCCTCGAGCCCGCTGCTTCGCAGTTCGCCCACCCGGACCGCCGCCGCGAGGCCGCTGGTGCGGCTGTAGTTGCCTTCTAGCAGTCCGCCCGGCGGCGGCTCAAGGCCCGCCTCGGCGAGCGCCCGGCGGTAGCCGAGCAGCCGGTCGCGCGAATTGGAATATTCGGGCGACCCGTTCATGAACGCGATGCGCCTGTAGCCCAGTTCAACAAGATGCTTCGTCGCTTCGTAGCTGCCCTGCACATGGTCGGCGTCCACGACGGAGAACCGTTCGCCGTCATAGCGCTGGTTGACGAGGCAGAACGGCATCCCTTCCTGCCGCAGCTCGCGCAGCGCCGCCAGCTGCTGCGGCACGTCGCGCGCGCCGAGCACGATGCAGGCGTCGATCTTGCGCGTGCGGAACAGCTGCGCGTAACCTGGCTCCTCGTCCGGCGAGCGCAGCAGCACGAGCATGTCGCGGCCGTTTTCCCGCAGCGCCTCGCCGATACCGCTCAAGATTTCGGCGAAATAATACGCCGAGAACAAATGCACCTTCGGCACGTGCGGCAGCACGACGCCAACGTTCCCGCTGCGGCCGAGGGCGAAGCTTTGCGCGATCGCATTCGGATGGTATCCGAGCCGCTGCGCCGCCTCCAGCACTTTGCGCCTTGTCGCCTCCTTCAGCGGCCCGACGCCGTTAAACACGCGCGATACGGTCGCTTCCGACACGCCCGCCAGCTCGGCGACTTCTTTGCGCGTCGCCATATTTACTCCACCTTTCCCACCGATGCCGAAAAATGTACGCGTGTACATTTTGGCATGAGCAGGAGCTCGTTGTCAACAAAAAATGCGCGCAGTCCGGGCGCGGGCCCCTCAAGGCAATAGGCACAACAAAATAGAACTATGATACAATAAATCAATAGCCGACAACCGCCCGGGATGTGATCGATGTTGCTGTGGATTCAGTCCGCATGGAAAAAACAAACTTTCTATATGAGAAGTCTCGTCCTCGTACTCGTCATCACCTGCGTCCCCGTCTCCCTGCTCGGCATCAGCCTTTATTATTTCGGCAGCGGGCGCATTGCTTCGGAATTTACGAAAGCGCATCAAATCGAGTTAAAGCAGTCGGTTCAGCGCGTCGACGATTATTTGTCCCATCTGGAGCTGTTCGTTGCCCAGCTGGCGTTCAACCCCGGCTTCGACGAAAGCCTGAATCAACTGGATTTCGCTCAGCAATTTAACCGAACGAACGATTTGCTCAAATCGCTTATGCTTATGAGGGAATCCAACCCGCTGATCGAGAACGTCTTCCTGTATTTAAAAGATTCGAACAAGCTGATCAGCTACGACTCCGGCGTCCGCACGATCGAGACGGACGAAGACAAGCGGATATTCAGCTCGCTTCTTGATCGCAATCAGACGATTTACTATTTGCCCGAACTGAAGCAAATCCATATGAAAGACAAGGAATACCATACCGTCGTCATCAAATTGCCCAACAGACCGTATCAGCAGTCGTTCGGCGCATTTTTGCTGTATTTGAACCCGGAGGTGCTGAACCGGCTGCTGCAGAAACTGATCCCGGGTACCGGCACGTCGTTTTTGCTGGATGAGAAGGGAGATTACGTCACGTCCCCGGTTTCATACGAGGGCAACCCGAATCTTGAGCTCGCCGGCTCCCTCCGACAGAGAGTGATGAATCAGGATGTGCAGAACGATACGTTCATCTACAAGTGGAAGGGCGAGGCGTACTCCGTTTCCTACGAGAAGCTGAACCGGCTTGGCACGACATGGACGTTCTTGTCGGCCACCCCTCTGTCCCAAGTGCTGTCGCCGGTATCCGCCATGTCCAAGTTCATCCTTTCCGTCAGCACCGCCGGCTTGGCCATCGCACTCTTACTTTCCTGGTTCGCCTCCAAAAAAATATACGATCCGATCCGACGGCTGAAAGAAAAGTTCCTCCGCATGCAAGAAACCGCTCCTGCGGAACGCGACGATATCGCCTTTATCGAGCGCCAATGGATCAGGCAGCTGCAGGAAAGCGAAATGATGAACAAACGGCTGAACGAATCCATTCCCTCGCTCAGAGACGGCTTCCTGAATCAAATTGTGCAAGGAAACCACAATTCGTTGTCGGAGCATCAAATTGTAGACAAGCTGCGCCAATTGAACTGGGACATCGGCGGCAAGCTGTATGCCATCCTCGTCGTTCACCTGTACGGAGTTTCGAATTCCGGCAAATTTTCGGAAAACGACGAGCAGCTGCTATCCTTTGCCACGACAAACATCATGAAGGATGTATGCGCCCCGCTATTCCCTATGTTCCACACGGTTTTGCTGGACGATTTGACGATTGGGGTGCTTGTCATCTCCGACGACCGGCCCCGCGACGAGTTGAAGGAAAAGCTGAAGACGCTGGGCAACCAGCTCATGACGACGTTGAGCCATGTTCTTCAGACCCGCGTCACTGTAACGGTGAGCCGGATTACCGGTTCGATTCTGGATGCGCCGCTACTGCTGGAGCAGTCGCAGCACGCCCTCCGCTACCGCAACGTACTGGAGCGCAATCAAATACTCGATCTCGATAACCTGGCCCCGATACATACGGAAGAGCCGTCTTCCTACCCGCTCGAGCTGGAACGGGAAATCGTCGTCGCGCTAAGCCTTGGCATGAAAGACGAAACGATTCGGCTGATCCGTCAATTTCTGAGCGTTTTAACCGAGCGGTCAGCGACGGAAATGGCCGTCCATCAAGGGATGACGAAGCTGTTGTCCAGCTTGCTCGACACGATCTCTGCGCGCGCGCAGTCCGAACCCTGTATCCGGGCAAGCATATGTTTGAGGAATTCCTCCGCATCCGCGAACCGGAAAAGATGCCGGTCTGGCTGGAAAACCAGCTCATTCATCCGTTTCTGCAGGAAATGTCCGGCTCCGCCGATGCGGAAGCCGTGCAAGCGGTCGATGCGATATTGGCCGCATTGCCACAGGATATCATGACGGACATTTCCATCGAGCAATACGCGGATCAATATAACTTGAGTCTTTATCGGCTGCGCAAAAGCTTCAAGCAGCGAACGGGGCAAAATTTCATCGACTACGTCACCCGCCTTCGCCTTGACAAGTGCAAAGAGCTGCTGCTGTCTACAGACCTGAAAGTGAACGACATCGCCGACATGCTCCGGTACCAGCCTTCTTACCTGATCCGGGCGTCAAAAAGGCGGAAGGCATTACTCCCGGCCAGTTCCGCGAACAAAATGCCAAGCGTTGAAAAAAAGCCCGCGGCAAGCTGACGACTTGCCGCGGGCTTTTGCTTTATTTATTTTTTTGCGCTTGCGCGTACACCTCGTTCATTTCCTTCGTCACCTTTTGCAGGTTCGGATCGTCCTTCAGCTTCTTGATGAAATCGTCGTACGCTTCGATTTTTTCCTGCCCGAGGATGACCTTGATCCGCATATCGTCAACCTTTTTCTTGATGTCCGGCATCAGCTTCGTGTTGGCGTCCGAGACGAGGCCCTGCGCAGGATTCGGCACGTTGATCTTCTTTCTCTCGTCGAGAATGCTTTGATTGCGGGCGTAAGTGGCCGCATCGGCCATACTCGGGTCGCCCAGCACCTGCTCGTCGCTCAGCTTCAGGAAAATGTACTGGAAGCCGATGTCCACCTTGTCCTTCTTGAACTGGTCAGTCAAAACGCGCTTGCCGTTCTCCAGCTTGAAGTGGACATCCTTGATCCCGTAATTGGCCAATTCGTTTCCTTCCGGGCTATACCCGTAATCCATAAATTGCAGCAGCTTTCTCACCTTCGCCTCCGGCACCTTTTTCGGAATGAGGAAATGCCCGTAAAAGCCCGGCGTGGAAGGCGTATAAGGCGCGCCGTTCGCCGTTTTCAGCGACGTTAGCGGGATGAGATCGGCTTTCGGATCGACTTTGCGGATTTCGATCGTCCGCGTAATGGCATTGTTCATCGCGAAGCCTTGTCCGCCCGCTTTTCCGCTCAGCAGCAAATCGTTCAGCTGCGACGTTTTCAGAATGGCAAAATCGTTCGGGAACAGACCGGCGTCGTACGCTTTCTTGATCCAGAGCAGCGCGTCGCGGGAGGCGTCCTCCGTCATGACCGGCACGAGCTTGCCGTCCTTCAGCTTCCAATCCCCCTGCGTTTCGTTGTAAACGCCGTACACAAAGCCCATGCTGGCGGGACCCGAGGAATAAGGCACCGTGTCCTTTTTGCCGTTGCCGTCGGCGTCGCTGTCTTTAAACGCCTTAAGCACGTCGAAGAACTGGTCCATCGTTTGCGGCGGTTTCAGCCCCAGCTTGTCAAGCCAGTCCTTGCGCAGCATCGGGAACACGCCGCCGCCGTGAGTCGGGTAAAACCGTGGGATCGAGTAATTTTTGCCGTTGATTTTCGAGTTGTCCCACATCATTTGAATCGCCGGGTTCGACAAGTTCTTGTAGTCCTTGATGAACGGAGTCAGATCCCAAAAGACGCCTTGGTCGATCATGCTGCGGATTTGCTGGTTGCCCAAATCTTCGACGAAGGTCAGATCCGGCAAGTTCCCGGACGCGTACAGCACGTTGAATTTATCGTCGGACGTCGTAACGGGGACCCAGTCGATTTTCAGCTTCGTGTTGGTCCTCTTTTCGAACTCCTTCAAGATCACGTCGTTCTCGTCGGGGAATTCCGTCGCATAGCTGAGCGTGTTCATCGTAATTTCCGTAACCTGCTGCTTGCTGCCCGAATTTCCGGTTTCCGCGCCCGACTTGCCGCTGTTCGAGCAGGCGGCTAGCGCGACGGATCCGGCGAGCAGTACGGCAAGACTGAGCGAAGCTTGTTTTACTTTCATAGTTGGCCTCCCTTTTCATGTTCATATTCGGCATACGGTTATTCCTTGACTGAGCCTACCATAGCCCCTTTGGCAAAATGCTTCTGCAAAAACGGATACACCATCATAATAGGCAGCGTGGCTATGACGATAGCCGCCATTTTCAACGTTTCCGAGGGCAGCTTTCGATCCGCGCGAAAATCGGCGGCGCTTCCGTTCGCCGTCGAGGTCGGGTCGACGAGCATATTTTGCAAAATGACTTGAAGCGGCCACTTGTGGTGATCGTTAATGTACATGACTGCGTTGAAAAACGTGTTCCAATAGCCGACCCCGAAAAAGAGCCCGAACGCCACCAATGCCGGCAAGGATAAAGGCAGGACGATACGGAACCAGATCCCCATTTCGTTCGCGCCGTCCATGCGGGCCGCATCCTCCAGGCTGTCGGGAATGCTGTCGAAGAAGCCTTTCATCAGCAGCACATACCAGCCGCTCGTAAGCGACGGTATAATGAGCGACCATATGCTGTCGATAAGTCCCAGCTGACGAACGACCAGGTACGAGGGAATGAGCCCGGGCTGGAACAAGATCGTAAACAAAATCGCAAACATGATGAATCTTCGAAAACGGAGCCGTTTGCGCGAGATCGCATAGGCCAGGCCGGAGCTGACGACAAGGCTCAGAGCCGTTCCGACGGTGGCGAGGAAGACGCTGTTGCCGAGCGCATCGAGAAAGGTGCCGGTCGACATTAAATATTTGTACGCGTCCAGCGACCACCGCGACGGGAACAAGATGAGCGGCCTGCGGTAATATTCGACCGGATCCGTAAACGAAAGTATAAACGTGTAGTAGATCGGAAACAAGGCGGTAATTCCGATCAATCCGAGCACCGCGACGTTGCACAGGTCGAAAATTCGGTCGCCGATTCGCCTTCTCAAGGAACACCTCCCCCTTTCTTGCTTTAATAGACGCCCTCCTCGCCAAACCGTTTGGCTAACTTATTGGCCGCAACAACGAGAACGATGCCGACAATCGACTTGAACAAGCCGATCGCGGTGCTGTAGCTGAACTGGCCTTGCTGCACGCCGTTTCGGTACACGTAAGTATCGAACACGTCCGCCACTTGCGAGACTGCCCCGTTCATCATGAGGTACACCTGCTCGAAGCCTACGTCCATAACGGAGCCGATGCGCAGGATGAGCAAGATGACGATTACGTTGCGGATGGCGGGCAGCGTAATGTGCCACATTTTCCGGTAGCGTCCGGCCCCGTCCATGACTGCCGCCTCGTACAGCTGCGGATCGACGCCGGCAATCGCGGCAAGGAAGATGATCGTCCCCCATCCGGCCTCCTTCCACATCGACTGGGCGGTAAGCAAGCCCCAAAAGTAATCGGCATGGGTAAGAAATCCGACCGGTTGTCCGCCGGCTGCAGCGATCAGCTTGTTGACGACGCCTTCCGACTCGGACAGCATCAAATACGTCAGGCCGGCGATCAATACCCACGAAAAAAAATGCGGGATATAGATGATCGTTTGAATCGCCCGCTTGTAAACCGTGCTCCGCAGCTCGTTCAGCAGCAGGGCGAGGATGATCGGAAGCGGGAAGAAGAAAAGCAAATTGAGCATATTGATCGCCATCGTATTTCGCAGCAGCAGCCAGAAGTCGTTGTTGGAAAAAAAACGCGCGTAATGCTCGAACCCTACCCATTTGCTGTGCAGGATGCCGAAATACGGGGAATACTCCTGAAACGCGATAACGAGTCCGCCTACCGGCACGTACTTAAAGACAAGGAAGTACAGCAGGCCTGGAAGCGCTAACAAATATAAGTATTTGTCTCTGTTCAAATCTCCGATCAGCGATCCCCCGGTTTTGGATTTCAAATCGGTTCGTTTCCGTGCCTCGATACGGTTACCCGTCGTCTCCATCTTTCCCCTCCTTTCTGTAAAGGCTATGGCCTGAATGTAGCGGTTCCGCCCATTTCCATCAATAAACCATTTCTTAAATCGCAATTTCCCGCGATAACACTTTTGTGAATCATCCGGTTTCGGCAGCTATATTGCAGAAAAATGCGCTTCCGCGGCGGGATACATCCCCATGACACAGAGAAAAAAAGCTTCGCCCTTCAAGCCGCATAGGCTTGCCGGGCGAAGCTTTTTATTTGCGCCTCCGTATTTTTGCGATCCCGAGTCCGTACCGTTTCGGGAGCGGCTTCAGGATTCGCTTCGGTCGATGCCTTTTCCAATACGCGTACACTTTGCGGAACACTCTTTTGTCGGGCAGCTTGCGGAAAATGTACGGGTCCGGCGCCGTATTCACTTCAAGAATCCACGGCAGCACCTGATTGTCGACGGCAACGTCGATGCCGATCTCCTTCAGCCCCGGATACCGATTCGTCAGCGTCTGGCCAACCTTTACCCCGAGCGTGCGCAGCTCTTGCAGGAACGACGACTTGCGCGATGCCGGCAAATAGTGTTCCATCAGCTTCTCCACAGGCACGAGCGTTCCTCCGTTATGAACGTTCGTCACCACTTTGCGCGGGTCCCCGACCCGTCCGATGATGCCGGTCGTCTCCCAGTTCCCTTTCGTATTTTTCTGTACCATGACGCGAATGTCAAACCGCTTCTTGCGGTAAGTCAGCAAATGGATGCCTTGCTGAATCAGATAGCTCCGGACGCTTGTAAGCTTGAGCAGAGAGCGGCTCATCTCACCAAACGAGTCGAACTGTCTCTTTTTCAGCCCGCGCTGATACCGGTACGGCTGCGGCGTATTAGGGCGCCACTCGACGCGAATGACGCCGTTGCCGAATGCGCCGATGCTTGGCTTTACATACACCATCTTGTGCTGATGAAGCATTTCCTCCAACGTGGCGGCCGTCAGCTTCTTCGTCGGCGGAATGTGCCGGCCGATCGCCGGATCGCTGAGCAGCACTTTCGTTTTGGCCCATTTGCTGTGCACGTAACGTCTATATCGAATCGCTCTTCGCTTCATGAAGCCCCTCCCGCTGTACGATATGCGCTGCTGCGTTACCGGCCTTGCCCGCACCGGCCCGATGGAGCAAAACCGTCCGTTCGGGCTGCGCGTTTTCGGACGGACCGGTTTTCTCCGCCGCCGGGCCGCTGCTTTTTGCAGCAATGCCGTTCGTTCGCAATCGCCCGTGCAGCGAATCGCCGTATACGGCTGCGAGCTTCCGCGCCGTAACGGGCCAGCCGAATTGTTGGGCAGCGTCCTCCCGCGCTTGCTTTCCGAGCTTGCGCGCAAGCTCGGGGTCGGCTGCGAGCCGCGCGATGGCGAGGCCGAGCGCTGCCGGACTCCGGTAATCGTTCACGAGGAACCCGTTATGCCCGTCTTTCACGATCTCGCCGATGCCGCCGATGCGGGACGCCACAACGGGGACGCCGCTCGCCATCGCTTCCACGTTGACGAGCCCGAACGCCTCGTGCCGCTGGGAAGGGCAGACGAAACAATCGGCGGCGCGGTATATGCGGTCAATGGAGCGGTGCGACAGCAGTCCGGTAAACTTCGCCCGAACGCCAAGCTTTTTCGCCAGCCCCTTCAGCCCGCTTATATACGCGCGCTTCCCGCCGCCGGCGACGATGACTCTCGCTTTCGGCTGCACGCGGTACACATGCCGCATCGCCTTCAGCAGCACCGGTATCCCTTTGCGCGGAATGACCCGGCCCACAAAAAGCACAGTAAACGCCGGTCCCCCCCCATACTTGCGCTTTGCGGCAGCCTTCTCCTCCCGGGCCGGGGGCCTGAAGCGCTTCAGATCGACGCCGAGCGGCACTTTGCGGATGCGGCTGCGGCAGTTCGGAAAGCGGCGGCCCAGTTCGCGCTGCAGCGACGTGCTGTTGGCAATAATAAGATCGGGCTTCGCCAGCAGCTCCGCCGCTTTGCTTGCGGTTAGCCGCGGCGGCGTAACGAACGTAAGCGAGTGCAGAAAAAGCGATACGGTCTGGCGCGGGAACGCCGCCTTGATCGCCGCCGCGTACCGCGGCCGGTTATCGACCTGGATCAAGTCATACGAACCGCGCCGCAGCTCGCGGATCACATTGCGCATATAAACCGCCGAGCTGCCCGCGCCGACTCGCACGTAGGTGACTGAGCCTTTTTGCTCACGCTGCGGCAGACGTGGGTGGCGGCGGCCGATGACGGTCACTTGATGCTCTTTGGCCAGCTCCCGGGCAATGGACGCAATGCAAATCTCCACCGATCCGCCCATCAAAGGGGGAACCGGCAACGCCTCCGGAGCAACGATCGCTATGTGCACGGGCGATCCCATCCTTATCGTACGAATGATCGCAGCTTCAATGTGATATTGTATGTGTGGCGGCGGGCGGATGGCACTGGGCCGGAGTTTATTTTTCGACATACGCGGCACAAGAGAAAACGGCTTATGCCGTCCTTAGGGTGTGCGCGTTACTCCTTTTTTGGGCAGCAAAAAGCCCGCCCGGCGGCCATGAGCCGTCGTGCAGGCTTGCAACCGATCGCCGCCCCGGTTATGGGGCGGTCGGCAGAAACTGGGAAGTCGGATTTTTCTCCATCGCGCTCCGCAGCGCGTATTCGCTCTCGAACAGGGCGACGTAGTTGTCGTTCTTGTCCTTGACCAGCGTCGAGTTGATGCGGAACTTGCCCGGGTCGATTTTCTCGTCCACAATCCACCGCGCGAACTGGTAATTCAGCCTTTGCAGCTGGATGTCGACGCCGTACTCGTTCTTCATCCGGTATTCGAACACCTCGAATTGGAGCTGTCCGACGACGCCGAGAATGATGTCCTCGAACCCGATCGTGCGGAAAATCTGGATCGTGCCCTCTTCCGTCAGCTGGTCGAGCCCTTTCTGGTACTGCTTGTGCTTCAGCGCGTTCTTGACCGTCACTTTGCAGAACAGCTCCGGCGAGAACGTCGGCAGCTCGTCGAACTTAATATCTTCTTTCTCCGCCAGCGAATCCCCGATCCGGAAAATGCCGGGGTCGAACAAGCCGATAATGTCGCCGGGAAACGCCTCTTCGACGATGTCCCGATCTTGCGCGAGAAACTGCTGCGGCTGCGACAGCTTGATGTTTTTGCCTTCGCGGACGTGCCGCACGCTCATGCCGCGCTCGAACTTGCCCGAGACGATGCGGAGGAACGCCAGCCGGTCGCGGTGCGCCGGGTTCATATTGGCCTGTATCTTGAACACGTAGCCGGAAAATCCCGGCTTCGTCGGCTCGACCGGTCCGGCGCTGGAACCCCGCGGCGTCGGAGCCGGCGCGAGCTGCAGGAAGTTTTCGAGGAACGTCTGGACGCCGAAGTTGTTGACCGCGCTGCCGAAAAATACCGGCGTCAGCTCGCCCCGCATCACTTTGTCGTAATCGAACGGATCGCCCGCAACGTCGAGCAGCTCAAGATCCTGCACAAGCTGGTCGTACAAAAACTCGCCGGCGATTTCTTTCACGAGCGGATCGCTGTAGCCGTCGACCTTGCGCACGACGATGTTTTTATGTTCGTCGCCCTGGAACAGCTCGAGCTGCACTTTTTGCCGGTCGTACACGCCGCACAGCGACGATCCCATGCCGATCGGCCAGTTCATCGGATACGAGCGGATGCCGAGCACTTGCTCCAGCTCTTCGAGCAAATCGAACGGGTTGCGCCCTTCGCGGTCGAGCTTGTTGATGAACGTAAAAATCGGAATGCCGCGCATCCGGCACACCTGGAACAGCTTCTTCGTCTGCGCCTCGACGCCTTTGGCGACGTCGATCAGCATGACCGCGCTGTCCGCGGCCGTCAGCGTGCGGTACGTATCTTCCGAGAAATCCTGGTGGCCGGGAGTGTCGAGAATGTTGACCCGATGGCCTTCGTAATCGAACTGCATAACCGACGACGTGACCGAAATGCCGCGCTGCTTCTCGATTTCCATCCAGTCGGACGTGGCGTGCTTGCTCGCTTTCCGCGCTTTGACGGTGCCGGCGAGCCGGATCGCGCCTCCGAACAGCAGCAGCTTCTCGGTCAGCGTCGTTTTCCCCGCGTCGGGGTGGGAGATGATCGCAAACGTGCGGCGTTTGGCGACCTCTTGCTCTATGGACAATGGTAGCACCTCGCTAACGATTTTGTCGGATAAAATAATTCTTCGCCGATGTGCCGGACCAGCATCATGGTCACAGCACGCGGCACAGCCATGGCGTCCAATTTGCGCCAGACAAACGGAAAAAGCATCGGCTTGCCAATCCGTTTAGGCTCTCGTGAAAGTGGGGCCGCTTTGCGGATTGGGAACGGGTCGCCTGCTTCGCCGCAATCGTGTTCCAATGATTTCGAATCATTGGTTGGAACTCGATTTCAAAAGCTGATGCTTACGAAGCGAGTTTTGCTGCGCAAAACTTGTAGCTCTCCGACCCGCATTCCCGTCCTCCGCTCCGCCCTTCTCGAAAATCTTAACGGAACAGCGTTCCGTTATTGTCAGGCAATCAAAGCTGATGGAGCGATTAGCGGAATACAGTTCCGTTATTTGCGCCAGTTTGCCGCGAAACGGGCTTTCTGTGTCCTGATCGATCGACATAACGGAACAGGCTTCCTTTATTTTCGGGAAATATCGGGAAATGCCGCCGATAGCGGAACAGCGTTCCGTTATCGCGTATCGCGGCGGCAGCGCAACTTCCAGGTGAGATTGCCAGAGCAGCCGGACGATTTTCCATGCACCGCGGCGGTGCATGGCGGCGATGATCCATACGCCGGCAAGTCGCGCTCCCGGAACGAAACCTTCGCACAAGCAAAAAGCCCTTGAACCCAAGGGCAGCATTTCGATTGTATCAGATGGGACGCATCTTCTTCAAGCTCCTTTATGTCCAAAGCCGTTCACGCGGCGGCGTTATGCTTTTTTGGCGGTTTTCTCCAGCGGGATCGTCCAATTCGCCTCGTCGATGAACGTCCGCGTTTCAAACTCGCGGCCGCGCAGCACCACCTTGTCGGCGTAGACCTGGACGTACATGCCTTGAGCATGGTCTTTGGCTTGCTGCTGATAATTGCGATTGAGCGGACGCCCGACCGACGAGTTGTGAAAGTAGTGAAACGTCTCGCGGACGTAATGGTTCGTGCCGTTCATGAAATCTTGATGCCGATGGCCGCACAGCACGAACACGTTCTTGTAGGGCTTCAAAATTTCGCGAAACTCCTTCGCCCGAATCAGCTGATGCGTGCCGCCGTTCTCGCCGATCGGGGGCAGCGGCTGATGCGTCATGACGAATACCGGCTTGCCGTCCCTGGCCGCCTCGGCCATCCGCTCCTTAAACCAGGCAAGCTGCTCGTCGGAGTACCATGCCCCTTCCCCGACCTCCGGCTTCTCTTGAATATACGCCTCTTGCGACAGCAGCAGCACCGTATAGCCTTTTACCTTCATCTCGTTGTACGTTTTCTTGTAATTCATCAGCTTCATGAACTGCTCGCGCGATACCGCGTCCGACTTGCCGTTCGGATAATGGTCTTTGTCCCAGCCGCCGTTTTTGTTGATCCACACCGTGTAAAAGTCGTGATTGCCCATATTGGCGCCGAGCGGCGGCAGCTTGTAGCCGCTCAAAATCCGGGTGAGCTCCTTGTAGTCGCGGTCCGAGCCTGTATCCGTCAAATCGCCGGTAATGACGAGCGCGTCGATCGGCATATGGAACGCTTTCATGTCTTCGAGCGCCTGCTTCAGCTTGCGCGACGTCTGCGGATCGTCGAGCGAGATGTGCAAGTCGCTGATGACAAACATCGACATCAATGGCTCGCCCGGGCCCGCAGTTGCCGTCTCTTCGGCGAGCTGGTCGCCGCCTGTCGGAGACGGGATCGGCTGCTGCGGCGCCGCTGCCGCCGGCTCGGCGCTCGCGGCAAGGCGGCCGCGGTCCAGCCAGGCAAGCAGTCCCCCGCCTGCGGTGATGAGCAAACCGAGCAGAGCGAGAATGCTTTTTAGAAAGGAGCGTCGGTTCAGGGTAATGTCCCTCATTTCCCGGATTACTAAACGTATAGGATCATTATACTGCGTCCACGGTTTTTCTCCAAGACGGAAAGCGATTCCTGACGCCCGCAAAAACTTCCCGCCGCGGTGCCGCGCTGCAGCGTTATGGAAGCCCGCAAACGCGCGAAGCCGCCCGTAGTGGGCGGCTCCGCTTAAGTCAGCGCCGGTTATATGCCGAATCTCTTTTGCAGGTCGTCCAGCATCAGGTTCAGGGTAATGTCCCTCATTTCCCCGGGATTACTAAACGTATAGGATCATTATACTGCGTCCACGGTTTTTCTCCAAGACGGAAAGCGATTCCTGACGCCCGCAAAAACTTCCCGCCGCGGTGCC
>NZ_JXAK01000002.1 GCF_000829455.1 Gordoniibacillus kamchatkensis
ATCGTTGACGCTGTTCTCCCATAAGTGGACACTCCCTTTGTTTCGTAGGATTATTATCTAATTCCCTTATCGGAGTGTCCACTTTTTATTCTAACTGCATATGTTCCTTTAAGGCTGCCAAGGAAAGCTGCCTTGCGACAGGTGCAATTGGGACGCGGACTCGCCAGCCAGCTGCTTTCCACTAAGCGAATCCGATGAACGGGAATCGCAAATAAGCTGCCTAACTGCCTCAAGGCGCTTTACAGGCGCCCTTATCTTATGTGCAACGCTAACTTTAACTGCACCACATCAGAACAGCCGGTGGCCGTTTCATCTCACTTGCAACCTCGAGAAGCGGAACGGCGGGCGAACGCCCGTGCTATGTCCGCCCTACGCTCACCATACCTCGCATCTACGCACGCCATACCTCGCATCTACGCTCACCGTACCTCGCTCTACGCACGTCTTACTCATACCCTTCGCCCTACACCCGCCTTACTTCGCCTCGCCTTTGGCGGCGTCTTTCTCCTTCTGCGCGTCCTGCTCCGTCTTCGCTTTCACGAGAGCGGCCTGGCTTTGCTCCTGGATCGCTTTGAGCGCCTCGTCGACCGACTTTTTCCCGTCTGCCACCGCCTGAACTTCCTTGTTCACTATTTCGCTGAACTGAGGATAAACCCGCTCGGCAGCTTGTCCATCCCTTTGAGCATGGACAACGTGTTCGGCTTCAGCGTGTAGAACGGCTCCAGATTGTGACCGTCCTTTTCTTTCATATAAGCTGTTCGTGCCAGCAGCTCAGTTGACGACTTGGACTGGATGCGCGCCATTTCGTCGCTGTTGATGTATTTCACGACTTCCCACGCGGCACGGGTGTTGGACGCCGTGGCGCTGACCGCAAACAGGGCTATGGGCGAGATCGTGTTGCTTACGCTCGGGTTGCCCGGGTCGACAGGCACGGTAACGATATCCCAATTGACGGGCTTCAAGTCCTTCAATCGTTCTTTCGCTTGAGCCAAGGTCTGGATCAAGTAGGAGCGGTCGATCGTCATCGCCGCCTTGCCGGTAACGAACGGATTTTGTTTCAAATAATTATCGAACATGACCGGCTGTCCGGCTTTTTGCGGATCCGATTTCGGCGCATACAACGCTCCCGATTTCAAAGCGTCTGCGGTCAACTGCAGCACCTGCTTCCAGCCGTCCGTCTGCAGCGTTACGGTCATAGTGCCGGGATCGACGGGGAGCAGTCCCTTGGTCGTGCCGATGGCGTTAAAGTACGGGAACGCCAGGTCTTTGTTGTACGAATAAGCGGCGAGGCCGTAAACGCGTTCGTCGTCCTTGCCGTCGGTCGGAAAACGCGCGGCGAGCCGCAGTACGTCTTCCCAGCTCATCTGGTTCGTCGGCAGCGGCACGCCGTACTGTTCGAACAAATCTTTGTTATAGTAAAGGGCCGAGCTGGAGAAGGTCGGGGATAATGCATACATTTTCCCGTTGCCCATCTCTTTGATCAAGTCCACGACGGACGGAAGGATGCGGTCGATATCGAACTTGTCCTGCTTCATGACATCGTCGAGCGCATAAAGCCGGCCGTCCGCGGCTAGCTCTTCCACCTGAGCCGGATCGTTAATGAGCAGCACGTCCGGCTTCTCCGTGTCGAGCAGCTTTTTGAACTCCTCCTTGTAGTCTTTGCCTGGGCCGTAAATGCCTTGGTTCGAGACGACTTCGATGTCGATGTTCGGGAATTTCGCCAGAAACAAGTTGCCGTACTGCTGGAAAAAGTAGTTTTTGTCGAAGTACATCACTTTGACGGTAGCTTTCTCGTCTTTGCCCAGCTCTTTCAGCGCCGCGGCGGGCGGGGCCGCGGCCGGGTCTTTGCCGCCGGCGGGCTTGGCGCCGGAACAGCCGGCGAGCAGAGCGGGTAACAGCATAGTGGCGGCGGCGGCCGCCGTGACAGGGCGGGCGCGCCATTTTCGAATGATAGGCATTGTCATTGGTTCTCCTCTCCTTTAATGGATATAGACGGAAGAAAAATTAGGCAGGTTGCATCTATATTACAAAAAAATGCGCCGGGCGGGGCGCCTTCCAACCTCCGGTCCGACTTGTCCCCCGACTAAGGGCTAGGTGCAAAAACCGCCGCGGGTCCGTTTTGGCGAAGCTCGCGATCGCCTAGAATGAAGACATGAGCAAGAGACATTGCAACAACGCGAAAGGCGGTGAGAACAAATGAAATTGAATCGGCATAGCGGTCTGGCCATCATCCTGATTTTGTTCGGAGGGCTCATCCTGCTGAACAAGCTGAGCCTCATGTTCGGCTTCTACCACGGGAATCTGCTGCACCACTTCATGGGCTGGCTGATCCCGATCGCGATGGTGGGCCTCGGGTGGTACGGCATTACGCGCGGCAGCAAAATCGCTTGGGTCATCACGATCCTCGGTGCCATTATCCTGCTTGGCAAAATGTCCGGCCTGATCGTAATCGTGTTGGCTGCAGCCCTGATCGCGTTCGGCGTTTCGATGCTGAAGCGCAGCGCGAACCGGGTATGACTTACGAAATAAACACTCCGGTGTGAAAAGGTGGAATTCGAAGATGAGCATTATGAAAAGGATCCGCGACATCACGGTCGCGACGCTTAACGAGCACCTCGAATCTGCGGAAGATCCGGTTCGCCTGATCGACCAGTACCTCGCCGCGCGGCGCGAACAGCTGCAGCAGACGGAACGTCTGTACCAGCAATGCGCCGGACACGCATCGGCGATGCGGCAGCAGTACTTGGTGGCGCTCGAGGTCAAGGAAAAGCGCGAGCAGCAAGCGATTGTAGCGCTCAAGGCGGGCGAAGAGGAAATGGCCCGGCTCGTGCTGCAAGAGAAGCTGCAGGCGGAAGAGAAGAGCGAGTCGTACAAGAAGCTGTACGAAGACGCGCAGCAGTCGGTGCTCGAGCTGAGCGAAGAGATGAAGCAAATGCGCGCCGACTACCAAGAAGTAGCCGACAAACGGAGCTACTACTTGGCCCGGATGGAAGCGGCGCGGCTGCAGCAGCGCATGAACGAGCGCTTGGGCGGCTTCGGAGCAGGTTACGGTGCGCCGCGGGCGTTTGGCCGGCTCGAGGACCGCGTCAGCGAAATGGAGCTGCAAGCGCGCACGCTCCGCGACGTGCGCCGCATGGGCGGCGGAGCGTACGGCGGCGGCTACTCGCCGGCGAACCCGGCGGTCGACGCCGAGCTGGCGGCGCTGCGCAAAAAGCTGGAACGGGAAGGTGGTTAACCGATGAGCAAGCTATACCGCTCAAGACGAGATAAAAAAGTAACCGGACTTTGCGGCGGTCTCGCCGAGCTGCTTAATGTCGATGCAACGCTGCTGCGTTTGCTGGTCGTGATTGCAACGTTCTTTAGCGGAGGCACGGTGATCTTCATCTACGTCATCGCCAGCCTCGTGATCCCGAAGGAGCCGGGCTTCGATCAGCCGCCTGGCGGACCGTTCGGCGCGTACGGCACCGGCGGCTTCGGCCAGAGCTACGGCCATACGCAAAACTATGGCCACCACTTTAATCACGGGCAAGGCGGCGCTTATAACGGCGGCAATAGTTACAATGCCGGCTACACGGCCGGCGCGCAAGCGGAAGACAAGAAAAGCCATATCGACGAAGTGATGAAAGACATCGAGCGCAAAGCGATGCAGCGCGAAATCGAGGAACTGAAGGCAAAAATCACCGACTTTGAGAAAAAACAAAAGGGAGATGTGTAAAATGGGAGTATTTTCGAGAATTAAGGATATGACGAAGGCATCGATTCACGAGATTTTGGATAAAGTGGAAGACCCGGTCGTCATGCTGAACCAGTACATCCGCGACATGGAAGAGGAAATCGCCCAAGCCGAAGTGACGGTAGCCCGCCAAATGGCGACGGAGCGCCAGCTGAAGCAGCGTCTGGACGAAGCGGTGCGTATTGCCGCGGACCGCGAGGCGAAAGCTGCGGCCGCTCTGAAGAACGGCCAGGAAGCGGTAGCCCGCCAAGCGCTGGAAGAGAAGCTGTACTACGAAGAGAAAACGGCCGAGTACACCGACATGCACGCTCAAGCTCAGCAACAAGCGCAAGAATTGATGCAACAGCTGCACGAGATGAAAGACGAGTTTTACAAGCTCCGCAACAAGCGCAGCGAGCTGTCTAACCGAGCCCAGCTGGCGAAGGCGAAGAAGCAGATGGCGCAAGTTACGGCCAGCAACGTCATCGAGAGCGGCAACGCAGCGCGCGGCTTCCACCGCATGGAAGAGAAAATCGTGCAGCTGGAAGTCGAAGCCGAAATCGCCCGCAAGCCTTATGTGCCTGCCGGCGGCATCAGCGGCGTGTCCGCCTACGATGCGGCGAACGCGGCGAAGCAAGCGAAGATCGACGAGCAGCTGGAGCTGCTGAAGAGCAAGCTTGGCGGCCAAAGCAACGCTCAATAACGGTATGTAAAAAAGGAAAGGCGCCCGCATTCGTGCGAGGCGCCTTTCCTTTTTTGCATCAGACTGATTGGCGGTGATCGTACTCTCGTTCCAGGTTATGTTCGTTCAACATCCTTGGGTGCGATTTTCATGTGATCTGTAATGATAAGTTAATAATTGCCCTTTCATTTAATTGGAGAAAATAATATATCAAACGGGGTTTCACGGTACTACATTTGCTGTTTAATGGCTTTAATCGTTGCAAAATGCATGCCTTCGTGATACAAACAAAAACTAAGGCATTCCTTAACTGTCGATAATTCAAGACCAGTTGAAGTGACGAATTGTTTCTCGAGCTCTTCTTCTAGCCGGTGCTTCAAGCTTTGCTCAATTCGATCAATTTGATTGGATAGCAAAAGAATAATTTCATCTAAGCCAGGTACTTGCATTCCCCAGTTTTCCGGCTTTGTCCCAGTAGCAAACAACTCTGCAAAATGGTTCGGCAACTCCATCTTTTCATTCGTTAGTGCAAAAGAGAACTTCTCATGTATAAGGAGAATGTGCCCAAGGTTCCATAGAACATTGTTGTTGAATCCTCGAGGTACAATGCATGTTTTCTCCTCGCTCATCCCTGTAACCTGTAAGATCGTATTGCCCCGAACAAATCTTAGTTGTTTAAAAAGGTAGTTGCCCATAACTTGTCCTCTCCTTTGGAAAAGCGGTTAAGCAAATACATGTGTTGATTACCTGCCTAAGTGTATCCATGATTAATTTTGAGACATACATACAAGAATGCGACCATCAAACCAACTGGAAGCGATAGCCATGAAATCGTCTCCTTTGTTTTGAATCGCCTCATAACTTACCTGTTAGAAATTGGGCCTCACCCCGTCCAAAACTCCAATCAGAATCGGAATTTTCAACGATAGATACCATTAAATCGCTTGGTGCGATACCACACTCAGCTTCCAGCCGTTCGGAGAGTAAGGAATAGAATTCTTGTTTGTTCTCTTTTGGTCGGGCTTTGCTTACAATGGATAAAACAACTAAATTATTAGTACGGTGAAGTCCTAACCCCGTATCTTCAATAATCATATGTTCTGCTGGGTGTTCATGAACAATTTGGTAACGGTCACGCTCGGGAACGCCGAAAACCTCTACGATAACAGTATGAACAACGTCTAAAAGCTTTTTTAGACTTGCTTTATCTCGCCCTTGTATAAGGTCAAAACGGAGTAACGGCATAAATTTATTCTCCTTCATTGTTGAATGATACTGCATTACGCTACGAATTTATCATACCCGGCTCTCGGTTTGCTTCGTTGCGCTAGGGGGTGAAACGGTCGCGCTATTTCCGAATCCTCATTGGTTGAAACGAGTGCTCGTATCAGAACCGTTCCCCTGAATAGAGGAAATTCTTTTTAACAAGTGCTTCTGCCTGCTCCATGGTTTGTTTGACGATTTCAGCTGCAGATTGGTCGTTGGCTAACCTAAGACCCTGGCCCGCCCAAAGCGACATATACTCAGGGTCATTCGCTTTTGCAGCTGCCTGTCGAATGTCTCGCGTCAATGCGTTTTGTATGGGGTAGGCAGGGATTGTTCCGGGATACTGATGCATGTCGCTCATAAATTTTGTTCGAATTCCTCTTGCCGCTTTTCCCGAGTATGCACGGGTAATTTCAGTGGAATCCTCATTTGATGAAAGGATCTTCTGTTTGTATGTTTCATGGGCACCGCTCTCCGAACACGCCAGAAAAGCAGTGCCCATCTGTACAGCTTCAGCCCCTAATGCCAGGCTTGCCACAAGTCCTCTTCCATCCATGATGCCCCCCGATGCGATGACCGGAATCGACACATGATCTACAATCTGTGGAACAAGAGCCATGGTGCCAATCAGAGATTCGGAAACATTTTTCAAGAATGTGCCTCGATGACCTCCTGCTTCACATCCCTGAGCCACAATTGCGTTTACACCGGCTATATCCAATTGTTTAGCTTCATCGACTGTTGTTGCAGTCCCTATTACGACTGTACCGCGTTGCTTCATAGCTTGGATCACGTCTTGCGGTGGTATACCAAAAGTGAAGCTAAATACCGGGATGTTCTCTTCAAGCAATATTTGCACTTGCTCCTCAAAAGATTCCGAAAATTTCAGAGTCGATGGATTTTGAGCAACTCCAAGTTTGACGCGGTATTTATTGAGATAATCCGTCATTTGAACGACTGCTTCTTCCGATTCTTCCGGTTGCTCAGGCACAAATAAGTTAACGCCGAAAGGCTTGTTTGTCAGTTCTCTGATTTTTTTGATCGCGCCGCGGAGTTGTTCCGGCGTTAAGTAACCGGCTCCCAGATTGCCTAAGCCTTCGGCATTTGAAACTGCTGCTACTAGGTCAGGCGTTGTAGGGCCACCTGCCATCGGCGCTTGGAATATTGGGTATCGAATGTTTAGCGTACGTGTTAACTCAGTTTCAAACACTGATGAACGCCTCCTGTTAATGGGTTTTGATTAATGAGAATCCTTTTTTATGTGAGCGCTAACGATATAACCTAATCCTTGGAAAGATGGATTTGCCGCTGATGAATAAGGCTTACCCCTTTCAAGATTCATTGTAACCCCCCCGATGATATTGTGTAAAATGAACATAAACGATAAATAACATTAAAAAAAATGATACTGCATATGGAGGAACACTGGTGGACATTCGAGACATGCAGATTTTTCTTGCAGTTGCAAAAGAGGGGAGCATCACCAGAGCCGCCGAGAAACTAGAATACGTTCAGTCGAGTATAAGTATCCGCATCCAGCAACTTGAAAATGAACTGAAAACAGAACTATTCCATCGAGGTAGACAAGGGGTTAGGCTCACAACATCCGGTGAAGCGCTTAAGTCATATGCAGAAAAAATTATCCATCTTACCCAGGAGGCAGAACGAGTCGTATCCGATAACTCAATCCCGCGCGGGCCTCTTCGAATCGGGTCGCTTGAAACCACGGCAGCGATTCGTCTGCCATTTATTCTCGCCGAATACCATAAGTCCTATCCAGAGGTTGACTTGACACTAAAAACGGGAACGACAGAAGAACTCATCCATTCCATTTTAAAGTATGAATTGGATGGGGCTTTTGTAGCTGCTCCAGTTGAACATGCAGAGCTCGATATTACAGAAGTCGGAATTGAAGAACTCGTGTTCATATCGGGAGGGCAACTCAGCTCCATCGATAGGCCGGAAGATAAACTGCGTAATCTGACTTTACTGGTCTTTCGCGCAGGTTGTTCTTACCGCCGAAAACTTGAGGATTGGTTGCATCTGGAGGGGATTATTCCCGCTAAGATCATGGAATTGGGGACATTGGAGGGAATCCTGGGATGTGTTCACGCCGGTCTGGGGGTATCCCTATTACCTCGCTCGGTGGTCGAGAGGGCCACGGTTCAATATAATGTGCACTATCATGAAATCTCCGGAAATTTCCTTAGAACACCGACTCTATTCATACGTCGTAAAGATACTTTGAAAACAGCAGCTGTGTCCGAATTTATACGGGTTTCAAGAGAGAGGTTCTGACTCTTATGCCCCTTATGACGCAATTCTGATGAAATAGCCCGAAAACGTCCATTCGCACCGAATTAAATACTATCCTTTATGATTTGGATTGGATAAAATAAAAGTATTTTCTAAGCGGGAAATATACGCTGCTCAACTGGAGGAATGTTTTGTGTGGAAAGAGTTTAAAGCTTTTGCTATGAAAGGGAACGTACTGGACCTGGCGATTGGGGTCATTATCGGCGGCGCTTTCGGTAAAATTGTAACATCGCTCGTCAACGACGTGCTTATGCCTCTGCTAGGCCTCCTGCTTGGCGGGTTGAACCTGTCCGGACTTAAATTCCAGTTTGGAACGGCTGTTCTTAAATATGGGGAGTTCCTGCAGTCGGTACTCGACTTCTTCATCGTCGCATTCTCAATCTTCCTGTTCATTAAAGCTTTAAGTAAATTAAAGCGAAAAGAAGTGGACAAGCCTGCCGCCCCACCGAAACCGTCCAATGAAGAAACGTTGCTTGCGGAAATTCGCGATTTGCTGAAACAGCAACAAGGTTCAAGATAACGAAGAAGAGAACGTCCCGCCACGATAGAGGGGGCATTCTATCAGAGCGACGCTCAATATTGGTATGTAAAAAGGGAAGGGCGCCCGCATTCGTGCGAGGCGCCTTTGCCTTTAAGACCGTTAGGAGTACGTATGCTTATCGAAGTCTAAGTTTTTATGATCAGATAGTCTGATAACTTTATTTTTGAATAGCTTTAGCCTGGCTTCAAAATCTGCTCTGTTTCTTTCAAAATCCCTGGTCCACTTGTACATCATTTTTAACATCATCGTATCCGGTTTGTAAGCACACTTTTCAATGCCAAGATTTTGCTTGAGAAAACGAGTCAGAATTCTAATTCTGCGCTTCCAAAGCGGTGTATCAAGAAATATGATCGTATCCGCCATTTCAAATAAACAACGGTACGATTCGCGGTCTGTACCTTCAAATATCCAGGTACCCTTTTTATCAATATCCATAATAACTTCAAGCTGCTCATCCGGTGTACGCTTATATCTGCCTGCCTCGGTTTTATGGTAGACGATGCTATCCAACTCATACCACGGGACATGAATTTTTTCGGATAACTGCTCTGCAAGCGTTGTCTTGCCGCTCGCTACAATTCCGGTTATGAGTACCTTTTTCATATGATTATTGCTCCGCGGCATTATGTTATTGTTTCGGCGGTTTAAGTGAGGGCAAGCTACAGCCGCCTACCCTCTATAGCTTGACGGCCATCGATCCCAAACCCCGGAACAAGATATTAGGACGCCAGTTCGGCTTCTCGTCTGCAAGGCGCATCTGCGGAAACCGTTCCAACAGCGCGGCCATCGCGAGTTCGCCTTCCATGCGTGCGAGCGGCGCGCCAAGGCAGAAATGGGGGCCGGAGGCGAAGGCCAAATGGCGGTTCGGCGAGCGTCCTATATCGAACCGGTCCGGTCTTTCGAACTTTGCCGGATCGCGGTTGGCCGCCCCGAGCATCACATTTACCGACTGCCCCTGACGAATCGTCCGGCCGCCGATTTCGCAATCGGCCGATGCGAGACGCGATGTCATCTGGACGGGGCTTTCGTACCGTAAAACTTCTTCAACGGCGGAAGCGGCCAGCTCCGGCTTTTCGAGCAGCCGGGCATGCTGCTCCGGATGGTTCAGCAGCGTGAGAACGCTGTTGCCGATCAGATTCACGGTCGTTTCATGGCCAGCTACGAGAAGCAGCACACAGGTCGCGATAAGCTCCTGATCGGTTAACGCGTCGGCTTGCTCTTGAGCGGCAATCAGGTCGCTGATCATGTCTTCGCGCGGTGCCGATTTTCGCGCTGCAATTAAACGGCGGAAGTAATCGGCAATCTGTTCGGCGGCTTTTCCGGCTTGCTGCGCAAATTCAGGCGACCCGTCAGTTCCTTCAAGCACTCTGGCGAACGTATGCGACCAATCCTTGAACAGCTCGCGGTCTTCCGGCGGCACGCCGAGCATCTCTGCAATGACGATGACCGGCAGCGGAAAGGCGAACGACGCGATCAAATCGGGCTGCGGTTGTTCTGCCATCCATGCGGCAAGCTGCTCCGCGATAGCGCGTATTTTCGGTTTGAGCCGATCCATGGTTCGCGGCGTAAAAGCGTGGCTGACCAAGCTTCTTAGCCGCGTATGAACCGGCGGATCACGAAAGAGCATCCAGTTGTCGAGCAACTTGCCCAGCGGATTCCGTTCCGACTGTGGCTGCGGAAGTTCCTGCAGGTGTTGCTGCGGCACGGCGTTCCGGTATTCGCGGACGAACAACGGATCCTTCAAAATAAAATTGACGTCCTCGTACCGGGAAGCGACCCAAAACCCTCGTTCTTGTATGTAATAAAGCGGCTCGTGCTCGAGCAAATAAGCATAAAACGGATACGGATCGTTGTGCCAGCGATCGGAATACTTTTGGAACCATGAAGCGATGTCAGGCATTTCGGAGGATGGCTGCTGTTTTTGCAACGCTATCACACACCTTTGCATGTAAACTCGGTCGCCCGTTCAATATTCCGGAACATGAATGCAATGAACCCATTCATCCCTCCTTAGTGGGGAATTTCAATATTTTGGAAGAAACTGCAATTTAAAAATGGCGCTTTTTGAGCGAATAGTCAAGGCTTTTTTTGCCGCTGAACGGGAGGAAGTTAGCAAACAATACTTAGAGCCCAATTATTCCGTGTCGAGCGAACTTTTGACCTTGCGAGCGTCAACGAGGTCTCTAACCTGGCATTTCCCCTCATACGGGCCTAAACAGCGTCTCCAATTTCTCCAATTAGCGACTTTGGGCGCTATCCCACTCCATCTCCAATTAGCGACTTTAGGCGTTATCCCAACCCATCTCTCGGGAAGCGGGGCGGCGGAGAAAAGGACAGCTCCGAACTTGCTGATCTGTACCGCGAAAACGGTAATTGCGCGACCTGCTTCCGAAATAAATCCCATGACTTATCAATGCCACAAAAGATGAAACAAAGCAGACGGCCCGCAACCTGTCAAAAAACGTTCCCCCGGCCAGCCGACCGTATGGCCGGAAGCCGGGGGAACCGGGTGAAACGTTGTGCAGTCGCTCGACGAACCCAAAAAGTCAGTTCCGCGAGCGAATTTCCTGACGCATGAACAGCACGTAGGAGATGGCAAAGCAGATCAGCGTCTCGGCGATCATGCACGTCAGCTGCGGCCAGACGAGCAACAGGCTTTGCCCGAGCGGGAGCGGGCTAGGAATAGCGCCGACGATTTGCTCCATCGTCAGCGGCCCGAGCGCACGTACGGACGGCACGAGCAGCGTTGTCGTCGCTTCGCTGAACAGCTGGCTCGGCGAGATGCGCTCGAGCAGCTGCACCCACTGGGTGTGGCGAATGACGGCTTCGGCGTTGTTCGGGTCAGCCGGACCCGGGCCGGCGATCAGATTGACCAGCATGCTGAAAAACACACTGAAGAAAATCCAGATGCCGATGCACGACAAGGCCGACGTAGCCGCTTGCCGGAACCGCACCGACAGCAGGATCGAGAGGCCGAGCCAGAAGCCGACGTACACGGTGCTGAGCAGCAAAAACAGCACGAGGCGCCACACTTCCTCCGGCGTCGGCGGAATGCCGAGCAGCACGATGCCGAGCCCCATAACGAGGAAGCCGAGGGCGAAGAACATGACGCCGATGACCGACAGGGCGCCTACGAACTTGGCGTTCAGCACGTCGTCGCGGTGGATCGGCTGCGCCATCATGCGGCTGAGCGTGCCTTTGCTGCGCTCCGAGTTGATGGCGTCGAAGCCGAGGCCGATGCCGAGTAGCGGGCCGAGAAAAGAGACGAACGTGATGAACGGCGGCAGCGAGCCGCCCGACGCCGTGAACAGCTTCAGGAAGAAAAAGGAGCGCACGGCGTTGTCGGTCGAGACGGCGCTGCGCATCGCCGAGGAGGCGGTGTACAGCGAAGCGAGGCACGTCAGCAGCATGAGCGCCACAAGAATGACGTAGCGCCAGCTGCGGACGTGATCCGAAATTTCTTTGCGGACGATGGCGAGAAACGGTGATCCGGCCGCACGCTCGCCTTCGGCCGCAGCCGTCGCGGCGGGCGCTGCTCCGCCGGGCGTTCCGCCGCCGAAAAAGCGGGCGCGGATTCCGCGCAGCACGTCAAACGGCTCGGTCATGGCGCTTCCCTCCCTCGAAATAGCGATGATAAATTTCATCCAGCCCGTAACGCTTCTTGCTGAGCGACAGCAGCTCCATGCCGGCCCCGACGATGGCCCTGGCGATGCTTGCGGTGACGTCGCGGCTGCAGGAAACCGTCACAAGTTGCGGCTGCTCGGCGGCGGAGACTACCTGCAGCACGCCGTCGACAGATGCGAGCGCCTCGGTAACGGCGGCGAGCGGCGACCCGTCGCCGCCGATTTCCGCTTCCACGACGAGAGGCTCGCCCGCGAACAGCTGCGCCGACAGCTCCTCGACCGTACCGAGCGCGAGCAGCGAGCCGCGCACGAACAAGCCGACGCGGTCGCAAATTTGTTGAACCTGGTGCAGCTGGTGCGACGACAGCAGCACCGTCAAGCCTTCGTCGCGGCTCAGGCTGCGGATGAGCTGAAGCAGCTCGCGCACCCCTTCGGGATCAATGCCGAGCGTCGGCTCGTCGAGGATGATCGCTTCGGGCTTCTTCATCAGCACGTCGGCGAGCCCGAGCCGCTGGCGCATGCCGCGCGAGTATGTGCCGGCGCGTTTTTCCGCCGCTTCCTTCAGCCCGATCCGCTCCAGAAGCTCCCGGGCCCGCCTGCGCGCTTCCGCCGGCGGAATGCGGTTCAGCTCGGCGGTATACAGCAAATTTTCGAGCCCGGTCCGATCCTCGTAAAAGCCTACGTCGTCCGGCAAGTAGCCGACCCGCCGCTTGACGAGCAGCGGCTGGCGGGTCGAGTCCACGCCGCACACCCGCACTTTGCCCGACGTCGGTTCGGCTAGCCCGAGCATCATGAGAATCGTCGTCGACTTCCCGGCGCCGTTCGGCCCCAGCAGGCCGAATATTTCTCCCGGGGAAATGCTTAACGAGAGGTTGTTGACAGCGGTGAAGTCGCCGTACATTTTCGTCAGGTTCGTGAGCTGGATCAGCGGCTCGCCGTCAGTGCGGGCCGCAGTGCCGTTAACAACAGCGGCCACGGTTATCGCCTCCCGTACGTGCGGAACAAGTAGTACACGCCGCCGATGACGGCAATGATGATCAGAATGCCGATCCAGCCCCACAGCACGGACGTTTTCACCGTCATCCGCAGCGTGGCGTCGGCCGATTTTTCCGCGGTTTTGGACGTCATCGATACGATATAATCGCCGGCGATCGCATTTTTGTCAGCCTTGATCGAAGCCGTTACTTGCGTCGAAGCGCCAGGGGCAAGGTTGGCGATTTTGGACGGCTCGAACGTCACTTCCCAGTTGACCGGGGCATTTGAACTCATTTCGATATCCTTCAGCGGGGACGAGCCTTTGTTCTTCACTTGCATCGTCACCTTTTTCGTGCTGCCGGCCGTTATGTCCGTAGCCAGATTGCCGCTTGGCGTGCTGAGATCGATGGCGTATGTGCCGGTGACGACGGCCTCGAGCTCGGCCTGCGCCGACGTATTATTGCCGGCCGCGGAAACAGGCAGCTTGTAGGAGCCGGCTTTAACGCCGTCGGGCGGCGTGACGGTAACGCTAATATCTTGCGAGCCGTTCGGGTCGACGCTGACGGACGTAACGTCCTTGCCGCCGGATTGGAACGAAACGGTCCAGCCTTGCGGCGCGTCGGATTTAAGCGCATACAGCTGTTTGCCTGCGGTTTTGTTTTTCAGCGTCAGGCTGTAGTTGAAATTGGAGCCGGCGGTGCCTTGCATATTCGGCTGCGTCGTCGTCAGCTCGGTGCTGTACGTGCCTTGCGCGGAGACATTCACAGTAAGCGGCAGCGAAGCGGCGCCTTTGGCCGTCAAAGTGAACGTATAGGCGCCTTTGTCGACCTTGAGCGGTACATCGACCTGCAGGTTGACGGTTTGCGTTTCTTTCGGTTTGACGGACAGCTTCTGAATGGCCCGGCCGCCCGCCGTCAGTTGGGCTTTCCAGTCCTGCGGCGCGTTGTCCAGGCTCAGCTCGACGGTTTGAATTTGCGACGTATTGTTAATGACGTCAACCGAATAGCTGATCGAGTCGCCAGGCGGTGCGGATAAGCTGGCATAGGGCGTATACAGCGATACATCCCCCTCGGCTGCGCCGGCTGCAGCCCCGAAGCCGAACACGCCGAAGAGCAGCGCGGCAAGCATAAGAACCGGCTTGCAGCAAAACCTCCAACTGCTTTTCATGTTAGAAACAACCTCCCCGTGTAATTGGTCTTACATAGGGGTTACGTTCCGCAAAAGGTCGCCGGATTTAAGCCGCGCAACATAAAAATTTCCTTAAAACAAACTAAATTTATGCTGAAAACGGTTAAAATCGAGCCGATTTTTTGCTATGTAAATGAATAAGAAGCCAAAATATTGCGACGACGGATGCGGAGACGAATCGGCGAAAGAGGGGAAAACTTGCGATGGATGGCGATCGCGAACAGGCTGCGGAGTGGCTGCGGGAAGCGGGCGGAGGCTCGTTGCACGCATTCGAGGCTCTGTACGGAGCTTACGCGGAGTTTGTGCTGCGCATAGCTTTGAAAATGACGGGCAGCCGGCAAGATGCGGAAGATTTATGCCATGAAGTATTTCTGGAAGTATGGCGGCAAGCGGCTTCGTACGATGCGGCGCGGGGCAGCGTGGAGGCGTGGCTTGCCGTCAAGACGCGCACGCGCTGCCTCGATTTCCTGCGCCGCCGCCAGCGCCAGGAGGCGCGGCGGCAGCAGCTGTCGGCACGCTTCGAGCCGGCTGCGGCGGGCGTCGAGGAGGAAGCGCTGAGCAGCATCTCGTTTGCGCAGCTGCGGGAAGCGCTGGAGCGCATACCGACGGCGCAGCGGCAAGCGGTGTACGGCGCTTACGTGGAAGAGCTGTCGCATTCGGAGCTGGCGCGCAAGATGAACCGGCCGCTCGGCACGGTCAAATCGTTCGTGCGTTACGGACTGAAGCATCTCCGCCGCCAGCTTGAGGGCGGAGGTTGGAAGTCCGGGCCGGAGGGAGGAAGAATGCCATGACACAGCAAAAGACGTGCTTTATGACAGAGGAGCAAATTGTAGACTTGCTCCTCGAGAGCAGTGCAAGGGTGCAGGAACGGCGGCGCTTCGAACGCCATGCTGCGGAGTGCCCCGCCTGTGCCGAACGGCTGCGCGAATGGGCTTCACTGCTGGCGGCGCAGCCGCGCGAGGAAAGTACCTTGCCGTCCCCTGCGGTGTGGGTGCGCCTGAAGAGAGCTTTGCGGTGGCGGGCTCCGCTTCGCCAGCTGCTGCGTTTGCCGCAGCGCACCGGCCGCGTCGCTTTTGCCGCGGGCATGGCGGCGGTGCTGTTTGCGGTACTGTACATCGGGGCGCTAAGCGGCATCCGGGACCGTCTAAACTCATCCGCTGCAGTCGGCCCCGTCGTTCGTGCGGACGACGAAATCATCTCTCATATGGATATGCTGCTCAAGAACCGAACCGCGCAGTACCCGGTGCAGCCGCTCGGAACGGACGGCGCGAGAGGCGTCGCTTGGGTGAACGACGAGGCGGAGGAGCTGCTGCTGCTCGTTGAAGGGCTTCCGAACGTTCCCGGCGAAAACTATCGCGTTTGGTCGATACACGACGGCAGCCGCGTGACGCTCGGGACGATGCGGCTGGCCGCCGGGAAAGCGCATCTTCATTACCGCGGCAGCGAACTGCATGAGGCGCGAACCATTTCCGTCAGCCGCGAGCAAGCCGGAAGCGGCGGCGCCTTCGCGGCGCCCGACGTGGCGGCGGTGACCTTGAAATAAGCATGGAAAATGGCGCTGAGCCTCGCTCCGCAAAGCTGCAGCGCCATTTTTACTTTGCGACCTGTTGCCGGTATGGCGGCGTTGTGGCTCCTTTTCTGCGGGAACTTGAATCCGGGCCGGAAGCAATGCGCATAATACGGCAAGAACGAGCTTTACCGCAAAGGAGATGACGACGATGGCAAACCCAAAGACAGATTCCCGTACACAAGTACAGCAAGAGCAGGAGAATAAAAAGCGCTCCCCCGGCGAAGATTCCAACGGCGACGGCAACTTCGACAAAAAGCTTGACGGCCCGAATCGGCCATCCACATGAGGCGAAGGAGGATGAGCTGGCATGAGCGACCGCGATGAAAGCATGAAGCCGGCTCCCGGTCACGACGACCCGGAGCTCGATCCGTTCGAGATCGATTTCAGGCCTGAGTTTCGCAGTTCGGACGAGCCGCGCGAGCCGTTCGTCAACTCGCAGGGCGTCGTCATCGGAGACCACGACTACCAGTCGCCGAATTCGCCGCTTGAGCAGTGGAGCCGCGATACCGACCCGGCGGTCATGGCCGGGGACGAATGGGTGCACCCGTTCAAAGACGTCGGCTTCCATACGAAGGAGAACCGCGACTATTTTGAGCGCGGCATCCCGCCGCAGGGTGGCATTTTCATGCATCCGGACAAGGACGTCGCCTATGAAGTGGAGGCAGGGCAGGCGGAGGACGGGGAAGACCGCTCCTCGGACGCATAGACCGGGCCCAGGCGAGCGCGGAGCGTTTTGGCCTGCTAAGACATGATCATCTTGCATTCCCCTCGGACCGTTGTATAATAGACGATAAGATGACACTTATTTAAAATAAGTTGAAACAGGAGGAATGGACGATGGTCATGTCGTTTGATGCGTATATGAAAGATATGATTCAGCCGATGCGCGACGAGCTTACCCGACTCGGCATCAAGGAGCTTCTTACGCCGGAACAGGTGACCGAGCTGATGGAAGGCGAAGCGAAGCAAGGGACTACGCTGGTCGTCATTAACTCCGTATGCGGCTGCGCTGCCGGACAATGCCGGCCGGGCGTCGCCAGAGCGCTGCAGAACGATGCGCTGCCGGATCGTCTTTACACGGTGTTCGCCGGCCAGGAGAAAGAAGCGACGGCGAAGCTGCGCGAATACCTCGCGCCGTACCCGCCATCGTCTCCTTCGATCGCTCTGTTCAAGGACGGCGAGCTCGTTCATTTCATTCAGCGCCACCAGATCGAAGACCGTTCCGCGGAAATGATTGCCGGCGACCTCATCGGCGCATTCGATCACTACTGCAAGTAAAAGCTGGCAGAGGCAGCTTGACAAATCCTTTCTTGCCCATTGTTCGTGCGGCGGGAAAGGATTTTTTTGTAGCGGGCTGACTCGAGCTGTAGCTTGCGCAGGGGGCCGTTTTGAAAAGGGAGCACATACGTGATCTTTGCAGCCTTTTGGCCTACCTACCAGCTGCCGGAGAAACTTGTACGTTTGCCGTTTTGCGATTTTTGGGCGAGGACCGGTTTATTTCATGCAGGACTGCGGCGTATGGACTGATGCAGGGGCAAAGCCGGGCAAATTTTCATATATGATGGAAAAACGTTAAGCAAGTCTCCGCAAAAGGGAGGCGGGAACCGTGGCCACTTGGAGCATCGTCAAGCTGTTTGCGGCGAACCTCGGCGTGATGATCTCGTTCATCTATATGGCCAGTCTCATTCACAAGTGGTGGCTGCCGCAGCTGCGCATTGGCCGTAAGCGCCTGCTGTTCGGCGTCGCTGCCGTTCTCGCCGGCTGGCTCTCCATGGCATACGCGTTCCCGCTCGGCGGCGGCCCGCTGGCTGACCTGCGGCTTGTGCCGCTTGTCGTTGCGCCGATGTTTGTGAAGCGCGCCTGGGCGTACGCGGCGATCGGCGCCGGCATCGGGCTCGGCCGTTTTTGGCTGGGCTGGGGCGAAGGGGCGCTGACCGCTTTTCTCGGCATGGCGCTCGCGGGCTGCTTGGCCGCTTTGCTGCACCGGCTCACGCTGGATGCGGACGTCTGGACTTTTGCCCGCCGCATGCTGCTGTTCGTGCTCGTTCTGAACGTGTTCTATGCGGCTTACAGCGTGATGTTCGGGGTGTTCGGGCCGGAGCGTTATTTTGCCGGCGGCGGTCTGTGGGTG
Source organism: Gordoniibacillus kamchatkensis (assembly GCF_000829455.1). GTDB lineage: Bacteria > Bacillota > Bacilli > Paenibacillales > NBRC-103111 > Gordoniibacillus > Gordoniibacillus kamchatkensis. The sequence goes on from NZ_JXAK01000002.1 coordinate 18,005, forward strand.
CTTCCCGTCAGGCTGCTGCTGTGCGGCGGGTTCGTTTTGCTGCTGCGCGACTTGCAGCTGGAATACGCGCGGCGGGCGGCCCTTATGGAAGAAGCGAGCCGCGATTTTTTGACGAAGCTGTACAATGTCCGCACGTTCGAGCGCGTGTTCCCGGGCTTGACGGAGCGGCTGGCCAAGGAAGGAAAACCGCTGTCGGTAGCGTTTCTCGATATCGATTTTTTCAAAAAAGTCAACGATACGTATGGCCACGGCGCCGGCGACATCGTGCTGAGGCGGGTGGCGGAGGCGCTGGCGCGGCTTACGCGTTGGAACGATTTTGTCGGGCGGTACGGCGGAGAGGAATTCATTATCGTCCTGCCCGATTGTCCGCGGGAAGAAGCGCTGCACGTAGCGGAAAGAATTCGCGCCTATGTGCAGGACATGCCGATTGCTGTAGAAAAGGAGACGATCCGCATCACCGTCTCGATCGGCATCGCGACATTCCCCGACGTGAACAGCGACCTGCTGGTCGAAGCGGCGGACAAGGCGCTGTACGAGGCGAAGCGGTCCGGGCGCAACCGGGTGTGCGAATATGCGCGCAACCTTTGAAAATAGCCGCTTTCCGGTCTATACTAAAGAGCATGAAGTGCAATCGACGGATAGAAGGCGGGGATTGGGATGAGCTTGCAGCAGGACATTATCGCCAGGCTCGGCGTGAAGCCGGAAATCGACGTTGACGCGGAAATTCGGCGCCGGGTTGATTTTTTGAAGGAGTATGTGCGGAAGTCGGGGACAAGCGGACTGCTGATCGCCATTAGCGGCGGGATCGACAGCGCGGTGGCGACAGGCCTGTGCAAAATGGCGACAGACGAGCTGACCGCAGAGACGGGGAAAGAATACCGCACTGTCGGCGTGTTCCAACCTTACGGGCAGCAGGTCGACATCGCGGACAGCTACGCGGTTGCCGAAGCGTTCCAGCTGGGGTACCGGGTCGAGACGAACATCGAGGATGCGGTGAACGAAATTGTGCTCGAGGCCGAGCACGGGCTGAAGTCGATCGGCGTCCATCAGCATTTGAGCCGCGGCGGCAAAGGGAACGTGAAGGCGCGGACGCGGATGGTGATGCAGTATGCGCTGGCGTTCGAGCTGAATTTGCTCGTCGTCGGGACGGACCATGCGTCGGAAGCGATCACCGGCTTTTTCACCAAGTACGGCGACGGCGCGGTGGACATTACGCCGCTCAGCTCGCTCAACAAGCGGCAGGTGCGGATGCTGGCCGCGCGCCTCGGCGTGCCGCAATCGGTGCTGGACAAAGCTCCTACGGCGGGCTTGTGGGAAGGGCAGACGGACGAGGGCGAGCTCGGCATTACGTACGACGACAACAGCGACTATCTCGAAGGCCAGGAGATTGCGCCGGCGGCGAAAGAGAAGCTCGAGAAGCAGTATTTGCGGACGGAGCATAAGCGCGCGCCGATTCCGGGCATTTGACGGCGGCGTTTAGTATTGTGGAGGGGCTGACCGGGATTTTGTGATGCCGATAGCGGATGCGCCGCGTAGCCCCGCTGCCGACTAGCCATAGCGGAACGGCGGTCCGCTATTTTAAGTGTTGGGATGGGGCTGTTCTCCCCGGTACGGGCCGTCGGCTCCCCCTCCCAGCGAGCCATAGCGGAACGACGTTCCGCTATTTTCAAAAGTGAGAGCGATGGTGAGAAGTTAACGGATTTCCGTTCCGTTATTTGACGCAATATCCGGATTATCTGCGTTTTGGCCTGTTATTGCGGGCAAATAACGGATTTCTGTTCCGCTAATTTTGGGAAATGGCGGGAAATGCCGCTGATAACGGAAATGCGTTCCGTTATGCAAGTTTCGGCGGCAAAGGCAGGTCAGTACATGGGATCGCGATGGCCGACAGGGCCTGCGGATTCGGTTAACGGAGGAAGAATGTCGGTGATTATCGGGGTAGGCGTCGACCTGCTGGACATTGAGCGGATGCGGCGCATCGTGGAGAGCAAGTCGGGGATGCGGTTCCTGCAGCGGGTGCTCACTCCGGCGGAGCTGGAGCTCGCGGCGCAGCGCAAAGGCCGGCTGGCGGAGTTCGCCGCCGGCCGGTTCGCAGCCAAAGAAGCCGTCGTCAAGGCTATTGGCTGCGGCATCGGCGCCCAGGTCGGCTTCCGCGACCTGGAGGTGCTGCCGGGCTTGCACGGCAAGCCCGGGTGCACGCTCGAGCCGGCTGCGCTCAGCCGGCTCGGCTGGCGTGATGGAGAGGTGACGATCCACCTCTCCATCACGCACAGCGCCGCGATGGCGGCGGCGTACGCCATCGCCGAGCGAACAAGCCCGAGCTAGGCGCCAAAGCCGAAGCGGCGCGGCCGAGCATTTGCTCGGCGCGGCGCGCACGGTCGGCATTGGCGCCTGGGCCGCCTGCTGCGGGCGGCCCGGCTCGGGCTTGTTCGCGTTAGCCCGCGCATGCGGCCATACTCGGCCGCCGGCGCGGGCTATTTGACCGCCGCCAGCCATGCGGCCAGGGCGGCGACCTCATCCGGCTTCAGCTTGTTGCCGAAGCCGGGCATGTTGCCTCCGCCGCGCGTAATTTGCGCGGCGATCTGCTCCTCCGTCAACTTGCTGCCTACGTGCTGCAGGTTCGTGACCGGCCCGGCGCGTCCGGCGAGATCAGCGCCGTGGCACGCTTGGCAGGTCGCTTTGTACAGCGCCTGCACCGGCTCGCTCGTCTGCGCCAGCGGTCCGGCGGCGGCCTCCTTGCCGGAGGCCGCGCCACCGCCCGCTTTCGCGCCGGCTCCACCGCAGGCGGCGAGCGCTACCGCTATCGCCGCCAATGCCGCAGCCGCCGCTATGCCGCGTACGCGGCCGCTCCGGCCGCGCTCGCGCTCGGCCGCGCTGGCCGCATGATTGCTCGTGTCCGCGCCACTCGCCTGCTCAATCGCGTTGCTGAGCGCTTGCCTGTCTGTGTTCGTGTCAAGCGCCAGTCCGCCTTGCCGGGAGGCTTGTTCATCCAAACGCGCTGCCCACCTGCCCGGATTGCTCAAGCGCCTGGCAAGGTTGCTCATGAGTCCGACCGGGTTAAACGCCAGCTTTCCAGAAACAAGCGATTGCCAGTTTAGGCTATACGGTCGCTTGTTCTGGCGTTTTTGCACTAGTTTTTGTAGTCGCAATACGATCGCCTCTTCGTTACTCATTGTTCGGTTCTAGTCGACCAAATACTGGCTAGTATCGCCAATCGAAGTCGGAATGCGGCGCGTTAACGGAACGCTGTTCCGCTATTCCGGTATTTCCCGGTAATTTCCCAATGTTAGCGGAAAAGTGTTCCGTTATTGCCTGATTTAAAGCTTATTTTCGCCATATTCGAGCGAAATAGCGGAACTGTATTCCGCTAATGCGGGGTCATCACCTCAGAATTGCGGGCATAGCGGAACTACGTTCCGCTATGCCCGACAACCGAGACAAACATCCAACCCAGCTCCGTCATCGGGAACTAAACTGCTGGCGCATCCCACCGTCGGGCCTAGACCTGTAGCTTCTTCTCTGCTACTAGCAGTGAGTGATGCACCAAGCGGCCACATACTTGCTCCGGTGCAGGCACACACCGTCGCCACGTCCCAGCGCCGAATCAACAGCGCCGCCGCATCCCGTCCCATGTCCCGGACGCTCAACCGGCCTCGGCACCGCATTACACCGCACCACGTACAAACCACCACGGCATCGTCACATAACTCACCACGTCTAGAGCGCCCAACTCACCTCGCGCTGCCACATACCGCCCCGCGTCCCGGGCGCCCAACTCACCTTGGCGCCGCCGCTTCCGATCCGCGCCCCGTATCACCTCTACTTGCCACTAACTTCCTCACACAAGGCTTCCCGTCGAACGAAAACAGCCGCAACCAAGAGGGCCAGGCCGCTCAGTCCTTCCAGCCCGATGGGGGAGTAGCCCAAATACCAGACGCCGAAGACGAGTGCGGCGGCGAACAGCCACAGCCCGAGCGCTAACATGCCGCGGATGCTACCACTCCTGTGTAGACGAACGCTACGGCCAATACTAATGTGCGGAACATCGGCATGAAAAAAGAGTCGACGGCGTGCACGTAATCCAGCAAGCAAACGGAAGCGAGCACCATCAGCACGGGCAGCGCTGTCTGCAGCGCGCCCGAGCGCGCTTCCTTAGAGCTGCGCAGCAGCCACGCCAGCACGCCGACGGCCGTGACGGCGCTTGCGGCCCAGACGACGATATCGGCGGCAGCCTGCAGTTCGATCCAAAGTGAAGCATACAGCAGCAAAGCCCGAATGATGCCAGCGCATCCCCATAGCGCCAACCACGGCGCAAACTGCGCCCAACTCCGAGGCCGGGCCGTTTCGGCGTTCTTAACGAGCCTGTTCACATTCGCCATTCTCTAACCAACTCCTTGAATACTCCAAGTCTAGCCGATCCCCGCCTGCATGACAAGCGAAGCCCCGAACCACAGGCATTGAATGGCGCTGCGCAAGAGAAGGGTTTTCGGGCTGAAGGTGCACCTTCGGCATATCAAAATCTCGCCCGAAACCGGCTCCGAACGGCAAAAAACCCGACCCCTCGAGGAACCGGGCACTTCACCAATTCCAAGCCGCAAAAGAGCTAGTCAGCCTAGCCAAGCTAGCCGACTAGTTGATCCAGCATGCCGGCAAACGTTCCGAACCAACCAACAATCAATCAATCAATCAACCAGTCCATACGATCGAACCTCCCCACACCAGCGCCCCGCACAACCACCCCAACCAACCGGCCTACTCCTTAATAAGCTTCTGCAACTGCTCTGCAAAGCCTAAATCCATCGTCACTTCCGCATTATTCACAAAGAGCAGCTCGTGAATGCCGCGTTTTTGCATAAATGCGGCGATAGACTGGCCGAATTGGCGCGGATCGACCACAAATATTTCGCTATAGTGCGGGAGCAGAAAAGGGACGAATGCGTTGCCGTACGAATCTTTCACGACGGCAAGCCGCCGCCCGTTGTTCACGTCCGTGGTGATTTGCGCCCAGGGCCGATCCCCGCTCAGGAAAATGCGGTATTTGTTCTTCCTCTGGGCATGGCTCAAATCGATGAGAGGCATTTGCAGCGGGCCGCTGTAATGGACAACATATTGATGCTTCACGCTCGGCATGTAATAGACGACGTCGTCGGGATGCTCCGCCAGCCGGCGGTTCATCGTCGAGGCGTAAAGCGAGCCCAGAAAGCCCGCCGCCTGGCCCTTCGAGTAACTGGCGAGCGGCGCCGGCTGCAGCCCCAACGATTGCACATACGCCGCATAAGCGTAATAAGCTCCGTTGGCAGTCCAATGATGATCCGTGCGAAAGTAAAGCGATTCATCGGCATGCTGCTCCAACATCGATAGAACGTCAACTTTTTTGACCTTTGACTCGATACGGCCGTACACTTTGTCGATGGCTTCTTTCTGCGAATCGGACAACGACTTCAGCTTCGCGGAACGAACGAAGTGAGCCGCCGTCGGAGCAAGCAGGACCGATGTCCGGACTTGATTCGGCATGGCCCGGTCCAGCGCTTTTCCAATGTCGTTAATGGCATCGGCGTAAGCTTGTCCGGCGGCAGCATCGTATTTAAACAAATTCACGGCCCTATCCCCGACGACCGCCACTTTCCCTTGGACACGGAACTTCTCGTCCTGAAGCGGTTCCGCATCCCTCCCTGCGGGCGCAGGCCCATTCACAACTCGCTCCGGCACCGGCACGGCTTCGGCCACGTGACTTCCTTGAGGCACCTGCTGAGATTCACTCGTATTGTTGGCTTTGGAAGGCACGATCACAATCGAATCCCGCCCCGCCACACCGTGCCATGTGGAAATATATTTGCTGATTTGAACGAGCGCGTCGCGGAAGGCGATATGGTCGGCGACAAAATTTTCGAGCTGGCGAAAATAGCCGCCCGACATCATGGATCGCAAGGAGCAGACGGGATACGGGGCGAGCGCGCGATTTTCCGATTCCGAGATTTTATCCTTGCCGCCAAAAATCATAACGCCCGCCGCACCCGCAACAAGAAATCCGATAAACACCGCAATTTGCATGAAGGAGCCAGTACGCATACCTCATTCACCATCCCGGTCAAAAGCGGAAATAAAAAAACGGCGTGTACGTTTTCCCGACCAACAGGATGGCGGAGATCGACAATAGCGCCAAAATGGCGGCCGGGACCAAGCCGTGCACGTAAAAAGCATTGGCGGACAGCTTTCCCCGCTCGGTCAAGAGACTGTGGATACGTTTCGGCAGCGGTGTCGCGGCGATGACGGCGACGAGAAGCAGCCATACGTGATTTTGCAGCTGAATCAGCGTTTCGGCATTGATTGCGGGGGCGCCGTTCAGGCCGAACATGGCACGAAGGAACGCACCCCCGCGGCGCATCGATTCAAAATAGAAGAATACCCAGCCGACGAGTACAATAGCGATGAAATACAGATGGGATATCCATTGCGGCAAACGCGACAGCGCACCGAGCAAAAACCGTTTCTCCAGCGCGATGAATGCGCCGAAGTACAGACCCCATACGACAAAATTCCAGCTGGCCCCATGCCACAATCCGGTCAGAAACCAGACGGCGAATAAATTGAGCCAGGGACGCCGGCGGTTGCCGCCTAAAGGAATGTAGACGTAATCCCGAAAAAAGGCTCCAACGGATATGTTCCAACGTCGCCAAAACTCGGTCGCGCTCCTCGAGATATAAGGGTAGTCGAAATTTTCCTTAAAGGTGAACCCGAACATTCGGCCGAGACCGATCGCCATATCCGAATAGCCGGAGAAGTCGAAATAGATGTGCAGAGCAAACAGGACGATGCCGAGCCACGCTCCGAGCAGCGGCAAGTTTTGCAAATTGCCGTCCAGAAAAGCGGGGGAAATATCGGACAGGGCATTGGCCAATATGACTTTTTTGGCGAGTCCAATGACGAAGCGCCCGACCCCGTAACTGAATTCCGCGACGGTGGCGGTACGGCGGCTTAGCTGACTTTGGACGTCCGCGTAACGAATAATCGGCCCGGCTACCAGCTGAGGGAACATCGAGATGTAGAGCAGGAGCTTGGAATACGTGCGGAGCGCCGGCGCTTCGCCGCGGTACACGTCCACGAGGTAGCTGATCAGATGGAAGGTGAAGAAGGAAATGCCGATCGGCAAGCCCGGATCGCGGTAAGGGATCGCAACCGAAGCGAGCGCAGCAACAGTTTTCACTGCGAGTCCCAAGTATTTGAAATAAAACAGAAACAGCACTTGGCACGCGATCGAAACGATGAGAACGGTCCTCGCGCGGGTCCGGCCGCGGCTTTGCTCTATGAGCAGCCCCCCGACCCAGCCGACGAACACGTTGAACAGCAAAACCGCGATCCACACCGGCTCTCCCCAAGCATAGAACACTAAGGAAAAGACGAGCAGGACCGCGTTCTTCCATTTGGCAGGGGCGGCAAAATAGCATAAAAGCGCGAGGGGAAGGAAGGCGAACAAGAACACGAAGCTGGAAAAGACCATAAGCATACACTCCATTTAAAGCTCGGAATGATTAGTAGTGTAAGCCGCTTATGGAATAATCATGCACGGGAAAAAGCGGCGACCGCCCCGCATCGTGCGGAAGCGATCGCCGCTTCATGTTGCATCGGGATATTTATCTCATCGAAGACATCATCGCTCCGAAAATGATAACGCCAAAAATGATGTAAAGCACGATTCCGATTGCCGCCCAAATGAGCGCTGCCTTGGCATAGTTCGACTTGGACGGATTCGCGCCGCCGCCGAACGCCCACACGAACAGCATAATGATGTTGACGAGCGGAATCGCGAGCAGCAAAATGGTGATCATCCATTCTTTCAGCGAAATGACCGGCGCCATTTGTTGATTCGAATAGCCGCCGTTCGCCGGCCCGGCCTGAAATTGTTCGTTCATGAAATGCCCCCCCTAATTTTCATAATGGGCTTGCCAATTTGCATTATAGCGACATTTTGTCGTATTGGCAATACATTTTTGACAAAAATGTGACAAGATGTGACGGGCTTCGCCACCTCCGCGCAGCGTTCCGGCCTATGATATAATATCGTGCAGGAGGAGAAAATATGCCATCATCTGACTATCCTCACCGGGAATACTTCGCCGAGCGTCTGCTTGCTTGGTACCGGCGGGGCAAGCGCGACCTGCCTTGGCGGCGGAGCCGCGATCCTTACCATATATGGGTGTCCGAAGTGATGCTGCAGCAGACCCGCGTCGAAACGGTCATTCCTTACTATCACCGGTTTCTGGAACGGTTCCCGACGATCGATGCCCTCGCCGCCGCGCCGGAAGAGGAAGTGCTGAAGCTGTGGGAAGGGCTCGGCTACTATTCGCGCGCCCGCAATTTGCAAAGTGCCGTCCGCGAAGTGAAGGAACGTTACGGCGGCGTTGTGCCGGATACGAAAGAGGACATCGCCACGCTCAAAGGGGTTGGACCGTACACGTCCGGCGCCATTTTGTCCATCGCCTACAACAAGCCGGAGCCTGCTGTCGACGGCAACGTGATGCGGGTGCTGGCGCGCTTTTTTCTTATTGAGGAAGATATTATGAAGCCGGGCACGCGCACCGTCATGGAGAAGCTCGCGCGCAGCCTTATCCCGGACGGGGAGGCCGGCGATTTCAATCAGGCGCTGATGGAGTTCGGCGCGCTCGTCTGCTCTCCGCGGTCGCCGCAATGCCTCACATGCCCTGTCATGGAGCGCTGCGCCGCCCGCCACGAAGGGAGAGAAGACGACCTTCCCGTCAAAAAAAAGGCGAAGCCGCCGCGCCCGGAGCGCCGGCTGGCCGCCTTTATCGAAGGGAGCGGCGAGCATGCCGGCAAAGTGCTCATCCGCCAGCGGCCGCAGGAAGGGCTGCTCGCGCGCATGTGGGAGCTGCCGCATATTTTGGTCGAGCAGGGCGCCGGCACAACGGATGACGAAGCGATGCGGCTCCTGCAAGGCCGACTGCTGCAGGACGAAACGCTCGATGTCTTGCCGCAGGAACCGTTTATGCACGCCGAGCATACGTTCAGCCACATTCATTGGGACATGCAAGTGTACCGGTGCCGTCTCGCTTCTGCGGACGGCAAGACCGGCGGCGCGCTGCCGGAGCTGACGCCGTTTCACTATCGCTGGATGGGACACGAGGAAATGGAGCAGTACGCGTTTCCGAACGTTTTTGTACGGATATTCCGGGAGGCGTTCAAACAGGGCTGACGCGACGGCTTGCCGGCTAGTTGTCGCGCATCCGGTTCGGCTTCAGGGTCGTGATCGTTTTGCTGTCGATCCGGCAATAGGCGGGTTTACACGGGAGGAAGGCTCGATTCGCGCACGACGAGGCGGTGCGGAATGACGGCGCGAGGCTGCATCGTTTTCTCGCCTTTGATGCGGCGGATCAGCATTTGCGACGCCGTGTAGCCGATCTGGTATATGCCGATGTCGACCGAGCTGAGCGGAGGGGTGGCGAGCTCCGCCATCGGGGTATTGTTGAAGCCGATGATGCCGAGATCTTGCGGCACTTTGAAGCCGAGCTCGGTCAGCCCGCGCAAAACGCCGAACCCCACGAGGTCGTCAATGACGACGATGGCCGTCGGACGCTCCGGCAAGCTCATGAAGAACGACATCGCCTGATAGCCGCTCTCCTGCAAAAATTCCCCTTCCACGATCCATTCCGGAGACGATGCGAGACCCGCTTCCGCCAGCGCCTGGCGGTAACCGGCGAGCCGGTCCATGGATACGACCAAATTCGGCGGCCCGCTCACGAACCCGATCCGCCGGTGGCCCTGCGAGATGAGGTGGCGGGTTGCATCGTAGGACGCTTGTACATTGTCGTTGTCGACGGACAAAATGTCGGCATGCTCCTCGCTCCTCCCGACGAGCACGAACGGAAAATGCTCCTCCCGCAAAAAGTTGACGAGCGGATCGCGCTTGCGGGAGTGCAGCAGCAGAAGGCCGTCGACACGGCGTCCTTTGACGAGCCGGATGACCGCCTCCAGCTCTTCGCGTTCGGTAACGCCCGTCGCCATCAGGAGGTCGTAGGAAGTTCGCGACGAATGCGTCACGATGCCGCGAATCACTTCCGGAAAAAACATGTTCTGGAACAGCTCTTCCGCAGGTCGGGGCAAGACGATGCCGATCGTGCTCGTTGTTTTGGAGACGAGACTTTTGGCCATTACGTTCGGATGGTAGCCCATATCTGCCATAATTTCTTTAACCTTGTTAACGGTAGCGGGGCTGATGCGCGGATGTCCGGAAATGACCCGCGATACGGTGGAAGGGGATACTCCGGCTCTTTTCGCGACATCGACAATCGTAACGGCCATGCCAACACCTCCGGTGCAGACGTTTCAAGCATCGTTTTGCTTGATGTATATGGTAATGTTAACGCATTCATTTGGCCCTGTAAATATGGACAGCGCTTCGTTTCGCACGTTTGCGCCTTTGGCCGGGCAGCTTCGGCAGCGCGCCGAAATTGCGTACAGCCTTGCGCGCCAATATGTGAGCAACACTTCAAAAGCACCCTTGTGATAAAACGATAACAGACGAACGAGAGCCAAAACATGGAACACTTCGCCGTCTGCGTTTAAAAAATCCGAGGGAGATGGGTTATATGAGCAAGCTGAAAGGGAAAGTTGCATTGGTCACGGGAGCGAGCCGCGGGATAGGACGGGCCATCGCACGGCGCCTGGCCCAAGACGGCGCACTCGTCGCCGTTCATTACGGCGCAAATCGTGGTGCCGCGGAGGAGACGGTTCGATCCGTTGAGAACAGCGGCGGGGAGGCATTCGCTATCGGGGCGGAGCTTGCGGCGCCAAGCGGGGTGCAAGCCCTCTTCGAAATACTCGATGCGGAGCTGCGGCAGCGGACGGGCGGTACCGGTTTCGATATTTTGGTGAACAACGCCGGAATCGGGCAGTATAGTACAATTGAAGATATCACGGAAGATTCGTTCAACGAAGTGATGGCGATCAACGTCAAAGCTCCGCTCTTCCTGATCCAGCAAGCGCTTCGCCGCATGAGAGACGGAGGGCGCATCATTAACATCTCGTCGGCTACGACAAGGATTGCGTTTCCGAACGTTCTCGCTTACAGCATGACCAAGGGAGCGGTCAATACGCTTACTTTGACGTTAGCCAAGCAATTAGGAGCGAGGGGTATTACTGTCAATGCAATCCTGCCGGGGATCATCGACACCGATATGAATGCCGCAACTTTGCAGGATCCGGAGGGGCGGAAGTTCGCAGCCGGCTTGTCCGTTTTCGGCCGATGGGGAGAAACCGGCGACGTTGCGGATATAGCCGCTTTTCTGGCCTCGCCCGACAGCCGCTGGATGACCGGCCAACTGCTTGACGCCAGCGGCGGCACCGCGTTGTAATTTAGCCGCTGTTGCTTGTAAAAAAACGCGGCAGTGCGAAGCCGATTGTCTCGGCCTGCACTGCCGCCTTTTCGCTTGTCGGGGCCGGCGAAGGCTTCGGGCTAGTCGTCGTTCGACAGCCGCAGCGCTTCGAACGTTTTAAACAGCAAGCTGAGCACGATGGCGGTCACCGTCGCCAGCGCCATCCCCTTCAGCTCGAAATTACCGATGCGGAGGGCGGCGCCGCTAATGCCGATGACGAGCACGACGGTAGTCAGCACAAGGTTGACGGGCTTCGAGTAATCAACCTTCGTCTCGACCAGCATGCGGATGCCGGAGGCGGCGATGACGCCGAACAGCAGCAAGGACACGCCGCCCATTACGGCGGTAGGAATCGATTGGATGAGCGCCGACAGCTTGCCGACGAAGGAAAGCACGATCGCCAAGACGGCGGCGCGCCGACGACCCAGACGGAATAGACGCGGCTGATCGCCATGACGCCGATATTTTCGCCGTAAGTCGTGTTCGGGGTCGAGCCCGCGAAGCCGGAGATGACCGTAGAGATGCCGTTGCCGAGCAGCGAGCGGCTCAGACCGGGATCTTTGGACAAATCCTGGCCGACGATGTTGCCCGTAACGATCAGGTGGCCGATATGTTCGGCGATCACGACGAGGGCGGCCGGGGCGATAATGGCGATGCTCGGCCAGTTGAAAGCGGGCGAGTAGAAAGTAGGCAGCTGCAGCCACGCGGCATCCGCTACGGACAGTTTGACAAGACCGAGAAAGCCTGCCAACGCATAGCCGACCACAATCGCGACGAGAATCGGGATCACCTTAAGAAAACCGCGGAACAGCACAGAGCCGACGACGCCGACCGCGAGCGTGACGAGCGAGACGGTTACGGTGGCGGCGTCCGGCGACCAGCCCGCCGGGGCGCCGGCAGGGGGCGGTCAGCCCGGCCATTCCGGCGGCAGTCGGCACAAGCTCAAGGCCGATGACGGCGACGATAGCGCCCATGGCCGCGGGCGGGAACACGACGTCAAGCCAGCGCGTTCCGGCGAGCCGGATAATAAGCGCGACAAGGCAGAAGATGACCCCGACGACGATAAAGCCGCCAAGCGCAGCCCGGTAGCCTTGCGAGGCCAGAACGACGAAGACGGGCGACAGGAAGGCGAAGCTGGAGCCGAGGTAGGCCGGGATTTTCCCTTTGGTGATAAACAGGTACAGCAAAGTCCCGATCCCGTTCATGAGCAAAATAGTAGCCGGGTCCACCTTGAACAAAATCGGGACGAGCACAGTGGAGCCGAACATCGCGAATAGATGCTGCAGGCTGAGCGGAATGCCGGCGAGCAGCGACGGGCGTTCCTGAACTTGAATGACTTTTGGCAACGGCAACAATCCCCCAGATCATTAATGCGACACGCTGTTCCTTATCTTACCACAATTTGCGCGTTGTTTTGCGAGGAACAGAGTTATTTGCCGGCAATCACACATCAGAAACGCAGTTGAGCCAGTTATTGCGTCAGATAGCGGATCAGAATTAAACACCGTTCCGTTATGGCTCTAAAACGGACTAGCGGACAGAGGAGACGTTATGATTATCGAACACCACTTGTATTAAGGGGACGCAGGACGCATCTTTTTCGAACCAGCCTTATCGGCTATGTTTTCCTAGTCCGTAGTTCTTGTATCGTCCGAGCGAGCCAGTCTTTCTCGCACTGCAACAAAGCAATGCGGTGTTTGATCGACAGGTCGACCCCGGTTCCGTGCCCGTGCTGCGGGACCAAGGATAGCATGCCGAGGAAATGGTCGACCTTTTGCATTTTTTCCTCCAGCAGTTTAACGGCCTCTTGCCCGTTCAGATGATCGATAAACATAAACCCTATATTCCCCGCAGGCGTCACATTGTCCGCAGTCGCTATGCTGGCTCGCAGCAGTTCGAGAAACCGCCGTTCCCCGCTCGGGGTAATCGTATATATTTGACGCTGAGGGCGATTGCCTTCTTGTTCGACGGAAACCTCCACGAATCCGCCTTGATTGAGGCGCTTCAAAATGGAGTAAGCCGTCGCTTTTTTCATATCGGATACTTGTCCCAAATTTTTCTCGATGAATTCGTTGATCTGGTATCCGTGCTGGCTTTGGGCCATCAACAAGCCGAGAACCAGCAGCTCGCGTTCATCCGTCATGAAAGCACCTCCTGTACGGTTCATTATAGTCACTCTTGACTAAAAGCGCAAAAGCTGTTACTCTTACTCACGTCGAAATAATCATACGTGACTATACACGTGTGATTATATAGCTCGCAGCTATCGCAACAAGGCCAAACTTCATGCCCGTTAAAGGAGGATTGCCATACGCAGCTGAAAGGGTATATGAGCCTCCGTACGCCGAAAAATAGGCCAGGGAGGGCGAGTTAAGCTGAACTATTTTCTACAACAATACATTTTCCCAAGGAGGTTAACGCATTGTTCGGTGTGTTTCTATTTCTTCATTTAGCCGGGTTGTCGATATGGGTCGGTTCCATTGCCGCCATCGCCGTAATGCTTGTCCTGATGAAAAAGCAGCTGGAGTCGAAAGCGGTCGGGGCCTTGGCGCAGCGGACGGTTCGGACGTTCAACATGATTACTCATCCAAGCTCTTTTCTCGTCTTGATCAGCGGCGTGCTGATGCTTGTCGGCATGGGCATGACGCATGAGTCCGATAAACCTTTCTGGATGCACTACATGGAGAAGGCGGGAGGGACTTTCATCCTGCTGTTTATCATCGTGATATCGATCCTTGGCAAAAAGCTGGTGAAAAAGCTCATTGCTGGCAACGAACGGGACGCAGCCGCCGGAATCAATAAATACGTCTATGGGATGACGGTCAGTCTTGCGTTTATTTTATCCGTAGTTTACGTTGTTTCCGCAAAAATATAAGCCGACCAGCCGCGGCAAAAACGCCAAGGGGCCGTCTCATGGACGGCCCCTTTAGGCATTGCTTTATTACTTCGCAGCTTCGTAGCGCTTGCCGACTTCCGCCCAGTTGATCACGTTGAAGAACGCTTGGATGTAGTCCGGACGCTTGTTTTGGTATTTCAGGTAGTAGGCGTGCTCCCAAACGTCGATGCCCAGGATCGGCGTTTCGCCTTCCATGATCGGGCTGTCTTGGTTCGGCAGCGAGTATACTTTCAGCTTGCCGTCTTTGCCGACGACAAGGAACGCCCAGCCGGAGCCGAAGCGGGTCGTAGCGGCAGCGGCGAAAGTTTCCTTGAACTTATCGAAGCCGCCAAGGTCGCTTTCGATAGCGGCAGCGAGCGCGCCCGTCGGGGCTCCGCCGCCGTTCGGGCCGATCGTTTCCCAGAACAGGGAGTGGTTGGCATGGCCGCCTCCGTTGTTGCGGACAGCGGTGCGAATGTCTTCCGGCACGCTGTTCAGGTCGCCGATCAAGTCGTTCAGCGACTTGTCGTGCAGCTCGGGATGCTTGTCGAGCGCAGCGTTGAGGTTCGTTACATAAGCGTTGTGATGACGGTCGTGGTGAATCATCATCGTCGTTTCGTCGATGTGGGGCTCCAGCGCGTTGTTTGCGTAAGGCAGCGGCGGCAATTGATGTGCCATGGCATATACCTCCCAAAATTATGTAGTGACGTCTATCATTATGACCGATTTACGATAATAAATCAACATGTATGTTTACTAAGTCGGGCGTGTGCAAAATGCCTCGGCTATCGCTTCAGCCCGCCCCGGCGCTCGATTTCCTGAATGATCTGGCCGTGTATATGAACGCCCTGCGCGTTCAACCACGGCGAGAGCTCGCTCATGACATGGTGGTGATAGCGAAGCTCCTCGTCGCTCCAGGCCGAAGTGCCCAGCGTACTTAAGTCGTGCAGCTGTCTGCGCCCCTGCGCCGATTCCAATGCCATCCGAACGTTCCTCCTTTCTGTCCTCGGCCTGCATGACCGCCTCGAACTACTATATCCGGAATCAACTTCCTATATTCGTGAAACGCGTCAAAATGGAAGCATAACCGAGCATTTTCCATGCAATCGCTTGCAATAAAGCGCTTCCACAAAATATTTTGAGTTTTTGTAAAGTTTTTCGCGAAATCCGGCATTTTTCAGCAGGACTTCGTGTTCTTTTGTCGTATTCATTAAGATACGGCAAAAATTTTTTCGCGTTATTTCGCGTTAGGGAGAGACCGATGATCGTACGTTCCTTTCAGCTGGCTGATTATCAGCCTTTAACCGAGCTTTTGGAGGAAGCATTGTCCGAGGAGTGCTATGAAGAGACGATCCAGGCGTTCGCCCGCCAAATCGGCTGGGACAGCGAGCTTGTGCTCGTGGCAGAGCAGGACGAGCAGCTTGTCGGCATGATTATGGGCACGATCGACAACAACAACGGTTACTACTATCGAATCGCGGTTGCCGCCGGGCATCGGCGCAAAGGCATAGGCAAGACGCTCATTGCCGCGCTAAAGCAGCGTTTCCAAATGCGCAAGGTGAGCAAAATTTTCATTTCCGTCGACGTCCATAACGAAGTGGTGCTGCCCGTTTACGAATCGGCCGGTTACTTGTCCTCCGATTTCTCGCGCACTCCGCACCGCCTCAGCATTTTGAAAAAGATCAGCGTTTAGGCGTTAAGCTGGAGGAGTAACGGCAAGCAATACGCAGGCGTCTCACAACCAGCTTAACGCCAAGGCTGTGAGCAATTACGTATACAAGCATATCTCGCCACCCGTTGCAAATGGGGAGCGGATATGCTTTTCTATTAGTAACAAGGATAAAAGGCACGAGGTGCTTGACGCTATGCACGAATACACGCCATATTTGATCAAGAGCTTCAAGCACGACGGACATCTGCATCGCATGTGGCTGCAAAACTGGCTCGTGCCCGATGCGCAGCTACTCCCGGAGCACCGGCGCGAAGCGATGATGGTGTTCATCAACTCGCAGACCAAAATTCAGGAGGCGGACGGCAAAGAATGGACGAGTCGCATTCCCGGCATTTCCTTCTTTATTCCGGGCGAGTGGTACAACGTCGTCGCGCTGCTTGAGGAACAGGGCGTTCGCTACTACTGCAATGTCGCTTCTCCGCCTTATGTGGCCGGAAACGTGCTGACTTATATCGACTACGATTTAGACGTCATCCGGTTGTCGGGAGGCGAAGTGCATATTGTCGATCAGGAAGAGTACGAGCAGCACCGCGCCTCTTATCATTATTCCGAAGCCGTCCACCAGAAAGTTCAGAACGGTCTGCAGGCGCTCCTGAAGCGCATTGCGGGCGGCGGCGCTCCTTTTGACGACGATTGGGCCTACCGCTCTTTCGAGCGGTGGAACAGAAGCCAGGGCGGAGCCGCGCGATGAGAGCGGGGGAGAGCCGCATGGGCGAGCGCCGCGATTCGGATGCGGGGGAACGGCCCTTTTTGGCGGAAGTGTGGGATTGGATGAAAGCGACGGGAGTAGCGCTGCTCGCGGTGCTGCTCATCCACCAGTTCGGCTTCAATTTCTCGACGGTGCGCGGCCAATCGATGCGGCCGACGATCCAGGAGGGGGAGTGGCTGTTCGTCAATAAGACCGCCGTCTGGCTCACCCGGCCGCATCGGGGCGATGTCGTTATTTTGAAGGAGCCGCCGGTCGCGCGGAGCACTGCCGAGCATCCGTACCTCGTCAAGAGAGTCGTGGCGGTCGCCGGGGATAAAGTGGAAATTCGGCGGGGAAAGCTGTATGTAAACGGTCAGGAGACCGACGAGCCGTATACCGATTCCCCCGTCGAAGACGGCGACTACGGGCCGATTGATGTCGGCCCGCGGCAAGTATTCGTCATGGGCGACAACCGCCGTCTGCATGCCAGCGAGGACAGCCGCACGTTCGGACCTGTGCCGCTCTCGCTCGTGCAAGGGCGGGCGGAATTTATTTTGTGGCCGTTCTCCAAGAAGGGATGGCTGTAACGAAGCAATGACTATCAAGCTGGATCCGGCTTCGGCGTCTCCTCAAGATTGGCTGGAGCTGAAGAACGAAATCAGAAGCAAGGCTGCGGAGCTCGGCATCGACAAGATCGGGTTGCTTCCGCGGATCCTTTTGTCGAGCTGAAAGATAAGTTGTACCGGCATCGCGAGCGCGGCCACGAATCCGGCTTCGAGGAGCCGGACATCGAGAAGCGAACGCATCCCGAGCTGCTCCATAGCGAGCCTCGATCCATCATTTCGATTGCGGTGGCCTATCCGTCCAAGCTTCCGAACCCGCCGCGCTCGGAGCCCGGGGCATACCGGGGGATCATCTCCCGCTCGGCGTGGGGCGAAGATTACCACCACGTGCTGCGGCGCCGCCTGGAGCGTCTGGAGCATTATTTGCACGAGCGGGTCGAAGGCGCCGTAGTGCGCAGCATGGTCGACACCGGCGAGCTTGTGGACAGAGCTGTAGCGGAACGGGCGGGTATCGGCTGGAGCGGCAAAAACTGCGCCGTCATTACCCCCGAGTGGGGGTCCTGGGTGTACCTTGGGGAAATGATTACGAATATCCCTTTTCCTGCCGATAAACCTATTACGGACCTGTGCGGCGACTGCACGCTTTGCATCGACGCGTGCCCGACCGGCGCGCTTGTCGGCCCCGGACAGTTGAATGCAAGCCGCTGCGTCTCGTTCGTGACCCAGACGAAAGGCATTGTCAGCGACGAAATGAAGGAGAAAATCGGCAACCGGCTGTACGGCTGCGATACGTGCCAAATTGTGTGCCCGCACAACAAGGGCAAAAATTGGGCGCACCAGCCTGAGCTGCAGCCCGATCCGGAGCTCGTCAAGCCGCTTCTGCTGCCTTTGCTGGAGATCGGCAACAAGGAATTCAAGCAGCGTTACGGCCAAAGCGCCGCGGCGTGGCGCGGCAAGAAGCCGATTCAACGCAACGCGGTCATCGCTCTTGGCAACTTCAAGGACCGCTCCGCCGTGCCGGCGCTGGCCAAGCTGCTGGCCGAAGATCCGCGGCCGGAGCTGCGCGAGACGGCGGCGTGGGCGCTCGGCAAAATCGGCGGCGGCGAAGCCGCAGCGGCGCTGCGTGAAGCGCGGGAGCGGGAGACGGAGCCTGCCGTGATCGAGGCGCTGGACAAGGCGCTCGGAAGACTGGGCGGGCCGGACGCGGCCGGCGCCGACACGGACGGATAAGATAGGCCTACTACTAGCACAGTTGGAGTGTCGATTATGAAATACATCAATGTAGAAGCCGTTGAACCCGGACAGTATTTGGGCAAGACGATTTTCGCCAGCAACGGTGCCATTTTGCTGTCGGACGGCGTTCAGCTTACCGTCTATATGATCAATACGCTGAAGCGGATCGGGGTGACGATGCTTTATATCAAAGATCCCGCCACCGACGATGTGGAAATCGTAGATGTCGTCTCCGAGGAAACGAAACGGGCCGTCATGCAGCAAATGGGCGAGACGTTCGCGTCCATCCGTTCCGGCAAGGATTTTCCACGAAGGCGATCAGCATTACGATCGATTCGCTCCTTGACGAAATTATGAAAAACCGTGACGTGCTCATTCAGCTGACCGACATCCGCACCAAGGACAACGATATGTATGTGCACGCTACGAACGTATGCATGATGTCCGTCATGATGGGGCTCAATCTCGGCCTCAATCAGTCGCAGCTCAAGGAGCTGGCGATCGGCGCGCTCCTGCACGACATCGGCAAAGTCGAGCTGACGGCCGACGACGATTCCAAAGACCTCAAGCGGCACCATACGTGGCGGGGCTTCGAGGTGCTGAAAAACAAGCGCGAATACAGCTTGCTCATCGCGCACGTGGCGTTCCAGCATCACGAGCAGCCGGACGGGGAAGGGCTGCCGCGCAAGCTAAGCGGTGACCAGATTCACTTGTACGCCAAAATCGTCGCCGTCGCCAATACGTACGACAACTTGCTGTTCGACCTGTCGCAAGGCCGGCGGCTGTTGCCGCACGAGGCGACCGAGCGGATGATGGCGATGTCGGGAACGAAGCTCGACCGCGAAGTGCTTATCCAGTTTTTGAAGACGGTGTCGATTTACCCGACGGGCTCGTCGGTGCGGCTCTCCACGAAGGAGACCGGCGTCGTCGTCGGCCAGCACCGCGGCTTGCCCAGCCGTCCGATCGTGCGCATCGCGAGGCAGGACAACGACGGCGGGCTGGAAATTAAAGAAGTCGACCTGGCGAAGCAGACGACGGTGTTTGTGGAGACGGTGCTCGTGTAGCTGCCGCCATTTGTGCGCGCTAGCCTTTCCTGTTATGATGGGGCTATGCGCCAAGCGCAGCAACATTTTTGCGATGATAGAGGTGAGGCGTCCGCCATGTGGTATAACTATGTCATTCCGATCGTAACGCTGGTCGTTGGCTTGATCGGCGGCTTTTTTATCGGCGTCTACTATTTGCGCCGCCAGCTCGAAACGATGCAGAGAGATCCGGAGAAGCTGCAGCAAATGGCCAAGCAGATGGGCTACAACCTGAACAAGCAGCAGATGAACAAAATGCAGGCGATGATGAAAAATCAGAACCTGGGCGGCAAAAAACAAAGACGCAGGTAAACGGCGTCACAAGCTTGCCGGCGAAGCAATGCGCAAGCGCCGGTCAGGCCAGGGAGAACGGAGGGACTGTCATGCCCGCTAAAGAATACCGCAACAGCCGTGTGGCTGAAAATCGAGAGCTGATCGAGGGCCATATCCGCGAAATTTTGCGGCTGATCGGCGAAAATGTCGAACGGGAAGGGCTGCTTGACACGCCGGCCAGAGTGACAAGGATGTATGAGGAAATTTTCGGCGGCTACGATGCGGATGTCGACGAGGTGCTCGGCGTCACGTTCGACGAGCAGCACGAAGAGCTTGTCATCATTAAAGATATCGTCTATTACAGTCAATGCGAGCATCATATGGCGCCGTTCTTCGGCAAAGTGCACGTCGGCTATATTCCGAGCGGCAAGGTGGCGGGGCTGAGCAAATTCGCGCGGCTCGTCGAGGCGGTGACGCGCCGATTGCAAGTGCAGGAGCGGATTACGTCGGAGCTGGCCGATATTTTGGAGCGTGTGCTGAAGCCGCACGGCGTCATGGTCGTCGTTACCGGCGAGCATTTGTGCATGTGCTCGCGCGGCGTGAAAAAGCCCGGCTCGCAGACGGTCACGTCCGCGGTGCGCGGCGAGTTCCGCACCAATGCGCCGCTGCGCTCGGAGTTTTTGGCGCTGCTCAAGCAGTAGGGACGGTTGTTGTAAGAGATATTGGGGGCTCTCCGCGCGGCGGGGGGCCTTTTTGCTGCGGCGGGCATGCGCTCGTCCGGAAGGGTTGGTTGTTGCTGCGGCAGTCTTTTGAAGCTGCAGTGGTGTCTTGCGCCCGCGTTCCTTATGCAAAGACTATGGGGACGCTGATATGGAACTAAAAGGCGCTGCTACACGTTGGCTAAATGTCTGGCGGCAGAAAAAGTGTTATTTGCGGGGCGGCCACGAGCGGACGTATAGAAAAGCGGCAACCGCTTTTCGGTATTCGCTCAGAAAGCGATCGCCGGTTTTTCCGGAATGAGAACGCAACCCGCCCCGTCAGCCTCAAATTTCTCCCGTGTACATGCTTTGATCCTGCAATCGAATCAATACTTTGCCAAAACGGCCACCCTCCTGCACGGCCACTTTGCCTGACGGATACGTTTGCTCCAAATAGCCAGCTACCGTTTTCCGAGTCCGATCATCGTCAGGCAAACCGTGAATGCGCAGCCGGTTCATCGCTTCCTGCAACGCCGCTTCCCTGGATACTTCAGTCGTCTTCATTTCCCGGGTGACAAGCGATTCGTAGGAATAGCCTTTGAGATACAGCAGATGGAGTAAATATCCGAATTCCATTTGTTTCGTTTTGAAGGGCTTATCGGTGATGAGCGGCCAGATTTCACTCACCAGACTGTGCTCCCTGGAGCCAGCCGGCATACTGATATAACAAAACTGCCGCGCGCATTGGAGCACCTTTTCCACGCTCGCCCAATCGACAATGACCGGGCACATCGAGACAAAAGCGAGATCAAAGGCATGGCTCCAGCCTCTGGCCCGCACGTCAATTTCCTCAAACGGTTCGGGTACAATCCTCACCTTGCCTTCGGTGAACTTTCCGATGTTTTGTTCCAGCAGCTCGACCAGCGGAAGGTTGGGCTCTACGGCGGTTACATTGGCCCCTCGCTGCGCGAACGGCACCGAGAATCCTCCCGAGGCGGCGCCGATGTCCAGAACGGAGGCGTTTTCGAACCGAACTCCTTGTCCTTCCAGCCAGTTCATGATGCGTTTGGCTCGCTTTCTTCCCTCTTCGTTAAACGCTTGCTCGTTGAAAGACTTGGCCTTGTCATCAAAGGCGTTGGCCGGGTTGATCCCGGATTTTTCCATCTTGTTCACGCCGGTGTCGGGATCGTTTTTCCACGCGTTTTCCCAAATGGCTTCATTAAAAAAATCGTTCAAGATCATTCCTCTTTTCACTATGGTTTATTGTGGTTCAAAAATGTTCATCCGTTCCGCTGCCAAGCCTCCATATTCAGTTCATTGTTTATGGCTGCGGCGGCAAATGCGCCCATAGAGGCGGCAGCAATGGCCTGATGCAGCCGCGATGCCGCATCCCCGGCGCTGTAGATGCCCGGAACGTTCGTTTTCCCGAAAGCGTCGACGACGACTGTTCCCGTTTCCGAGAATTGGCATCCTATGGCTCGCGGCAAATCCGATCCCGGAACCAGGTCCGGTTTAAAAAAGATCCCCCTGCACGGAATTGCCGTGCCGTCTTCGAGAACAACTTGCCGCACGATCCCGTCGTTTGAGTCGATGTGCCGGATCGGCGATTCGAAAACGGGGACACGATGCCGGCGGAGTTCCTCGCGTTCGGCGTCCGTCAGCTCGTCGGGGCCGTTCGTGCAAATTGTAAAACGGTTCGTCCATCCGGAAATCAACGGAGCGAAATGCATCAGTTCAGCCCCCTTGTTAATAACGACAAGCGGCTCGTCCCTTAATTCCCAGCCATCGCAATACGGGCAGACGAAGGCGCTTTTCCCGTAAACCTCCGCCAGCCCCGGAATGTCCAGCGGCCGGTCCTTCATGCCGACGGCAAACAGCAGCTTTTTGCTGGCAAAGGTTGCTCCTTGCGCAGTCGCAATATGAAAATGACCGTCCGTGCCCGCAATCGACACAGCCGTATCCGGTACAAAAGAGACGGACGGATAGGAGCCGATCTCTTCCTTCGCAATCCACCGAAATTCGCCAGGGCTTATTCCGTCACGGGTAACAAATCCGTGGGTTTTGCGAGTGACCGCGTTGCGGGGACGGCCTTCATCGATCACCGCCACATGTTTCCTCGCCCGCCCCAGCACGAGGGCAGCATTCAAACCTGCCGGGCCTCCGCCAATAATCGCTACATCAAGAAGTTGGGTTTTCATTGTCACTATTCTCCTCCATGGATCTACAATATCCATAATTAAATTGCAAGAAGTGAGTCACTTCTTGTTTAATGCATGATTGCACTCCTTGGAAGCCGCGTCCAGCACCGACTGGATCGTGTACTCCCGCAAGTATTGATGCAGCTGCCGTTCGGCGCCGTCCATCACCTTTTTTACGAGACATTCGCTCTGTCCCTGGCAATCCTGGTCCTGCCGCGCGGCTCTGTCCTCAGCCAGCAACCGATGCTGCTGCGAGTCCAAATTCGAGCATTCGAACAGCTGCTGCCGGCCTTCAATCACTTGAATAACTTCGAGAAATGTAATCTCCCCGGCTGGCCGTGCAAGCTCGTAACCGCCGTTCACTCCCGGTACAGCGCGTACGATCCCGTCCTGTCTCAGCTTGGACATGATTTTGGATAAGTAGCTTTCCGAAACGCCAAGTGTCGCGCATAGCTCCTTGATGCCGATGTTGTTGCGGCGCTCTGATTGTGCCAAATGAATTAAGGCGTGCAGGGCGTAATCGGTGCTTTTGGAGAACTGCATGGTTCGTCCTCCCTTCACAAAGGATTGTTATCATTATGGACCTATGATATCCATTATAACAGTGCAGCTTCAATTTGCAATAGCATGAAAAGAGTGCGGCGTTCCATATGCCCCGGGCTGTTCGCCCGGGGCTTTACGCGCGCTAGTACGCCGGCCACCTGAGCTGGCGCGCTTTCGCAAACCGTTCCTCGACGAACGGCCAGTTGACGACGTTCCACCATGCAGCCACATATTTGGCGCGCTCGTTGCGGTATTTGACGTAGTACGCATGCTCCCAGACGTCGAGCGGGAGAAGCGGAACGACGTCTTGCTGCGACAAGTTTTGGTGCTTCTCGGCCTGCAAAATTTCCAGCCGCCAGCTGCGCGGGCACCAGACGAGCAGCGCCCAGCCGCCGCCTTCCACTTGATTCGCGGCCTCGCTGAAATGGCTGTGGAACTTCTCGAACGAGCCGAAGCTGCCGTCGATAGCCGCCGCCAGCGCTCCGTTCGGGCGTCCGCCGCCTTTCGGGCTCATTGCGCTCCAGAACAGGGTGTGCAAGTTGTGGCCGGCGCCGTGAAACGCAAGCTCACGTTCCCAATGCTTGACCAGCGCAAAGTCGCCAGCCTCGCGGGCTGCCGCAAGCTTCTTCTCGGCGCGGTTCAAGCCTTCGACATAAGAGCGATGGTGCTTATCGTGGTGCAGCCGCATCGTCGCTTCGTCGATGTGCGGCTCCAGCGCATCGTATCCGTACGGCAGCGGCGGCAGATGATGGCCGCCGATCGGCACCGGGGCATGCCCGGGCGTATCCGGAAGCGACCATAGCCCTTCGCCGGTAGCAACTCGCTCGAAATCACCCGAAGCGAAGAAAGCGTCCGCGGAAGTCGGAACCACATGCAGGTAGGCGAGTTCGCGGGTGTCGTCCTCCTCCGTTATTATTGCGTCATCTGCTGCAGATTCCGCCATACGGGCTGCCTCCGCCGCACCCGATTCCCGCACCGGCCCTGCTGTTTCCGTTTCCGCTAAGCCACCTTCTGTTGCCGCTTCCCTTTCCGCTAGGCCAATTGCCGGCTCTGCTGCCGATTCCGCAACGCGGGCAGCCTCCGCAGAACCCGATTCCCGCACCGCTTCCGCAGCTTCCGTATCGGTCATGCCTTGTGCCGCTGCCTCCGCCACGCCGCCCGCCGGCGCTGCCGGTGCCGCCGGAGGCGATACCGCCGGCGACGGCTGCTCAGGCACAGCAGCGCTTTCGGGCGCAGCAGGCCTTGCCGGCGCGCCCGGCGCGTACGAGAGCGGCTGATTCGGCGCAAGGAGCGGATCGCCGGCCTGAAGCACGCCGAGAAAATATTCGGACTCGCGAATGATGTGCTCGAGCACCGTTTTGACTACCGGCCTGCTGCGGATCGGCGCGCTTTCGCCCTCCATCCTCATCAAATGCCGGATGAACTGCTCCGACTGCACGGCCGAAACGGTAAGCAACCGGCTTACTTCGGCGTGCTGCGGCTGCGAGACGACGAGTCCGCCATGCACCGCGGCTTCCAGCATGCGCCCGGCGGCCATCTCGCTTTGCTCGAACACGCTCTCCCACTCGCTCAGCAGCGCTGCGAAAGGCGCTTCCAGATCGGGCGCCAGCGCGCGGATGACGAGCGTATGCTCGCGCTCTTGCATTTTCCAGAATCGGATTTCTTCCAGAACACGTATCGGCATCAGGGTGCCGTAAACTCTTAACATGCAACAATCCCCTCCCCACGGGCAAATGGCTTCTTTTACCATGACGGATTCCGCTGAAGCCATTATATTCGGGGGAGGGGATCGCTATACTCGCCATTGTCGATTAACGCGGGCCCGAGAAGCTGCTCCATTCGACCGTATTCGCCCGCAAAAACTGCAGCGTACGCTGCTTGTATTGCTCCGGTTCCGCGCGGTACAGCAGCTCGTGCGTGGCGTTCGGCAGCTCCCACAGCTGCTTGCCGTACGTGCCTTTCTGATTCGCGTACAGACGCTCGATCGTCTCGTACGGAGCGCGTTCGTCCTGCTTGCCGTGGATAAAAAAGATCGGCATCCGGTAGGCGGTCGATTCCACTTTCGTGTACGGAACTTCCCGCAGTTTGACGCCGTTGAGCAGCGGGAAAACCAGCGGATCAGCGGCAGCGAAGGATAGCGCGGCAAATCGACAACCTGGCGCATATTATGGTAAAGAGTGTCGGGATTGAGCAGGAACGTGCTGTCGAGAATCATTCCGCTGATCGCCGTGCCGTTCTCCTGCAGCGCCGCCTGCAAAGCGGTGCCGGCCCCCATCGAGAAGCCCCAGATGAACAAGTTGTGCGCACCTTTGTCTTTCATGTAATCGAACGCGCCGAGCAGCTCCTGCGACTCGCGGATGCCGCCGGTTACGATGCGGTCGCCACCCTGCACATAGCCGTAATCGAACATGAGCACGTTGTAGCCAGCGTCGTGCAGCATTTTGGCCAAGCTATAGATCGGCACCCAGATCTCCTCGCGGTTGCCTCCGTACCCGTGCGAGAAAATGACGGTATTCGTTGACCCTGCCGCCGGCAAATACCAGCCCTGCAGCGTCGATCCGCCGCCCCGGCTCGGGAAGGTGACGTTCTCATACGGAACGCCGATAGCGGCCTGCGGATTGCTTTGAAGCGGGTCGATATGCGGACGGGCGAGCGTCCAGGCGATATAAGCGTGAAAAGCAAGAATGAGGCTGACACCGAGCATTGCGAGTGAGATCAGGGCGGTGAGCAGCCATCGTCCGCGTCTGCGGCGCAGCGTGCCGGCAGTTGTGGAAGCGCTGCCAATAGCAGCCGTCGCAAGGGGCGTTTGCGGTGTTTGAGGTACGGGTGCATCCATACGGGATCCTCCTAGAAGCGATTCATTTGTGACTGGGGCGACGGGGGACGGAAACGGATGACCGGGGAGTCGATCGGTGTAGTTCCAGTGTATGACCCGTTCGATCCGGAAGTCAACGATTCCGCGCAATTGTTAGCCGCCTGTAACGACGCTGTAATATTTGTCGAAAGGGCTTTACGCAAGGACGGGCGATCCGTTATACTGAAAGCAACATGGTTTCATTTGGTGAAACTCGAATAGGCGGTGACGGGCTGATGGAGGATGGGAAGCTGACGGTGCGCGCGGTCGAACGCGCTTTGGATATTTTGCTCTGTTTTACGGAATCGACGGAGCTGAGCTTGACGGAAATTGCCGGCAAAGTGAAGCTGCACAAAAGCACGGTCCACCGGCTGCTCGCTTCGCTGGAAGGCAAAGGTTTCATACTGCGCGACGTGTCGACGGAGAAATATCGGCTCGGGTTCCGGCTGTGGGAGCTGTCGGCGAATCTCGCCCAGACGGACGACCCGAGCTTGCTGCTGCTGCCGGAGATGGAGCGGCTGCGCGATTTGGTCGGCGAGACGGTGTCGCTCTACGTGCGCGACGGCAAAGAGCGGGTCCGCATCCAGGCGGTGCAAAGCAGCCAGGCGATCCGCCGCGTAGCCCCGGTCGGCGCGCGCATGCCGCTGTACGTCGGCGCGTCGAGCAAAGTGCTCGTCGCCTTCGGCGAGCCGATGGTCGTCAGCGAGATGCTGCTTGATCCGGAATGGCCGGCCAGCCTCGACCGCGATTTGTTCGTGCAGCAGCTGCAGGAGACGAAGCGGCTCGGCTACGCGACGAGCGTGGAAGAGCGGGAGCCCGGCGCCGCCGCCGTGTCCGCGCCGATCTTGAACCGGGCCGGGCGTCTGATCGCCGCTTTGGCAGTTTCCGGTCCGTCGAACCGGCTGACGCTGGAAAAAATGCAGGAGCAAGCGCCTCTGATTATGGAAGCGGCCAAGCGGATGGGGACAATGCTGAAATGACGAGGGCTCATGGCAGCATGCCGCATCGTCAGTACTGGCGGAGGGTACGGCGTAGCATACCATGATTCTCCAGAGCGGGAGCCGCCGCATTCCGTCCGCATTCGGCGCCGATCGAGGCCGGCTCTAGCCGCCCAACTGGGCAGCCCTCCGCAATCGGCCGAAAGCCCCCTCCCGTCTGTTCCGTAAGCGTTAGAAGCGCTACCCGCCTTTTGCGTTGGGTGGCTGCCAAGGAGTGCCGTCGGGCCGATGCATCTTCACGACCTCTCTCGACGCAACCCGTTATTGCGCATCAAGCGTACAATTTTCAATTGACGGCATAAGACAAGCGCCTTAAACTGTGGTAAGAAAAGCTTCTATCGAACTATTTTCGAAGATGAGCGACCTACAAGTTTTGCGAAGCAAAACTCGCTTCGTAAGCGATGCAGCTTTTCAGGCGGAATCAGGAAGCAGCTGAAGGAAGCTTATACTTTCTGATTCTGTTCATAAACTTTCCTGCTTTCGCGCGTGAAATTTCCAACTTTGCTGTCGCACGTACTATATTGAAAGGGGTTAAAAAGAACAATGAAAAACAAGGTATTATTTTCTCTCGTTATGTCGGCTGTGCTCGTCGGCGCCGTCGGCTGCGGCAAGAAAGACGCGCCTGCGGCAGCGGGCTCGAACACGCCGGCCGCTCCTGCAGCAAGCGGCAAAACGTACAACATCGCCATCTCGCAAATCGTCGAGCATCCGTCGCTGGACGCGACCCGCAACGGCTTCCTCGCTGCGCTCAAAGACGCCGGCATCGTCGACGGCCAAAACCTGAAGGTCGATTACAACAACGCGCAGGGCGACTCTGCCAACAACTTGTCGATCGCGCAAAAGATCGGCGCCAAGAGTAACGACCTCGTTCTCGCTATCGCTACGCCGTCGGCGCAAGCGGTCGTGCAGCAAGTGAAAAATTCGCCGGTGCTGTTCGCAGCCGTCACCGATCCGCTCGGCGCGAAAATCGTCAGCAACCTGGATAAGCCGGGCGGCAACGTCTCCGGCGCGTCAGACACGAACCCGGAAGCAACCGTTCAGCTTGTGAACTTCATTACGACCAACTTCAAGAACGTGAAAAACGTCGGCGTCGTCATCAATACGGGCGAGCCGAACGCGGTCGTTATGGCCGACAGAGCGGAGAAGGAGCTGGCGAAGAGCGGCGTTAAGCTCGTTCGCGCGCCGGTAACGAATACGTCCGAAGTGAAGCAAGCCGCCGAGTCGCTCGTAGGCCGCGTGGACGCGTTCTACATTACGCTCGACAACATGGTCGTCAGCGGCGTCGACGCGATTATCCAGACGGCGAACAAGAACCATATTCCTTTCTTCTCCAGCGACCGCGATACGGTTGAAAAAGGCGCCTTCGCCACTGTCGGCTTCAAGTATTTCGATCATGGCTACCAGGTTGGGCAAATGGCCGTCGATATTTTGAAAAACGGCAAAAAGCCGGGCGACATGAAGGTAGGGATGCAGGAGAAGCTCGATCTGATCCTTAACCTGAAAGCGGCGGCTGCGCAAGGCATCACCGTCACCGACGCCATGAAAAACGCAGTCAAGGACAAAACGAATAACATCATCCAGTAACCATCGCAACCAGAACCGGGGTGAACGCGCCTAATCGTTCACCCCTTACTTTCATATTTGGGGGATTTGTTATGATTGGCTCGTTAAGCGGAGCAGTCGAGCTCGGACTGCTGTATTCGCTCATGGCGCTCGGCGTGTTCATCACGTTCCGGATTTTGGATTTCCCCGACTTGACGGTCGACGGAAGCTTCACTACCGGCGCGGCGGTGACGGCCATCATGATTTCGCACGGCAACTCGCCGTGGCTCGCTACGCTCGTTGCGTTCGCCAGCGGGCTGGCGGCAGGGGCGTGCACCGGACTGCTGCACACGAAGGGCAAAATCAACGGCCTGCTGTCGGGCATTCTGATGATGATCGCGCTGTACTCGATCAATATGCGCATTATGGGCAAGCCGAACATCTCGCTGCTCGGCGTCGATACGATTTTCGCGTCCATCTCGCCGCTGGTCTTCATGCTGATTGTCGTCATCATCGTGAAGCTGCTGCTGGACGCGTTTCTGCACACCGATCTCGGCCTGGCGCTGCGGGCGACGGGCGACAACTCGCGCATGATTCGCAGCCTCGGCGCCAATACGGACTCGACGACCATTCTCGGCGTCAGCTTGTCGAACGGCCTCGTCGCCGTATCCGGCGCGTTCGTCGCGCAGCAGTCCGGATTCGCGGACATTTCCATGGGCATCGGAATGATCGTGATCGGGCTCGCTTCGGTCATTATCGGCGAGGCGATTTTCGGCTCCGGCTCGGTGTTCCGGGCAACGCTGGCGGCTGTGCTCGGTTCGGTCGTATACCGGCTTGTCGTCGCCTTCGCGCTGCGCGTCCAATGGCTGGACGCTTCCGATTTGAAGCTCATTACGGCAATCATCGTCATCGTGGCCTTGGTGCTGCCGACCGCACGGCGCTCGGTCAAGGCGAGGAGCGCCGCGCGCAGACGGTCGCTCGAGCTTGCGGCTGCGGCTGCCGCACCGAAGCAAGGGGGTGTGCGCTGATGCTCGAGCTGTCGCAAGTATCCAAGCTGTTCAACCCCGGCACGGCGGATGAGAAAATCGCCTTGACGGACATCCGGCTCAAGCTCGCCCCCGGCGATTTCGTTACGGTGATCGGCAGCAACGGGGCCGGCAAATCGACGCTGATGAACATCATTTCCGGCGTCATGAAGCCGGATTACGGCGAAGTGCTGATCGAAGGCAAGCCGATTCACGCGCTGCCCGAATTCCAGCGCAGCCGCTGGATCGGCCGCGTGTTCCAGGACCCGATGGCCGGCACGGCGCCGCGTATGACGATCGAGGAGAACCTGGCGATGGCGTACGCCCGCGGCAAGCCGCGCGGCTTCCGGCTCGGCGTGAATCGCAGCAAGCGGGCGATGTTCCGCGAGCAGCTGCAGCGGCTAGGCATCGGCCTCGAGAACCGGCTGCGGGCTAAAGTGGGACTGCTCTCTGGCGGCGAGCGGCAGGCGCTGAGCCTCCTCATGGCGACGTTCACGAAGCCGCAAATTTTGCTGCTCGACGAGCATACGGCGGCGCTCGATCCGGCCCGGGCGGAGCTGATCACCCGTCTGACGGACCAAATCGTGCGCGACCTCGGGCTGACAACCTTGATGGTGACGCACAATATGGAGCAGGCGATCCGTCTCGGCAACCGCCTCATCATGATGGATAAAGGGCGCATCATCCTCGACATTCCGGAGGAGCGCAAGCGCCATTTGACCGTAGAGCAGCTGCTCGGCGAATTCGAGCAAATCAGCGGGCACCAGCTGTCCGACGACCGCATCGTGCTCGGCTAAAACGCGTGGCAAGCAGCGCCATATCACCTGCTTCGAACAAAACTCATACCGTGATCTAACGAAAATGCACCCGGCATTTTGCTTCCAACAAAAAGAGAACAATTGACACATAACTCCGCTAAGAAATCCGTTCATGAACGGATTTTTTTTATATACAATTTCCTTGAAACGAAGTCGCGGACGACATGGGAGAAAAGGTGCAAACATGCTGCTTAACTTAAGTCAGGTGCCATTCAGCGCGTTCGGCTCGTACATGGCCATTTCGGAAACGGCGGGGAGCAAGGCGGAAAAAGGCCTTTATTTGAAAAGCGTGCGCGGGGGCGACGAAGACCCAGGTCTCGCTTTTCGCCTGGAACTTACGCGCCAAGGCGAGCCGGTGCCGTATCGTTACACGGCGACGGCATCGCAGCTCGACGTCATCGCGGATGACGGCTGCGTACAGTTTTGTTTTCAAGAGCCTGATGTGATCCGGATAACGGGCCATAGAGCGGGACTGCGGCTCGTCGCGGTAAACGAAACGTACGATTATGCCGTTGCCGTGCCGGAAGGAGTGGAGGTCAACAGCTACTCCAAAGAAACGAGGTTCGGCCTGTACCCGTTATCGGGCGTACTGCGGACGGACGCGCCTTGGGAAAAGTCCAGGTGCACCGCTATCGCGTTCGAGATGGCGCCGGGGGAAGGCGAGGACGGCTTCGAATTGCTGCTGCATGAATACCGGGTTCAGCCAAGAGCTGACGTTCGCGGCTTGCTAAGCGGCGGGCCGAAGCGGACGGAGGAACATTTTACAGCGTATCTGGATCGCACGCTGCAGTCCCCGTCCCGCTACGAGGAAGCGAGAAAGCTGGCGGCGTACATTACATGGTCCTGCGTAGTCAGCCAGGAAGGGTACTTGCCGCGCAGAGCGATGTACATGTCGAAAAACTGGATGACGAACATTTGGAGCTGGGATCACTGCTTTAATGCGATGGCGCTCGTGCGCAGCGACCCGGACCTGGCGTGGGACCAGTTTATGATTTTTTTCGACCGGCAGCACGAATCGGGCATGCTGCCCGATTTGATGAACGACAAGTATGCGCTGTGGAACGGCTGCAAGCCGCCGATTCACGGCTGGACGCTGGCCTGGATGATGGACAGGACGGATCGGATCGGCACCGAGCGTTTGCGGGAAGTATATGAGCCGCTGGCCAAGTGGACGAACTTCTGGTTCCGGCATCGGGACGACGACCGGGACGGCATTCCGCAGTACAACCACGGCAACGACAGCGGTTGGGACAACGGTACGGCGTTCCATTTGGGGGTGCCTGTCGAGACGCCGGATTTAAGCGCTTTCCTTGTGCTGCAGATGGAGGTGCTGGGGAACATTGCGTCGCGCCTCGGCCTGGAGCGCGAAGCTTCGGAATGGGACAGCCGGGCGAAGGCGCTGCTGCACGGCATGATCGACCATTTTTGGGACGGAGAGGCGTTCCGCGCGAAGCTGTCGGGCAAGCATACGCCTTCGGTCGGGGATAGCCTGCAGCTGTTTTTGCCCATCGTGTTGGGTAGGCGGCTGCCCGAGCCCGTCATGCGCAAGCTGGTAGAGGGGCTCAAGGAGCAGGGCCGCTTTTTGACCGGGCACGGCTTTGCCACGGAAAGCGTTCGCAGCGAATTTTACGAGGCGGACGGCTACTGGCGGGGGCCGATCTGGGCGCCGTCCACGATGCTTGTATACGAAGGGCTCAAAGCTTGCGGCGAGCATGAATTCGCGCTGGACATCGCCGCGCGGTTTTGCGGCATGGCGGCGAAGAGCGGCATGGCGGAAAACTTCGACGCCGTGTCGGGCGAGGGGCTGCGGGACCGGGCGTTTACGTGGACCTCGAGCGTATTTCTAATGTTGGCAAATGAGCTCTATCAAACTAAGGGGGACACGAAACGATGAAGGACAGTATGCTCAGTTTGCAAGGGAAAGTGGCCGTCATATCGGGGGGAGCGTCGGGCATCGGCTTCGCAACCGCCAAGCTGCTTGCGGAGTACGGGGCGCATGCGGTAATTGTGGACATCAACGAAAAGCAAGGGGCAGCGGCGGCGGACAGCCTTGTGCGGGAAGGGCTGAGCGCATCGTTTCAGCACTGCGACATCACCTCCATTCGCGATTGCGAGCAGGCGGTGCAGCAGACCGCTGCCGCCTTCGGCCGCATCGACATTTTGTTCAACAATGCCGGGGTCATTCGCCGCAAATCGGTTGTGGAGCTGGAAGAGCGGGAATGGGACCAGGTCATCGATATTTCGTTAAAAGGCGCCTATCTGCTGTCCAAATTCGCGATTCCGGTCATGGCCGACGGCGGGGGAGGAACTATCGTTAACACCGGCTCGGGCTGGGGGCTGGAAGGCGGCAGCAGAGCGGCGGCGTACTGTGCGGCCAAAGCGGGAGTCGTCAATTTGACGAAGGCGATGGCGATCGATCACGGGCCGCAGAACATTCGCGTCAACTGCGTCTGTCCCGGCGATACGGACACGCCGCTGCTGCGCGACGAAGCGAAGCAGATGAACATGGAGGAAGCGAAGTTTATGCAGTCCTCCGCCGCGGGACGTCCGCTCGACCGCATCGGAACGCCGGAAGATATCGCCAAAGCGGTCTTGTTTCTGGCAAGCGACATGTCCTCGTGGGTGACCGGGTCCGTGCTGGTCGTCGACGGCGGCGGTTTGGCCGGAAATTAACCGGACGTTAGCGAAATCAAATCGAGCTCAGGAGGCAGAACATGAACGGACCTTATAAGCCGCATCCGTACATTCCGAACACCGTGCCGGAGGTACAGCGGCAAATGCTCGCCGAAATCGGCGCGTCCGGCATCGAGGAGCTTTACCGCGGCATTCCCGAGGAGCTCAGATTCAAAGGGCAAATGAACGTGCCTCCGGCGCTTACGGAGTACGAGCTGCAGCGTCATATCGAGAAGCTGCTGGACACGAACGTTTCGGCGAAGCAATATGTGAACTTTCTCGGAGCGGGCTGCTGGCAGCATTTTATCCCGGCGGTGTGCGACGAAATCAGCCAGCGCTCCGAATTCGTCACGGCTTATGCCGGAGAACCGTACGAGGACCACGGCCGGTTCCAGACTCTGTTCGAATATCAAAGCCTCGTTGCCGAACTGGTCGATATGGACGTCGTCAACGTGCCTACGTTCGATTGGGCCCAGGCGGCCGCTACGTCGCTTAGGATGGCGGCGCGGATTACGGGGCGAAGCGAAGTGCTGCTGCCAGCGATCATCCATCCCGAACGGAGAATGATCATTGAAAATTATTTGTCGCCGGACATCCGCTGCGTCTATATCGACGCCGATCCGAAGCTGGGGCTGCTGTCGGTGGACGACCTGCGCGCCAAGCTGTCCGAGCGCATTGCGGCGGTCTACATCGAAAATCCTTCTTACGCCGGCATCGTAGAGCATCGCGGCGCCGAGATAGCCGAATACGCCCATAAGGCCGGAGCGCTGTTCGTTGTCGGCGTAGATCCGATTTCGCTCGGCGTACTGAAGCCTCCGAGCCAGTTCGGCGCGGACATCGTCTGCGGCGACTTGCAGCCGCTGGGCATCCATATGCAGTACGGAGGGGGCCAGGCGGGCTTTATCGCCACACGCGACGAAGAAAAGTTCGTGATGGAGTACCCTTCCCGCCTGTTCGGCATCGCCCCCACGGCGGTGGAAGGGGAGTACGGCTTCGGCGATGTCGCGTACGAACGGACTTCGTTCGCCAAGCGGGAAAAAGGAAAGGAATCGGTCGGCACGCAAACGGCGCTGTGGGGCATCACGGCGGGCGTGTACCTCGCTTTGATGGGACCGCACGGGATGCAGGAAGTGGGGCGGACGATTGTCCAAAATGCGAAATACGCAGCGCTTCGGCTGAGCGAAATCGAAGGTGTCGGCATCCGCTTCGCGGCTCCGTTTTTCAAAGAGTTCGTGGTCGATTTCACCCGGACCGGGAAAACGGTGGAGACGGTGAACAAGCGGCTGCTGGAGATGGGCATTTTCGGCGGCAAAGATCTTTCGGCCGAATATCCGGAATGGGGGCAGTGCGCGCTCTATTGCGTTACGGAGATCCATACGAAAGAAGATCTGGATAAGCTCGCAGCATCTGTTCGGTCTATCGTTCAGAGCTAATTTCAAACGTGAAAGGGGAGCCGATATGAAACGAATACAGAGGAAGTATACGGTCAGACAGTTTCATCAGGCGAAATGGGATGAGCCGGTAATTTTCGAATTGCACCGCCCCGGAGAGCGGGGAGTGCTCGTGCCTGCGGCGGACAAAGCGGTGGAAGAAGCAGTCGGCGACGGCGTCTCCGGCTTGCCGGCAGCGGCGGTCAGAGACACGCCTCCGGCGCTTCCGGAAATCGGCCAAGCCAAAGTGCTGCGGCACTATCTCCGGCTGTCGCAGGAGACGCTCGGTTCGGATTTCAACGTGGAGATCGGCCAAGGCACGTGCACGATGAAATACATTCCCCGCGTCAACGAGCTGCTGATCCGGAATCCCAAAATGATGGATTTGCATCCGCTGCAGGACGAATCTACTGTGCAGGGCATCTTGAGCATTTATTACGCGCTGGATCTCGCCATGCGCGAAATTTCCGGCATGGACCAGTTCAGCTTCCAGCCGAGCAGCGGCACCCAGGCGCTGTTCGCGATGGCTTCGATTTGCCGCGCTTACCATGACGCGAAAGGCGAAGGCGACAAGCGCGACGAGATTATTACGACGATCTTCTCCCACCCGTCGCAAGCGGCGACGCAGCGGTGAAAGGGTACAAGATCATCACCCTGCATCCGGACCCGGATGGCTTCCCGGACATCGAGGCGCTGAAAAACGCTTTGTCCGAGCGGACGGCGGGCTTCGTCGTGGCGAACCCGGAAGATACGGGCATTTTCAATCCGAAAATCAAGCAGTTCACGGACCTTGTGCACGAGTATGGCGGCATTTGCTATTACGACCAGGCGAACGCCAACGGCTTGCTCGGCATCGCCCGGGCCAAAGAAGCCGGCTTCGATATGTGCTTCTTCAACCTGCACAAAACGTTCGCCGCCCCGCACATGTGCGGCGGCCCCGCTACGGGCGCTCTCGGCGTTACGAAGGAGCTGATTCCGTTCCTGCCGGGCCCTATCGTCGATTCGACGGGGAGAAATACAAGTTTAACAAGCAGCTGGAGCACAGCATCGGCAAAGTCAGAATGTTCCACGGCGTCGCGCAAACGGTGCTGCGGGCGTACGCGTGGATTCGCGCGCTCGGGCCGGAAGGGCTGCTCGACGTCGCCAAAATCGCCGTGCTGAACAACAACTACTTGTACCATAAAATTTTGCAAATTCGCGGGGCAAGCGCTCCGTACGTGAAGGGAGGCCGGCTCGAGCAGGTGCGCTACAGCTGGGAGCAGCTGACCAAGGAGACGGGCATTACGACGGAAGACGTCCAGCGGAGAATGTGCGACTTCGGCTTGCATTACTGGACCAGCCACCATCCGTATATTGTGCCGCAGCCGTTTACCCTGGAGCCGACGGAGTCTTACTCGAAGGACGATCTGGACGAATACGTCCGGGCGTTGGAGCGAATTTCGTGGGAGGCTTACCACGACCCGGACGTCGTGCGCAGCGCTCCGCACAACAGCACCGTTCATCGCATCGACGAATCCGGCTTCGACCATCCCGGCGAATGGTGCATCACGTGGCGCGCTTATCAAAAAAAGGCGAAATAGCGAAACGATCAGGCCGGGGACGCAGTCCCTGGCCCCGTTCGTTATCCAAAAAAGCCCGCTTCATCCGGCAACCCGCCGTGCTATAATAAAAACAATGTCGAACCGCGCGAGATGAAGGTGATGACCATTCGACCGGACAAGTGGCTCAAAATCGCACGCCAAAGCCTGCAAACGAAATTAACGCTGCTGATCATGCTGGCCGCCACGATTCCGCTGCTGCTGCTCGGCTTTTTCTCCTATTTGAAATCGTCGCAGCTGATCAACGAGCAGTTCGGCTTGTACGGCAACAATTCGGCGGCCCAGCTGCAATTCCAGATCGATACCAGCTTGCGCCAGATGAAGTTCACGGCAACGGACATATTGGCCTACTTGCTCGATCCGAAGTTCACCGTCTTGCATGAGGAGGTGCCCTCCACCTACAAAGGCTTTCAGGACGAGCAGCAGCTGGAGCAATTTTTGAAAGCGCATAAAATGGTGGATACGAAAGGCATCTATATCATCACCCGCTCGGGGTACTATTACGGGGAAAGCACGATCAACGTCCAGAAGATGGAGGAAGAAGGGCTGCTTCGCAATTACAAGCCCGGCTCCGGCAACTATTGGTTCGGCATCTACGAGCCGAAGCATTATATCGACGTATTGACGATTCCCGGCGAAAAAGTGATCGGGCTGTTGTTTCAGATCAAAAATCAGGTGAGCTTTCTGGAAGGAAGCTACATTCTGATCGAGGTGAACGCGGATAACTTGCTGAAGCTGTTTCAAGAGTACGAGGCCGACACGCATGCCCGGATCAAAATTACCGATTCGCAGCAGCGCGTCATTTACGAGACGCAATCCCATTTTGACGCTAAAGCGACCGATGTCGTATGGATCAAATCGTCTGGGGTCACCGATTGGCGCATCGAGGTGCGAATTCCTTACAGCGAGTTCTACAAGTCGTCCGTCATT
Source organism: Gordoniibacillus kamchatkensis (assembly GCF_000829455.1). GTDB lineage: Bacteria > Bacillota > Bacilli > Paenibacillales > NBRC-103111 > Gordoniibacillus > Gordoniibacillus kamchatkensis. Next base: position 55,145 of record NZ_JXAK01000002.1, read on the forward strand.
ATCCGCACGTTCACTATTCTGGCGGTTTCGCTGGCGCTGCTGGTCGCCTTTCTGCACGCCTTCGTCCTCTCGTCCCGGTTTATCCGCCGCATCAAGCGCCTCAAGGAGACGATCCAGCTGGTCGGGATCGGCAAGCTCGATACGAGGGTGGAAGTAGATTCCGAGGACGAGCTCGGCAGGCTGGCTTTCAGCTTCAACAACATGCTGTACCAGCTCGAGACGCTCATCGGCGAAGTGCGCCGGGTGGAAGGACTGAAGAAGGAGGCCGAGCTGCGCGCGCTCCATTTTCAAATCAATCCCCATCTGCTTCTGAACACGCTCGCTTCGATCCAATGGAAAGCCCGGCTGCAAGGGGCGCAGGACGTCAATAAAATGATTTATCACTTGACGAAAGTGCTGGACGGCAACTTGAATTTCACGAAAGAGATCGTTTCGCTCGACCGGGAGCTGGAGCTGATCGACCATTTTCTGCAAATTCAGGAGCACCGTTATGGAAGCGTTTTCTCCTATACGATAACGAATCAAGGCGTGCCGCTGAAGAGCGTGCAAATTCCGCGAATGACGCTGCAGCCGCTGGTGGAAAACATTTTTTTCCATGCGTTCGAGGACGGCGCGGGCAACATTCAGCTTACGATCGAAGCCGATTCGGGAGCCGTGCTGCTCACGTTGACCGACAACGGCAAAGGCATCGAGCCCGAGATGCTGAGCCGCATGCTCGAACCGGGCGAGAAAGCCCATTCCCTCAAACGGATCGGCATGTACAACGTAGACCAGCGAATCAAGCTGCATTTCGGCTACCGCTACGGTCTTGAAGTTCGTTCCCGGCTCGGCGCCGGAACATCCGTATATATCAGGCTGCCTTATCAGGAGGAGATATAAATGGTCCCGGATACGTCAATCGGCGTCATGATCGTGGATGACGAAGCGATTATCCGCAAAGGGTTAATGGGCACAATCCCGTGGGGCAAATACGGGATGCATGTGGCCGCCGACGCGCCGAACGGCAAAAAAGCGTGGGATGCCTTTCTGGAGGGCAAGCCGGAAGTGGTCATCACCGATATCGTGATGCCGGAAGTCGGGGGTATCGAATTGGCGAAAAAAATTAAAGAGCACGCCCCAATGACGAAAATATTGCTGCTTAGCTGCCACAGCGATTTTGAGTATGTGCAGCAAGGCATCAAGCTAGGCGCCTCCGGCTACGTGCTGAAGACGTCTTACAACGACGACGAGCTCGAACAGTTTTTGCGGCAGTTCCAGGCGGAAATCCGGGAGTACCGGCTGCAAGCGAGGGCCGAAATCCGCAAGCGGTTTCTGGAATGGCTGTTCGGCATCGACGATTGGCTGGCCGGAAGCTCCGTCTTTGCCGGCGAGTGGCGGTGGGTTCGCGGCGCCAGCGCCGTGTTTCTGGCCGCGGGCGCAGCGCCGGAAGCCGGATGCCGCCTGGAGGAGCTGTACGGACAGCCCGCGAGCGAAGTCATTAAAGTGGGCGGGGACCGCTATTTCGTCTTCGTTCCGGCAGAGGATGCCGGCAGCCTGGAGAAAAAACTGACCGATATGAAGGGGAAATTCCCGCACTGCGCTGGATCAAAGAAGGACCGGTGCAAGGGCTTCAGCCGTGGCTCGACGCGGTAAAGCGCGCCTACAAACAGGCCGAAATGGAGCATACGTTCGGCGTCAATCCGGAGCGCTGGCCGGAGCCGATCGCCCAGGCGGTCAAAATGATCGTGGAAAGGGTGCACGACAAGCTTTCGGTCAGCGACGTAGCCCGCGAAGTCGGGCTTAGCCGGAGCCATCTCAGCAGCCTGTTCAAGAAAACGCTGGGCGAAGGGTTCGTTGCCTACACGTACCGGACGAAGCTGAAGGCAGCCCAGGAGCTGCTTGCGACGACGGATACGGCGGTGCAGGACATCGCGGACACGCTGGGCATGGTCGATTCCAAGTATTTCAGCAAGTGGTTTAAAAGGTGCACGGGCCAAACGCCAAGCGAATACCGGCAACAAAAAAGGCAACCCCGATCCGACAAAGTGACACCCGAATCGCCGTAACGCCGGCGAAACCGCACATAAGAACGAAAAATCCGCGACGATTTGAAGTTCTTATGTGTTTTTTCTTTGTCTATAATGAGGTCAGTTTCCGCCATATGGCGAAAAGAAGGGGCTGACGAAGCTATGATTCGATCGGTGAAAAGAGCGGTTATTGTAAGCGTTTTATCGGCGTTGCTGCTCTCCATGCTGGCAGGCTGCAGCACGGAGACGTCCAAAAAGACGGTGCAGGAAGGGGCGAAGGCGGACGGGAAAAAGACAAAAATCGTCGTCTGGATTTGGGAAGACGCCAAAAAGATTCTGGACCTGAACATGGACGCGTTCCGTCAAGCGTACCCGGATATCGATGTCGATTTGCACGTGCTCGGCCAAGATGACGTGTATAAAAATTTCCTGATCTCGGCCAGCAGCGGCGACGAGCTGCCCGACGTCGTCACGCTGGAGACGCTGCGCTAGGGCAAATGATCAATGCCGGCGCTCTACTGGACATTTCGTCGAAAACGGCGCCGTATAAAGACAAAATGAATTCGTTCAAATGGACGGATGCGACGAAGGACGGCAAAATTTACGCGATGCCTTGGGACAGCGGTCCGGTCGTCATGTTTTACCGCAACGACCTGTTCAAAAATGCCGGACTGCCTTCCGATCCGAAGGATGTGGCGGAGAAGCTGAAAACGTGGGAAGACTACGCCAGGTTTGCGCAAACGCTGAAAGAGAAGACGGGCACGTTCATGATGGCCGATTCCGGCACGAAGACGGATGCGAAGTTTTTTGAACAGATCATTTGGCAGCGCAACCAGTGGTATTTTGACAAAGACGGGAAGGTCCAGCTGGATAAGCCGGAAATAATCGAAGCCGGGCAATACTTCGTGAACCTCGTGAAAAAAGGCTACGTGCTCGACGTCGAGCCGTGGAGCGATTCGTGGTACAACGTGTTCAAGCAAAACAAAGTGGCTACCATCGTCGGCGCTTCGTGGTACGACGGCTTGCTTTCCACGATCATCGATCCCGACGCGCAAGGCAAATGGTCCGTCGTGCCGATGCCGAAATGGTCCGTGTCCGACCCGTACTCCAGCGCCAACGACGGCGGCTCGAATTTGGCCATCAACAAAAACTCGAAGCACCCCGAGGAAGCGTGGAAATTTATCGAGTTTATGCTGGGGCGCAACGACAGCCAGGTGAAAATGCTGAAAGAAGCGGGCCTGTTCCCGTCGCTGGAAACGACCTACGACGACAGCGCCTACAATCTGCCCGTTGCCTATTTCAACAACCAGCCGGTCAGAAAGCTGTACGTGACTGCCGTGAAGCAGGTAACGCCGATTGTGTACACGAAAAACTATCCGGTCGCGAACCAGATTATGCGCAATGCGTTCGCCGAGATCGTCCTCGACAATAAAAGCGTGGAATCCGTGTTCAAGAAAGCCGCCCAGGAGCTTCGCAGCAAATTGAACTGACCCGGGCTTGCCACGAGCAAAGAAGGAGGGCTGGGAGTGGGGTGGAGGCTTCAATATAAACTGGCTCCGTACGTATTCATTGCTCCGTTTTTCATCCTGCTTGCGCTGTTTACGATGATTCCGTTTCTGTTTTCGGTTTACATCAGCTTTACCGATTGGCAAGGATCCGCGGACGCCCGCTGGGTAGGCCTGAACAATTACGGCAAGCTGTTCTACAGCCGCATATTTTGGGAATCGGTTCAGAACAGCCTGATCATTTTCTTGCTCTACGTTCCGGCGATGCTGCTGCTCGCGCTGCTGCTGGCCGTGGCGCTGAACCAGCCGTGGCTTCCCGGGAAAGGAATGCTTCGGACCGCCTTCGTCGTTCCGAACATTACGTCCGTCATCGCCGTATCATTCGTTTTCGTGCTGCTGCTGAATACGAACGACGGCATCGTCAACCATCTGCTGCTCGGTTTGCATGTCGTCAAGCAGCCGATCCGCTTCCTGGATACTCCCTTTTGGGCCCGAATTTCCGTCGCCTTCATCGTGCTGTTTCGCTGGGTCGGCTACAATATGCTGCTCTTGCTGGCGGGACTGCAGACGGTGCCGCGGGAGCTTTACGAAGCGGCGAAGGTGGACGGCGCACGCCCGGCGGCGATTTTTTTCAAAATCACGGTGCCTATGCTGAACAAGGTGCTGCTGTTTTGCACCGTACTCTCGACCATCGGCACGTTCTCGCTCTTTGTCGAACCGTACATCGTCGCCAAGGGAGGACCGATGAACGCCACGACGACGCCGATTCTGTTATTGTTTCGGGAGAGCTTCGAAAATTTCCATTTCGGCTACGCCTCGGCCATTTCCGTCGCCTTTTTGCTGCTGATGGCGCTGCTGACTTTATTGCAATTAAAGCTATTTTCAGGTAGAGGCGAATGACGGAATATGGCGGAGGACCGACTATGCAACCTATGTACCGAACGATGCGGCTGATGCGGCGCAGCATTGTCTTTCTCCTGCTGGCGGCGGCCGCGGTTTGCATGCTGTTTCCTTTTTTCTGGATGATCAGCTCTTCGCTCAAGCTTAGATCCGACATTTTCGCCATGCCGCCGGTCTGGTTTCCGAAGACGCCGCATGCGGAAAATTACGTGCAGCTGTTTACGCAATACCGCTTCGGAAGCGTGCTGCTCAACAGCGTGGGCACAGCCTTCGCCGTTACCGCCGGGGGGCTGCTGTTCAGCGCGATGGCCGGCTTCGCTTTCGCGAAATACCGGTTCAGGTTCGGCGGCGTGTTGTTTGCGATCGTGCTGGCGACGCTGATGATTCCGATGGAGACGGGCATGGTTCCGCTGTTTTTGATCTACAAGAAGCTCGGCTTGATCGACCGTCTGATCGGCGTCGTTTTGCCGCGGCTGGCCAGCGGCTTCGGCATTTTTTTCATGCGGCAATATTGCAGCTCCATCCAAAACCAGCTGCTGGACGCAGCGAGAATCGACGGATGCACGGAATACCGGCTGTTTGTTTCGGTCGTGCTCCCGGTGCTGCGGCCTGCGCTGGCCAGCCTCGGCATTATATTCTTTATCGAGGAATGGAACAACTTTCTGTGGCCTACCGTCATCCTGAGATCGCCGGACAATCTGACCATTGCGGTGGCGATCCGGTCTCTGGAAGCGGGGGTGCGAACCCCGTACCAGCTCATCATGTCGGGCTCGGTGATCAGTATCGTGCCGATGCTGCTGTTCATTCTCTTTTTCCAGAAGCAGCTTACGGCCGGCTTGATTGACGGAGCGGTGAAGGGCTGACGCCAAAAGAACGACAACGATCCAACAAAATGGCACCGGCGGCGGAAGAGCGCGGCAAAAAAAGACACCGTTCTCCCACAATCCGTTCAATCCTCGGTTCAAGCCCGGACACAGCGGATTTATAATGAAAGCGGTTAAATTACTGACGAGGGGGATTCATATGAAACGTTCCGTATCGATCACGTCCGCATCGGTGCTGGCCTTGTCGCTGCTGCTTGCGGGATGCAGCGGGCAAGGGGGGCAGGCGGCCAAACCTGCGGATAACGGAAGCAATGCCGCGAACAAGCCCGCAGACAGCCCGGCGCCGAAAGCAAGTCCGGACGGCAAGCCGGTCACGCTGCGCTTTGCCACCTGGGATACCGGCGACGCTTTGAAAATCGAGCAAGACATCGCCAAAAAGTTCGAGGAGTCGCATCCGAATACGAAAATTCAAGTGGAGGCGTACGGCGACGGCTTCGACCAGAAGCTGGCCGCCGCCATCGGCGCCAACGACGCTCCGGACGTGATGTATATGTGGGACTTCCCGACGTATCACTCCAATCTGGAAACGCTGGACGACTATATTAACAGCGATCCCGATTTGAAAAAAGACGACTTTTACCCGGGGCTGTTCAATTACGTGAAAATCGATGGCAAGTCGTACGGGCTTCCGGCCGGATTCACGACCCGCGTCATGTATTACAACAAAAAGCTGTTTGATGCGGCGGGGGTGGCGTATCCGAAGGAAGGCTGGAGCTGGGACGACTTGCGGGACATGGCGAAGAAGCTGACGGACCCGTCCAAGAAGCAGTACGGTATCGGCATCCGGGCCGAGAACGACCCGTACGACCTGCAAGGGATGATCTGGAGCAACGGCGGCAGCTTCATCAGTCCCGACGGCAAGAGCATCGAGGGCTTCATGAACGGCAAGGGAACCGTCGATGCGATTCAGCTGCTGGGAAGTCTGATCAAGGAGAAAGTCGCGGTCGTCGTCGGCGGCAAAAATCAGCAGTCCGGAGACGACGTTTTCAAAGCCGGGAAAATTGCGATGTGGGAAAGCGGCATATGGCCTTTGGACGATTTCAAAAAGTCGGGCATCGACGTCGGAACCGTCGTCATGCCGATATTTAGCGGCAAGCCGCTGAAGGGCGTCGTGTCGGAGTCGGCCATGTCCATCTCCAAAAACTCCAAAAACAAAAAAGAAGCATGGGAATTCGTGAAGTTTTACGCTTCGGACGCGGCGATCAAAATGAGAACGGCCGACCTGCCGGTGCGCAAAAGCGTCGCCGACCAAATGAAGCTGAATCAAGACCCGCTGTACCAGCCGTTCTACAAAATGCTCGATACGTGCGACAACACGCCCGCTTTCCTGCTGAATCCGAAGTGGAACGAGGTTAACCGCAACCTGAACTCGGCCATCGACGCCGTCATCTCCGGGCAAAACGCGGCGGATACGCTCTCTATGGCTGTGAAGGATTCGCAAAAGTTTTTAAAATAGCTTCCCGAACGGAGAATGAGGATGAATGCACTGCCTGCAAGCAGGGGCCGGCTCCATCGGGTCAGGTACAGAAGGGGTAGGCTCACGCCCTACCTCTTTATTGTTCCCTGGATCGCCGGTTTCTGCTGTTTCACTCTCGGACCCCTCGTCTTTTCGCTGGTCATCAGTTTTTACGATTGGCCGATCGTCGGCAGCAAAAAGTTTGTCGGCCTGCAAAATTACATTTCGATGTTTACCGACGATCCGCTCTTTTGGCACGCGCTCGGGGTGACCGTCAAATTCGCGCTGCTGCTCGTGCCGCTCAACTTGGTCGTGTCGCTGATGCTGGCCGTATTGCTCAACCAGAAAGTAAGGGGCAACGGGCTGTTCCGCACCATTTTCTATTTGCCGTCGGTCATATCCGGGGTGGCCCTGTCCATGATCTGGGCTTGGGTGTACAGCGGGGAGTACGGCTTGCTCAACTACGTGCTGTCGCTGGTCGGCATTACAGGTCCGGACTGGCTGCGGAATCCGAACTGGGCCTTGGCCGCGATGGTCATGGCGAGTTTGTGGGCGCAAGGCTCGATGGTGCTCATCTATTTGGCGGGACTGAAAAACATCCCGGCGGATTTGTACGAATCCGCTTCGATGGACGGCGCCGGCAGCGTCCGAAGGTTTTTTTCCATTACGCTGCCGATGCTGAGTCCGACCATTTTGTTCAATACGATCACGTCGATCATCGCCGCCTTTCAGCAGCTGACGCTGGCTTTGACGCTGACGGGCGGAGGGCCGCTGAAGGCGACGTATTTTTACGCGATGTACGTGTACGAGAACGCATTTAAATATTTTCATATGGGTTATTCCGCCGCTAATGCCTGGGTCATGTTTCTCATCGTGCTGTTTCTGACGTTCCTTGTTTTCAAATCGTCGAGCCTATGGGTGTTTTACGAGAGCGAAGTCAAACAAGGAGCCGACAATAAGCGTTAAAAGGAGGCGCCAGCGATGCGCAAGGCGCTCGTTTACGGATTGCTCGTTTTTTTCTCGCTGCTGTTCCTGATGCCGTTCTACTGGCTTGGTCTCCACGGCGGTGAAGTCGCCCCAGGAAATATACATGTTCCCGCCAAAGTGGATTCCGTCGGCCATTCATTGGGAAAATTTCGTCCACGCCTGGACGATCCAGTCGTTCAATACGTTTCTGAAAAATTCCCTGATCGTCACGATTTTGTGCAATATCGGGCAGCTCATCTCGTCGTCGCTCGTCGCGTACGGGTTCGCGCGCTTCCGCTTCCGGGGCAGGAACGCGCTCTTCATGATTTTGCTGGCGACGATGATGATCCCGTGGGACGTGACCATGATTCCGCTCTATATGGAATTCAACATGCTGGGGTGGATCAATACGCTCAAGCCGCTGATCGTTCCGGCCTGGTTCGGCTCTCCGTTTTTCATATTCCTGCTGCGGCAGTTTTTATTGACCGTGCCCAGGGAACTCGAGGAGTCGGCCAACATTGACGGCGCCAGCGCGTTTACGACGTATTTGACGATTTTCGTGCCGCTTATGGTCCCGTCCCTCATCCTGGTCAGCGTCTTCAACATGATGGATACGTGGAACGATTATTTGGGGCCGCTCGTTTTCCTGAACGACGCCAGCAAGTATACGCTGACGCTGGGGCTGGCCCAGTTCCGCGGCATGTTCGGCGTAGATATGACGTCCATTATGGCGGTGACGACGATCATCTGCATTCCGCCGCTCGTTGTGTTTTTCCTGGCGCAGCGGCATATCGTGCAAGGAATCGCCAATACGGGGATCAAATAATCGGCTTGGAGGCTAGGTTTCAAGATGAACATGACAAACAATCGCAACAACGATTGGGAAAATCATAAGCTGCTTCACCGGAACCGGATGGAGGCGCGGTCCTGCTTTATTCCTTATGCGGATGCCGATTCCGCACTTACGCATGAACGCGGCGGATCGGACCGGTTCATGCTGCTGAACGGCCACTGGGATTTCCATTATGCGCCGTCGCCGGCTGCCGCTCCGGAGCGCTTTTACGCGGAGGAAAACGTCACGGAAGCCGAGGGCTGGAGCCGGATCCCGGTGCCGGGCCATTGGCAGCTGTGCGGATATGGCCGTCCCCATTATACGGACCTGTATTATCCGTTCCCGGTTCAACCCCCGTACGTGCCCGCGGAAAACCCGACCGGTTCGTACCGCAGGCGGTTTTACGTTCCGGCGGATTGGATCGGGGATCGCATTACGCTCAATTTTCAAGGAGTGGACAGCGCTTTTCACGTATGGGTGAATGGGAGCCCGGTCGGGTACAGCCAAGGCAGCAGAATGACTTCCGAATTCGACATCACGCCATACGTGAAGGAAGGCTACAATTTGCTGGCGGTGCGGGTGTATCAATGGTCCGACGGTTCTTATTTGGAAGACCAGGACATGTGGTGGCTGAGCGGCATTTTTCGCGACGTGTATTTGCTTAGGCAGCCTCAACTGCACATTGCCGACTTCTTTTGCACGACGGAGTTCGATGCCGATTACCGGGATGCCCGGCTTCACATTGCCATTGCTGTGAAAAGCGGTGAGGCTCCCTCGCGGCAAGCGGCCGTGCGCGTCCAATTGCTGGATGCGTCGGGGCGGGAAGCGGCCGCCGGCAGCTTTTCCGTTCCGACGCTTGCCCCCGGCGAGACGTATACGGTGCGGGAAACGTTGGCCGTCGAAAGTCCGAAGCGATGGAGCGCGGAAACGCCGAACTTGTACGACCTGCTCCTTACCCTTGCGGACAGCGAGGGAAGTCCGCTCGAAGTTGTGCCTTGGCGGGTCGGATTCCGGCAAGTGGAGATCAAAGAGGGCCGGCTGCTGGTGAACGGAGCTCCGGTAACGCTGCGGGGCGTCAACCGGCATGACCATCATCCGGATACGGGGCGCGCCGTTACGTTGGATACGATGCGCGAAGACGTCGTCATGATGAAACGGTTCAATATCAATGCGGTGCGGACGGCTCATTACCCGAACGATCCCCGCTTTTACGAGCTGTGCGATAAATACGGCTTGTATGTGATGGAGGAAGCCGATCTGGAAACCCATGGCTTCGAGCTGATCGGCGACGCCAACCGGCTAAGCGACGATCCCGCCTGGCAGGAAGCGTACGTGGACCGGATCGAAAGAATGGTCATGCGCGACAAAAACCATCCGTCCGTCATCATGTGGTCGCTCGGCAACGAGTCCGGCTTCGGCTGCAATCACGAGGCGATGGCGGCATGGTGCCGCGGCTATGACAAGACGCGGCCGGTCCATTACGAAGGGGACAAAGAAGCGAAAGCGTGCGATGTGTACAGCACGATGTACTCGTCGCATGAAAAATGCATCGCCTTCGGCGAGACGGAGTCCGGCAAGCCGCACATTGTATGCGAATACGCCCATGCGATGGGGAACGGGCCCGGCGGGTTAAAGGAGTATTGGGACATTTTCAACAAGTACGAGCGCATGCCGGGCGGATTCGTATGGGAATGGATCGATCACGGCCTCCGTCAATTCACCCCCGATGGCCGGGAATATTACGCGTATGGCGGAGACTTCGGGGATGAGCCCAACAACGGCAATTTCGTCATCGACGGCCTCGTGTTTCCCGACCGAACGCCTTCTCCGGGGCTGTACGAGTTAAAAAAAATCATGGAGCCGGTGGAGGCGGAAGCGCTCGACCCGTCTGCGGGCAAAGTCCGCATCCGGAACCGCTATGATGTTTTGACGCTCGATCATTTGCGGCTCGTCTGGAATGTGACGGTCGCGGGGGAAGTCGCGCAAAGCGGGCAGCTTGAGCTGCCGCCGGTAGCACCCGGCGAAACCGCCGACGTGCAAATTCCGGTGCGCCCTGTGCGGAATGCCGGGGAGGCATGGTGCAACCTGTCATTTGTGACGAAAAGCGATACGCTGTGGGCCGGCCATGGGCATGAGGTCGCCTGGGCGCAGTTCGCGCTGCCGCAAGCGGCCGTTGCGCCGCGTACCGCACGGGTCTGCAGTCCGGTGCGCCATTGGACCGAAGGAGCGCGGCTATACGTGGAAAGCCTCGATTCGTTGGCCGTCTTCGACAAGCGCCGCGGCATGCTGCTGGAATGGCACTACGCCGGCATGCAGCTTGTGCGGAGCGGGCCGGAAATGACCGTCTGGCGCGCGCCGATCGATAACGATATGTACGCCGTTCAGGATATGAGAAAAAATTACCTGGATCGCATGACGCATGACGTGCAGCAATGTTCCTGGTCCCTGTCAGATGAGGGGAAGCTCGTGATCAGCAGCCGCTTCAGGTTTGCACCGCCCGTCTACGACTGGGGCTTCGATTGCGAATACCGCTATACGATCGACGGCAGCGGCAAGCTTTCCTTGGAGCTGTGCGGCGGCCCGCAGGGCAGCGTGCCTAAAGCGCTGCCGCGGCTCGGACTGCAGATGGAGATAGCGAGCAGCTTCGATCGGGTGAAGTGGAGCGGCAGGGGACCTGGGGAAACTTATCCCGACAGCAAAGAGTCCGGCCGCTTCGGTGTATACCAAGCTACGGTCGACGCGTTATACACCCCGTACGTTTATCCGCAGGAGAACGGGAACCGGTCGGATTGCCGCTGGGTGTCTTTTACGGACCTGATGGGGGCGGGGTTCGTCGTCGCCGGGCAGCCGCAGCTCCATTTCAGCGCGCACCGCTATTCGGCGCAAGATTTGGAGCGGGCGAAGCATGCGACGGATTTGCGCAAACGGGACGCGATCACGGTTCATCTGGACTACATGCAAAACGGTCTCGGCAGCGCCAGCTGCGGCCCGGCCCAGCTTCCCCAGTATGAGCTGCGGCCGCACGATTTCCGGTTCCGCGTCGATTTGCTGCCTTTTAACGACAACGCCCGTTCGCCGGTTTTCCTCTAAGCGCGGTTAAGCGCGGCGTTACATATTTTTACAAGCAAGGCTGCATACTAACAAGCATCATCGTATGTATCGGGAGGCAGCCGCTGTACATGATATGGCTCTATGCCGCGATCGGGAAACCGGACGACACGATCGGGAAAATCGACGACAACGCTGACCGGATAACCGCGCTCATCCATCAGGCAACCGTTATGTGGCTGAATGATATCGTGTTTACGTGGCGCTGGTGGCTTGCCTTTATGCTTACATTCATGCCGTGGCTGCTGTGGCTGATCTATCGCAAGAAAAACAGCGCGGACCGGCTGCTGTATGTCGCCTTGACCGTGATGATGGTCTCGGTCATCCTCAACGTCGTCGGAGACCAGTTCGGGCTATGGCATTACCGGTACAATCTGGTTCCCATTATGCCGACTTATTTTCCGTGGGATTTTACCGTGTTGCCGGTAGCGGTCATTACCGCGCTTCAGATCAAGCCCCGGGCGAATCCGTGGCTGAAAGGCGCCATATTCGCCTCGGTCTCCGCGTTCGTAGGCGAGCCGTTCTTCCAATGGATCGGAGTGTACCGGCTCGTTCATTGGCGCCCCGTCTATTCGCTGCCGATCTACGTGGCCATCTATATGCTGGCGAATTGGATGCTCGTTCGGCGAAACCGGTTCGCTCCTTTGGACGACACGCCGTAAGCGTATGGAAACAAAATGCCGCTGCAAGCGCATTTGCGCACTTGCAGCGGCATTTTCACGTTTGTGCCTTTACCGGTTGTACTGGAACAGCTCCAATCGCTCGCCGTCCGGCCCGTAGAAGAAGGCGATTTTGACGCCGCCGCAGATCGGGAGCTCTTTCGGCGCGCTGTCGATCATCTCCACGCCGAGTCCTTTCAGCCGCTCCACTTCAGCCTCGATGTCCGTAACGGTGAAGGCGACGTGGTCGACGTTGCCTTTTGCGGGCAAATCGTCGCGCCAGCGGGCGATGAGCTCCAGCACGATATTGTCTGTGCCGGGGTAGGCGAGGAAGCCGAGCTCGACGCCATCGCCAAGCTTCTCGCGGCCGCGCAGCTGCAGGCCAAGCGTTTCCGTGTAGAAGCGGACGGAGCGGTCCATGTCTTTTACCATAATGCCGATATGCTCGAGCTTGTGAATCATAAGAAGATCAATCCTTTCCGGTTGGATTCGGCCGGACGGATAGCCCGGCTCGCCTATCTGCTTCGCATTATATCACAACCGGTCCGGTTTGGATTTCCCCTTCCGCGCGCGTTTTTGCTACAATGGGGTGGAGGAGGTTCGACAGCATGGACTTGTACACGTACATCGGCGGGGACCTACGATCCGCAAAATCGTCGACGCCTTTTATCCGAAGGTGGCGGAGCACCCCGACCTGAAGCCGATTTTCCCGGACGATTTGACCCCCGTTGCGGATAAGCAGTATTTGTTTTTGACGCAGTTTTTCGGCGGGCCGCCGCTCTATACGGAGAAGTACGGCCACCCGATGATGCGGGCCCGGCATATGCCGTTTCCGGTAACGCCGAAACGGGCAGAAGCGTGGCTCGGTTGCATGCGCAGAGCGCTGGAGGAAGTAATTCCGTCGCAGGAGATGCGCGAGGTGATTTTGGAGCGGCTGAGCGGGCCGGCGCATTTTTTCGTCAACACGCCGGACGACGAATAAGCGGTTTTGGCACAATGGCTTCGGTCCCGCTTCGGGGGACTGGAGCCATTATCCGTTTGCGCTCCGAGATGCGGTCAACCTGCCCCCAAGCCGTCTCCGCTTATTCGGTGGTTGTCGATTTTCGTGACGCTTCCCGGCGCTGAATTGGTGTATTTGCTTGCGTAATCCTCGTCTCTGATTCACGCACATGGGCGCTTTGCTTACCGTGTCGTGAAAGTCCCTGTTCAAGTTAGCGGGAATTCCTCCCGTTTTTTTTTCGCTTTTGCACGCGTGCTTCATCGATAGCCGGAAAAGCTGGAGCTAATTCAGTCTTTTTCCTTGATTTCCAAAGGATGCGGCCGATGTAACTGGAGGTTTTCCAGCTAACTTCGCCAAATCCTGGATTTTGTTGGAATTAATGGGAGGTTTTCCCTTTCAGCATAACAGGCTGCTTTTCCATGACCCGACATTAGTCCGCAAGGCAACGACGTTTGGCAACTGTGCCATCCGAAAAGGCAAAAAAGACGGGAACCCCGGTTTCGGGTTCCCGTCTTGTCGCTATAAGCAAGCGGCCGGCTCACTGCTGCGGCTAACCGAGCGCTTCGTTTCACTATGCGCCGCCGGGCGGCCGTTTATGCCGCGCTGCGCGTTTGCGGTCGGTCGGGATAGCGGCGGACGGCCGCCCGGGCGCCGGTCATAATCGCAACGGCGGCAAACGAAGCCAAATACATCATGCGCACGGGCAACTGCTGCGTGTCCGTACCGATGAAAAAGCCGTGAATGAGTGCCGCGGCGAATATCGGATACGAGAGCAGATGGATGGCCAGCCATATTTTGCGGCCGAGCTTGTGGCGAATGTCCGAGGTGAAAATAAGCAGCAGCATGGCGTATGCGGCCAGAGTGCCAAGTCCGTTCAGAATCGGGTGCTGCTTGGCTGTGAACGGGATCAGCACTTCGCTCCACGCAAACGGCATGTACGCGTCGATCACGAGAATGGCGCCGTGCAGCAAGCCGAGCACCGTGCCGCCGTTCGTCAGCAGCGTATGGAGCTTGTAGACGCGTTTCTTCGCTTTGCCGGTCAGCTGCGGGAAACCGTGGGCGATACCGAGGCATATGCCGACCGTCAGCAGGACGAAGGACGCGATGCCGAGCGTGCGAATGATTTGCCAGCTAGGCAAAGAAACGATCATATTCATCATAACGTAGTCACCAACTTTCTATAGATGTTACGGGAACGCCGAGCCACCGGCTCTCCAGGGAAGACGGCTTCCCCGCGAAAATGATGCGCCCGTCGCCTGCGAAGAGAAGCGCCTCATACGGATTGCCGGGCCCGGTCTGCTGCTTCATCAGCGCCAGCCCTTCCTGCGCGCCGGAGATGCACAGCGTTTTCGCCCATATTTCACAGGCGACTGCGTCCGGTCCTGATACGGTGCATTGGACGATGCCGCTGCGGCTCGGCATGCCGGTGCGCGGATCGAGCAAATGGTGCATCGGGCCGCGGTCGGTCGGCCAAGCGCGGCCGAGCGTGCTGGAAGTGGCGGCGGCCCCATCGGCGAGAGCAAGCGCTCCGCAGTCTTGCTGCGGCTCGAGCGGATGCTCGATGCCGATCAGCCATGGCCGCCGGCGGGTATCGGCGCCGCCCCAGACGGTGAGGTCGCCGCCCGCGTTAATGAGCCCGCGGCTGATGCCGAGCCGCGTCCGCATATAGCCGGCCAGCCGGCGCACGGACCAGCTTTTGACGATGCCGCCCAAATCGAGCTTGGCCCCCGCCGGGAGCACCACTGATTTCATGAACGGCTGAATGTCCAGTTCGAGTTGACCTTCAGCAGCCGGCGTCAGCTGTTCGCATTGGAACGTCTCCCTGCCGCGAATGCGGTCGAACGACTCGCCGTAGCCGAGCTGCTCCAGCCGAGCGAGCAGGAACGGGGAGAATATGCCGCCCGTCGCAGTGCGGTAAGCGTCCGCGAGCAGCAGCACCTCCAGCATGGCGTCGGAGACGAGGCAGCGCTCCCCGGCGAGCCGGTTCAGCCGGCTCAGCTCGCTCTCCGGCAGGAAGCGGCTGAACCGCTCCTCGGTGCGGCGGAACCAGTCTGCGGCCCAATTGGCCGTGCCCGCCGCCTCGTCTTCGCCGGCTTCAAATATAACTTCGATGCTCGTATTCATCGCCCGGAAGGAACGGCTATGAAGCGCACGTTCCGGTAACGGAGCGGAATCGCGAAGCGTCATATCGCAAGTCTCCTTTCAAGGCGGGATGGCGGCAGTTAAGACCGTCCCGTTCGCGTATGCGTCTTTGCGCTCGGTGTGGAGGAAGAGCCGGGCGACGACGGCCCTGTATAGGAACCGGAGTCCGAACCGGAATTCGAGCCGGAGCCGGGATTCGCCCCGGAGCTCCCTCCGAATGGATTGCCGCCCTCCGAGCCAAAAGCGGCGCCCGTCCTGTGGTGCCCCTTGCGGCGGCCAGTGCCGGGGTCGGCCGTCTGCCCGCTATTTCCTTCATAGGCGAACAGGTCGCCTGAATTTCCGTCCGTCGCAGCGGAAGACTTCGCACCGTCCCCGCTCGTCTCCGCCTGTATTTTGGCGGCAAAGGCGTCGCTCGATCTTACTTCCTGGAACAATAGGCCGAGGCCTAGCGAAGCGACGGCGCCGATCTTCCATTTGAGCCATTTGTCTTTTTTCACATGGTCAGCCTCCCTATACAAGCAGCTCCTTTGCAGGCTGCAGCATGTCGTGGTATGGTCTCATTATGAAGCCCGATGCTGAATCGAACATGATAATAAGCTGAGAATTCGCTGAAAACCCGCTCGTTTCAGCGAAGCTTCAGCCGCCTTTCAGCCGGCATTCAGCTAACGGCCCGATAATGTGCATAATGAAGAGGAATCCTGCTAATAGGGAGGCTTTATGCAGCAGCAACAGTTGAAAGGAGTCAAAATTTTGCTCGTCGACGATGAGCCGACGATTTTGCAGTTTCTCGAGCTCGGCTTGCTTAACGAAGGATTCGACGTGCAGACGGCGCAGGACGGCATCACGGCGTTTACCGTCGCCCAGCAGTTTCAGCCGCACGTCGCCGTGCTCGACGTCATGATGCCCGGGATGGACGGCTTCGAGGTGTGCAAGCTGCTCAAAAAGCTCGGCCCGATCGCCGTCATTATGCTGACCGCACGCGACGAAGTCGACGACCGGGTGCGCGGGCTCACGCTCGGCGCCGACGATTATATGGCGAAGCCGTTCAGCTTCGAAGAGCTGCTCGCCCGCATCCATGCCCGCATCCGCAACCAATTTCCGAACCTCCTCGCCGAGCAGTCGATCGGGCCGTTCCGCATCGACGACCGGCGCAAGGAAATCAGCTACGACGGACGCGTTCTGGAGCTGTCTCCGACAGAGTACGAGCTGCTCAAATTCCTTGTCATCAATCAGGGGATCGTGCTCAGCAAGGCGATGATTTTGGATAAGGTGTGGGGCTATGACTTCGGCGGGGAGGAGAACATCGTGGAGGTATACATCCGCTCGCTGCGCGATAAGCTCGGAGACAAGGAACATCGCCTCATCCGAACGCTGCGTGGCGCCGGCTACCGGGTGGATTTGACATGAGGCGTCTCGCATCGGCGCTCCGCAGGTTTGTGCTGCCGCAGTCGCTGCGTTACCAGCTGCTGTCCCGCTCGCTCCTCGTTATGGCGATTTTGCTCCTGTTTATAGGGCTTTTCCAATACTTGTTCATGAGCGAATTCATTTATAAGAACAGAGCCCAGAGCATGCAAAGCCAAATTTTGGCGGTGCCGCGCGATCAGTGGCTCGCAGTGGGCAACAGAGGCGGGTCGGCGCCGGGGGACGGCGGGCCCGGTCCCGGGGGCGGAGGACGCCTTCAATTCCTGTTCACCCCGGATTCCTCAGCCGCTTTTATCGATCCGAACGGGCAAATGATCGTCCTTATGACGAATTTCCACGGCAATCTTACGCCGCCGCGGCTGTCCGAAGACGTCTACAAGGAAGCGATGGCAGAAAGGCGCCGTCTGAATTACCGAGTCGTGCAGGGCCAAGAGGGAGGCCCCGACCAGCTGGTCGTGCTGCAATCGATAGAAATCCGGGGCCGCCTTGTCGGAATGGTGCAGATGAGCGTCGATACGAAGCCGCTGAAAGATGTGCTGTTTCGCCAGCTGCTCATTTTTCTTGCGTTGTCGGGATTGGCGATGCTGGTAGGGATGCTGGCGTTCTTGCCGGTGCTGAAACGGACGCTTGTCCCGCTGTCGAGAATGGTCAGCACCGTGAAGCAAATCGACGCCGGAAATTTGGACGAACGGTTTCCGGCGCATCAAGGGCAAGTCGAGGTGGACCGGCTGGCGATTTCGTTCAACGGGATGCTGGAGCGGCTGGAAGCGTCGTTCGCGGCCGAAAAGGAAGCGAAGGAAAGCATGCGCCGCTTCGTCGCGGACGCCTCGCACGAGCTGCGCACGCCGCTCACGTCCATTCACGGCTTCCTCGAGGTGCTGCTGCGCGGCGCCATGTACCAGCCGGAGCAGCTGCGCAAAGCGCTCGTCAGCATGCAAGGCGAATCGGCGCGCATCAACAAGCTCGTGCAGGATTTGCTGCTGCTTGCCAAGCTGGACCGCGCACCGGAGCTGGAACTGGCCGCAGCGGAGTTGGATGCGCTCGTGCACGAAATGGAGCCGCACCTGCGCATGCTTGCCGGGCAGCGCGACGTGGTGCTGCGGCTCTCGCCGCAAACGCGCTGCCGCATCGACGCCGACAAAATGAAGCAGGTGCTGCTGAATTTGTTCGCCAACGCGGTGCAGCATACGGACCCGCAGCAAGGCCGCATTGAGATCGAAGTGGAGTCCGGGCCGGAGACGGAAGAGGTGCGCCTGACCGTGCGCGACAACGGCCCTGGCATTGCGGCGGACCATTTGCCGCACATTTTTGACCGCTTTTACCGCAAAGATTCGTCGCGCACGCGCAAATCCGGCGGCGCCGGGCTTGGCCTGTCGATCGCGAAGTCGCTCGTCGAAGAGCACGGCGGCAGTCTCGAGGCGGACAGCCGCGAAGGCGAAGGGGCCTCATTCACGGTGCGGCTGCCGGCAAACGAAGGGTGACGGCGCCTCCCGCCGCTTCGCACGGCTGGGGGATTTTGGCGGCCGGCGGCCCGCAACGTTGCTCTTGCATTTTTGCTGCGGCGGGACTACACTGAAAGCAATCGAATACGTGAACGGGAGCTTGCGGAAGCAGGCTGAGAGTACGGCTAAACCGCCGTAGACCGTAGAACCTGTTGGATAATGCCAGCGTAGGAACCCACACCCAAAGTGCGTACTTTGTTTGAAAAAGCACTTTGCTTGTCGTTATGCGCAGGCAAAGTGCTTTTTGGCATGCTCATTAAGTTTAAGGAGGCATCTTCATTTATGAACAACTCTTCGATCGCAGCAGCTTTGGAGCAAGTGCGGCAAGCGAAACCGCTCGTTCACAACATCACCAATGTCGTCGTTACGAATTTTACCGCCAACGGGCTGCTCGCTCTCGGCGCATCTCCGGTCATGGCTTATGCCGAGCAGGAAGTCGCCGATATGGCGCGCATTGCGGGCGCGCTCGTGCTCAACATCGGCACGCTGAACGAAACCGAGATCAGGGCGATGAAGCTGGCGGGCCAATCTGCGAACGAACACGGCGTACCGGTCATTTTCGACCCGGTGGGGGCGGGGGCTACCGCCTATCGGACGGCAACGGCGCGCGGCATCATGAACGAAGTGAAGGTGGCGGTGCTGCGCGGCAACGCGGCGGAGGTGGCGCAGGTCATCGGGCAGGACTGGCAAATTAAAGGCGTCGACGCCGGCGAAGGGGGCGGCAGCGCCGCGGACCTGGCGATTGCGGCGGCACGCCAGCTTGGCACCGTCGTAGCCGTCACCGGCAAGGACGATATTGTGTCTGACGGCAAGGCGACGTACGTGTGCCGCAACGGCAACGCCATCCTGACCCGGGTAACGGGAACCGGCTGCCTGCTTACGTCGGTGATCGGCGCTTTCGCCTCCGTCGTCAACAACCCGGCGGAAGCCGCGGTCGCTGCGCTCGTCACGTACGGCGTCGCCGCCGAGCTGGCGGCTGCCGAAGCGGCGGCGCAAGGGCCGGGCAGCTTCCAGATCGCGCTGCTGAACAAGCTGGCGCAAGTGTCCGGCGCGGACATCGAGAAGCTGGGGCGCGTCGAGCGGCTGTAGGGCAACACCATCACGAAGGGGATAGAGCAATGACGATAGCGAGAGCGTTAACGATCGCCGGCTCCGACAGCGGCGGAGGCGCGGGCATTCAGGCCGATCTGAAGACGTTTCAGGAGCTGCGCGTGTTCGGGATGTCGGCCATTACGGCCATAACGGCGCAAAATACGTTGGGCGTACTGGGGATATATCCGCTCCCCGTAGACGCCGTGCTGCAGCAGATCGACGCCATCGGCGCCGATTTGGGAACCGACGCGGTGAAGACGGGGATGCTGTTCAGCGCGGACATTATTGCCGGCGTGGCGGAGCGGCTGCGGCGGTACGGCTGGAGCCGGGTCGTCGTCGACCCGGTCATGATTGCCAAGGGCGGGGCGAAGCTGCTGCAGGACGACGCGGTGCGCGCCATGAAGGAGAAGCTGCTGCCGCAGGCGCTCGTCTTGACGCCGAACATGCCGGAGGCGGAAGCGCTGGCCGGCGTTCCGGTGCGGACGCTCGAGGAGCGCAAGGAAGCGGCGCGGCGGCTCGCCGCGTACGGGGTGAAACACGTCGTCATGAAAGGCGGGCATGAGGAAGGCTCGGACGTCGTCGTCGACTTGCTCTACGACGGGTCGGGGTTCACCGAGTTTGCGAGCCCCCGGGTGTATACCCGGCATACGCACGGCACGGGCTGCACGTTTGCGGCCGCCGTCGCCGCCGGGCTCGCCAAAGGGCAAGGCGTCGCCGAGGCGGTCGCTACGGCGAAGCAGTTTATCGGCGCGGCTATCGAAGATTCGCTTGAGCTCGGGCAAGGGCACGGGCCGACGAACCATTGGGCGTACCGGGAACGGCTCGCCGCAGCCGCAATGCCGAAGGAAGGCAGGTAAGCGACGATGGCCGGAAGCTTTAACGCAGAACAAATCAGAGAGATGCTCCGCGCCTATTTTATTATGGGCAGCGTCAACTGTCCGGGACAACCGGCGGAGGTGCTGCGGCAGGCGATCGCCGGCGGCATCACCTTGTTCCAGTACCGGGAGAAAGGGAAAGGGGCGCTGCAAGGGGACGCCCGGCTCGAGCTGGCCCGGAAACTGCGCCGGCTATGTCGGGCGAGCAGCGTGCCGTTTATCGTCAACGACGATATTGAGCTGGCGCTCGCCGTAGACGCGGACGGCGTCCATGTCGGACAAGAGGACGAGCCGGCCTCGAACGTGCGCAGGCGCATCGGTCCGGGCATGCTGCTGGGCGTGTCGGCCCACGATGCGGAGGAAGCGGAGCGGGCGGTCCGGGAAGGGGCGGATTATTTGGGCGTCGGTCCGATCTACGCGACAGGGTCGAAAGAAGACGCCAAAGCGCCGGCCGGGCCCGAAGTAATAACCCGCATCCGGGAAGCCGGCATCCGCGTGCCGATCGTCGGCATTGGCGGCATTACCGCCGGCAATGCGGCTGAAGTCGTGCGCGCAGGCGCGGACGGCGTATCCGTCATCTCGGCAATCAGTCTGGCGGCGAATCCGGCGGCAGCCGCGTCGGAACTGCTGGACGCGGTTCGCAAAGCGATTTTTCAGCGTCAGGAAAGGGGATAGTTACATGGAATCTTTGGCGGAAATTGGCGATCGGCGGGCGGTGGGGCCGGATATTAGCGCGCCTGACGAGTCGCCCCGGCCGCTGCAAAACGCCCTGCTGGGGCTGCAGCACGTATTCGTCTCCAACGTATGGCTCGATCCGCTGTTCATCGCGGCAATGGTCGGACTGCCGCTGGCGGCCGCTTCGAATCTGGTCAATGCGATTTTCATCGCGGCCGGCCTCGTGACGCTGACGCAAGCGACGAAGCTGGCCCGGCTGCCGATCGTGCAGGGGCCGTCAGCGGCTTTCGATTCGCTCATGATTACGGCGGGCAAGGCGAACAGCCTTGCGGCCGCTTCCGGCGGCATTCTCGTCAGCGCCGTGCTCGTGTTCATCATGTCCGTCACCGGCCTGATCGGCAAGCTGCAGCGCTGGTTTACGCCGGTCGTGTCGGGCACGGTCATCTGCGTCGTCGGCATCGCCTTGTCCCATTTCACGATGTACGAGTTTCTCGGCGGCAGTCCTGGAACGCCGGGCTTTCTATCGTCCGCGACGCTGACTTTGTCGATCCCGACGGCGCTCGTCGTGCTGCTGCTGTCGAATTTCGGGCGCGGCTGGTGGCGGCGGTACGCGTTCCTGATCGGCCTTGTCGCAGGCGACGCGATTGCACTCGCGCTAGGCAAAATCGATTTCGGCGGACTGTCCGGCAAAGGCTGGCTCGGCTTGCCCCAGCTGCTGCCTTACGGCGCGCTCAAATTCGACGGAGCGGTCATGGCGACTTTCTTCATCGCTTATATCGTCGCCATCATCGAGGCGATGGGAGTCTATCAGGCGGCCGCCGAGACGGCCCGCATCCCGCTTGACGGACGGCGCATCCGGATGGGCTTTGCCGGCGAGTCGGCGGGTTCCGTCCTGTCCGCGTTCCTCGGCGGATTCCCGACGACGGCTTATGCGCAAAACGTCGGCCTGCTCCGCTTAACCGGCAGCGGCTCACGCTACCCCGTCATCGCCGCGGGCATCATGTTTCTGGTGCTCGGCTTTGTGCCGAAGGCCGGCGCCTTGCTGGCGCTTACGCCCGACGCCGTAGTCGGCGGCTTGTTCCTCCCGGCTGCAGCCGGGCTGTTCATGTCCGGCATTTCGCTGCTCTTGCGAATGGAAAAGACGGAAGCGAACTACACGGTCGTCGGCCTGTCGCTGCTGCTGGCGATTGCGCTGCCGGGGAATTTCGCCGATATGCCGGGCGTGTGGGGCACCATTTTGTCCAATCAAGTGCTGGTTGGGGCTTGCAGCGTTTTGCTGCTGCAGTTGCTGCTCATCCGGGTGCCGGCATGGCTGCGGCGCAGAGGCTAGCCTAACGATGAAGCGGCATTGCCGTTTCTGCTATAGCCGGCACCGTGCTTGAAAACGGCGGTACGAAGGTTCAACAGCCCTTGCGCGGCCTTAGAGGAACATAGTTCCGTTATTGAATGAATAGAGGGGTACCTTACCAATGTTAACGGAACGGAGTTCCGTTATTGACCCGGTACAACGACGATTCTCACCTAAAATGCGGGATATAACGGACTCGCGTTCCGCTATTCTTGGGAAATGAGTGGGAAATAAGCCGATAGCGGAACAAATTTCCGTAAACTGGGGCGACAACCTGAAAATATGCCGCTGAATGAGCAAACCGCTGAGGTCTTGTCGAAGCGAGCAAAATTTGAATAACGAACTGCCAGGAGAGGAGGCGCCGCTATGAGGCCGGAATCCGCAGCGATAATCAGAGACGTGCTGCAATATATCGAGCGCTATGGCAACTCGGCCGCGGACAGCCCCGCAGCGGAGCGGGACTTCGGCGCATTGGCCTTGCAGCTGTTCGCCTTCCAGTGCGAGCACAACGCAGCGTACCGAAACTATGCGAAAATCAAGCGCAAACTGCCCGGGCAGCTGCATTCGTGGCGGGAAATCCCACCGATGCCGATTCAAGGCTTCAAGCGCTCCGCGCTGTCGTGCGAGCCGCCCGAGGAGGCTTTGGCGGTGTTTACGACGAGCGGCACGACGAACCCGGAGCTGCGCGGACGGCAGTACCACCCGACGTTCGACGTATGGGACGCGTCGATGCGTACCGGATTCCGCCGCTTCGTTATGGGAAGCGTCCCCCGGCTGCGCACGCTGGTCATCTCTCCCGCGGAGGATTTGAACGCGAACTCGTCCCTGTCCCGGTATTTGTCGCAGGCGATCCGCTTCTTCGGTACCGACGGCAGCGGCACATACTTCCGCCACGACGGCCTTGCCGCGGACGAATTGATCGCTGGGCTGCAAGATTGCGAGCGGAGCGGCGAGCCCGTCCTGCTGCTCGGCGCGACTTTCGCCTACGTGCCGCTGCTGGACCGGCTGCAGGAGCTGGACGTGCGATTCCGTCTCGCGCCGGGCAGCCGCATTCTCGATACGGGCGGCTTCAAGGGACAGTCGCGGGAAGTGCCGATGGATTGGCTGTACGGCCAATTCGAAGAGCGGTTCGGCGTGCCCCGCAGCGGCTGCGTCAACATGTACGGCATGACCGAGCTATGCTCGCAATATTACGACGATACGCTGGCCTCGGGCAAGCCGACGACGCTTAAGCGGGGGCCGGCGTGGCTCCGCCCGCTCGTGCTCGATCCGCACACGCTGCTGCCGGCGCCGGACGGCCAAGTTGGCGTACTGGCGCATATCGATCTCGCGAATTGGAACTCGTGCGTGGCGATTTTGACTGAGGATTTGGGCGTTATGCGGGACGGCGGGTTTGAGCTGCTCGGCCGCATCGGCGGCGCGGAAGCGAGAGGCTGCTCGCTTGCGGTGGAGCAGTTCATCCGCTCGAACGAGGGTAACGCGTGACGGCGCCCGGCAGGGGAGAGGGCGATATGAACAAGGCGATAAAGCAGGAGCCGCTGCAGGTTCAAGCATATTTTCTGCCACCGGGGATCGAAGCGGACGTAACGGTTGCCGCCCGCTTCGACACTCCGGATGGCCCGGCGGAGCTGCTCGTACCGGCGCTAAACGAAGACAAGCTGCGGTCGATTGCGGATGAACTGAAACGGCGGCGTGAGGAGTATTTAGCGTCGTTAACTACTGCGGACGTCGTCGAGCGGATTGCCGCCGCAGCCGAGCGCTGGCTCGATCCGGCCTATCCGCACAGACAGCTGGCGGAGCGGCTGCTGCCCGGCTTGACCGGGTATGCGGCCGATTCGATCCGGCTGCAGCTGAAGCGCTATATGCGGACGTTCCGGAAGAAGGAGCTGCTTCGTTTTATCGGTGAGGAATTGGACGATCCGCTTATGCTGGACGAATTCCGCCCGCGCAAAAGCGGCGGCTTCAGCCGCGCCTATGGGCCTGAGCTCATTTTTCACGTGTTCTCCGGCAACGTCCCTGGGGTTTCGCTGTGGAGCCTGGCGATGGGACTCGTTGCGCGCTCCGCGCAGCTGGGCAAAACGTCTCTCGCCGAGCCGCTGATGGCAGTGCTGTTCGCGCGCTCGCTCGCCGAGATCGATCCGCGGCTGGCGGAAGCGATCGCCATCGTGCCGTGGAAGGGCGGCAGCCGGGAGCTGGAAAGCGCGGCCATCGCCAGCGCGGACGCCGTCGTCGTGTACGGCGGAGGAGGCACCGTCGAAAGCGTGCGGGCTATCGTCCCGGCGGGCAAAAGGTTCGTCGCCTACGGTCCGAAGGCGAGCGTCGCCTTGATCGGGCGCGAGGCGCTTACTCCCGACAGGCTGAACGGCACCGTCGCCCGGCTCGCCGCGGATATCGCCCATTACGATCAACAAAGCTGCATGTCGCCGCACTGCGTATATGTGGAAGAAGGCGGCAGTGTGGATGCCAGGAGCTTCGCCGCTTACGCCGCGGCCGAGCTCGGCCGGCTGCAGCTGCGCTGGCCGCGCTCGGCTCTCACCGATAGCGAAGCTTATGCGATCCACGACGTGCGCAACCGGTACTGGCTGGAAGAAGCGGAGGGGGGCGGGGCGGCCGTATACGCGAGCCCGGGCGGTACGGATTGGACGGTCATTTACCGCGACGTACCCGGGTTCGACGTTTCGCCGCTGAACAGGACGCTCGTCGTGTACCGCTGCCGCAGCCTGGAGGACGATGCCGTGCCGGCGCTTGCTTCCTGCGGGCGGGAGGGGCTGCTGCAAACGTGCGGCGTGGCGGTCCATCCGCAGCGGCTGTTCGGCATGGCCGAGCGGCTCGGCCGCATCGGCGCGAACCGGTTGTGCCCGCTCGGCACGATGCTGCAAGCCAAGGCGGGTTGGCACCACGACGGCCGTTTCAACCTGATCGACCTGCTCCGTTTTGCCGACATCGAGCGCGGCACGGAAGACGATGCGGAGCAGTACGATCCGGATTTCGAATAGGAGGGAAGCCATATGCTGCTGCAAGGGAAAACGGCGCTCGTCACCGGAGCAAGCCGCGGCATCGGCGCAGAGATCGCCGCTGCCCTCGCCTCGCACGGCGCCGTCGTCATCGTCGGCTATTACAGCAGGCAGGACGCCGCCGAGCGAACGGTGGAGCGCATCCGCGCCTCCGGCGGACGGGCCCGTGCGCACCGCGCCGACGTCCGCTCCGCGTCCGAGGCGGCGGCAATGGTCGAAGACGCCGTGGAGCATTACGGCTCCATCGACATCGTCGTGAACAACGCGCTCAGCCCGTACAGCTTCAGCCCTTCCGCCCGCCGCACCGCGTGGGAGCAAGAGTGGGACGACTACCGCGAGCAGCTGGAGGGCAGCGTGCACGGCGCCTACAACGTCTGCAAGGCGGCCATGCCCCATATGCAGAAGCAGAGCTCGGGACGAATCATCAACATTGTGACGAACTTGATCGACTTTCCGGTTGTACCTTATCACGACTACACGACCGCCAAAAGCGCCCTGCTCGGCTACACCCGCAATCTGGCCGCAGAGCTCGGCCGTTTCGGCATTACCGTCAACGCGCTCGCTCCCGGTCTGACGCAGGGCACCGATTCGTCCCGCGACACGAAAGAAGACGTGCGCCGCGACATTATCCGGCTGACGCCGCTGCAGCGCCTGGCGGTGCCGCAGGACATCGCCGGCGCAGCCGTGCTGCTCGCGTCCGACCTCGCCGGCTTCATTACCGGCCAATGCCTGCGCGTCGACGGCGGTCTCGTGATGGGCTGACAGCTTCGGCGGCACCGGCACGGCCGTGGCGTTGGCGGAACGCCGCGCCGGACGAGCGCGGCATCGGCAGCTGCCTGCCGTGCCGAGAGGACCGCGGCAGCGGCAGGAGCCCGTGGTGTTGGCGGAACGCCGCGCCGGTTCAACGTTGGCAAAAGGCCCTGCCCCTTTGGATTGCTGTGTGAGGGGCGGGGCCTTTTTGGCTTGGAGGATTCCGTTCCGGGAAACGTGTTCGTCTGAAAGATGGCTTAGGCCAGTTCCCCTTGCTCCATCCTTGGCCGATCCCGATGAGGGAAACGGTTACCGCCTGGAGAGGACGTCACGGCCGGCTTCATATGACCGATGCGGAATGCTTACATTACTTGCGGTTTAGAGCATGCAGTATATGGAAGCGATGCCATTGAGGCTTAACTGGAATTCCTCCTGTAAATGTTGCTGTTTAAAACGGTTTTATTCCATTGCAAGGAAATCCTACCGCTAATTTCAACGATTTCCTCTCATGTAAGGACATACAGCCGATTTTATAGGATGTTTTCCCGCTACTTGCCTTATATCGAAGTTCTGATCAATATTAACGGGAGCATTTCCCGCAACAGCGAACGTTCTGGCAGCAAAGGCTGCATCCGCTATGCTACAATGTTCTTAAACTGTGCCATGACTAGAGAACAAGCCGCCGCAATTTTCGCGAGCGGGCCGTTTAAAGAACTGCTTCGCTATGCTGCGTCTTGTAGGGCGCTATTAGGCGCCAATTTGACGGAATGAGTGTGCAAGGACCGAACATTCCATAAATAGCGACAAAAGTTCGTATGGAGCGGCCTTCGAGGCGCTAAAGGCCGATTTTGCCATTTTGGCTGAAAATCGGCGTCTGTGAAGTCGCTATTTAGAGAACTTGTGCTTTATTCCATCATTCATAACCGCTTGTTTGGTACGAGGGTGTCGGATTCGGTTCGCTTTCTTTCGGCATCCATCCAGCCTCCGACATTTACGCCAAGCACGCAAATGAGCATCGTTCCAATGCCAACCGCTTCCGCCGGTCGAGCCTCTCCTCACCGCATGAGCTTCCGCAACAAGCGGTTTCAATCGGCACGGCTTATCCGTCGCATCGGCTCCATGTGCTAAACTCGATGCCGTATTGGATTGCTACATAAGTTAAATTCGAATAATAAAGTTGCAGCCCGCCATTCAACTGTCGAACCCGTCGTATTGCACTCACGATCAGTCTAGAAGTGTATATTCAACGAACACTTCCACGAGACACAATATAACACGCAGCTTCCCGGTTAAGCATTAAAGAATACTCATCCCCATTTTGTTGTCTTCTTGCCGGATTCCTTTACTGATTAAAAATTCAATTAAATGCTTTTCCGAGCTAACGTATATCGCCTTTGGAAATCCCTCTTTCCCGTGGTTGATTTTCAATCCGCTTATGGTAAGTCTAATGGACAAGATCTCAGAGTAACGAAATATGAGCTTTTTTGAATAGCTTATAACGAAAAAATCTTCATACAACCTGATTTGCACAAAAGGATAGGACAACTTAGTTGTAACGAAACCGTCTCGAAATTTTCCTCCACCTGTAAAACTCTTCACTAACTCCGCTGATTGTTCTATTTCTAACAATTCATTTTTCTGCTTTATCAAATAATAGAAGACCGTTCCAATAATGATTGGCAGCAAGATCAATGCGATGATAGCAACGATTTTCTCCAATAATCTCTCCCCTACCCGTTTGATGATCGATGAGCGCAATAATGAAAAAAGCGATGGATCGGTTCCAGCGCCGTATTATTTCATGCAGAATCGGCCTTGCCATTCAGTCGTACTCTTTTCTTACCCACTCGTCCTCCGGAATCGGCAGCGCCTCGCCGGAGAAACGCTCTTCGCCGAACGGATCGCCGTAGGCGTGAAACCCGTTGCGCTCCCAGAAGCCTAAGCGATCCTCCTTCATGAACTCGATGCCGCGAATCCATTTGGCGCTCTTCCAAAAATACAAGTGAGGCACAAGCAACCGCAGCGGGTAGCCGTGCTTCGGCGTCAGCGGCGCGCCGTTGTACGAATGGGCGAGCAACACTTGATCGCCCAACAGGTCGGCCAGCGGCACATTCGTGTCATAATCCGGATCGGCATGGATCATCACGTATTTGGCCCCCGGCTTAACCTTCAGCCCGGCAACCAAATCTCGGAAACGGACACCCTGCCATACCGTGTCTGCCTTCGACCACCGGGTCACGCAGTGAATGTCGCAGCGAACCTCAGTCTGAGGGAGATGGAGGATTTCATCGAAGCTCAGGCTGCGCTCGTTTTCCACCTCTCCGAACAAGCGCAGACTCCATGACGACATATCGTACGCAGGCACTTCCCCTTCATGTAAAATCGGGAACCGCCCGGTCCACACCTGCCCCGGCGGAAGCCGATCGGCCAGGGCGGGATCGGCAACCGCCGCAGTATCGATTTTCATCTGTTGAATACGTTTCGCTTTCTCGTGCACTTGCATGGACCTCCTACCTCGAGCTTCCGTTCTGTTTTGCGCGTCCTCGGGCGACGAGCGGCTGCTGCAGTAAGCCATCGCAAGCGGTGTCAATACTTAAGGCAGCATAGTACGGAAGTAAAATAGCTTGGCAATGACAACCTCACAATGCAAGCATACTGTTCAAGACCGTCCCAAGCAATTACTTTTTGCAGAGCAGCACAATGCCCGTAAGCCGGACGCTTGCATAATCTTCCTGCGGAAGGCGAATTCTGAAAGCAAACGTCTGGCAGGAGGGATATTATGTATGCCAAAGCTTTGATGTGGGGAATGTTAGTTGTCCCTTGGATTTCGCTGTTTGTCTTAAAACCGGCATCCATCCGCAGATTCATGCCTGTTTCGATTTTTGCGGCGCTCATCGTGACCATCGTGTTCGAAATAGCGCATGCTTTCCGGTGGTGGACCATCTTGGATAAGGCGATAATCGTTCCGTGGGGGTACATTACCAACACCGCATATACTTACGGGTTCTTTTTGATCGGAACGCTTTGGATATTCAAATTCACCTACCGTAGGTTTTGGCTCTATATGCTGACGAATTTGGTGATCGACGGGGTGTTTCAATTTGGATTGGACCCTCTGTTCGCGCGAGCCGGGTTTTACCGATTCGAGAATATCACCCATTGGCAAACCTTTTTGATCATGATCGGCGTGGCGGTTCTGCTGTATTTGTACCAAATGTGGCAGGAAGGCTCGATCAGCCGCGAGGTCAAGAAGCAAGACGATCCGTTCGAGCTGCGCTTATCCCGGCGTGAAAAGGCCAGGTGATCTGTCTGGCTATGCTGTCCGTTATCGTTCAGCGCCCGTAACCGCCAACGTCCATGTCCGCGTCCGCTTGGTCCGCGAGCGCATAAGCAAAAAGTGACCAAGTAAGCCCACGACGTTACAAGCAACCGTTGTCCCCAATAGCGTCATCGCAGTCTCTATCCGATCGTTTGCGTAGGTCAAGACGGTGACTCCTTATTGGTTATGCGACCGTAAGCGACAAATAATGCCAATTTGCTGTTGCCGCAAAGCGCCTTCTGCCTTAGACTAGGAATGACTAACATGTCCATACGGCAAAACGACGCTTATAAACGGAGGGCGATCACGATGACAGACGACCGGAAATATTGGCTGGACACGATGCTGCACATTGCTGGGCCAGTGCTTAAAGCGCTGGCGGCGCGCGAGTTGAAGCGCACGATGCCGATGGAAGCGCGGACTGACGATCGCGACCGCTTCACCTACCTCGAAGCGCTGGGGCGGACGCTCGCCGGAATTGCGCCGTGGCTGGAGACGGGGCCGACGGAGGGCGAGGAGGGGGCCAAACGCGCCGCCGCCGCCGAGCTGGCCCGCGCCGCTATCGATGCCGCCACCGACCCGGCTTCGCCCGACGCGATGAACTTCGACGAAGGCTCGCAGCCCCTTGTCGACGCCGCTTTTCTGGCCCATGCCGTCGTGCGCGCGCCGAACGAGCTGTGGCGCAAGCTCGGGGCCGATACCCAGCGCAATTTGGTGCAAGCTTTGCTGCGCACGCGGGTCATTCTGCCCGGCTTCAACAACTGGCTGCTGTTCGCCGCCATGGTCGAGGCGGGACTCGCCGTCATGGGCGAGCGCTGGGATCCGATGCGCGTCGATTACGCCTTGCGGCAGCACGAACAGTGGTACAAAGGCGACGGCGCCTACGGCGACGGGCCGGATTTTCACTGGGATTACTATAACAGCTTCGTTATTCAGCCGATGCTGCTTGATGTGCTGGATACGGTCGGCAGCGCCTTTCCGGCGTGGGAGCGCATGAAGCCGGCCGTGCAGCGGCGCGCCGTCCGTTACGCGGAAGTGCAGGAACGCCTCATTTCCCCGGAAGGGACATACCCGCCGCTCGGCAGGTCGCTTGCTTACCGCTTCGGTGCATTCCAGCACCTGGCGCAGATGGCGCTGCGGGGAGAGCTCCCGGATGGCACCAGCCCGGCCCAAGTGCGCTGCGCGCTGACCGCCGTCATCCGGCGCACGATGGAGGCGGAGAGCACGTTCGATGCAGGCGGATGGCTGCGGATCGGCCTGTTCGGGAGCCAGCCGGACATCGGGGAGACGTATATCTCGACCGGCAGCTTGTACTTGTGTACAACCGTATTTTTGCCGCTCGGCTTGCCCGGACATCACCCGTTCTGGCAAGGGGAAGCGCCCTGGACCGCCAAAAAGCTCTGGTCCGGCATCTCGCTTCCCGCCGACCACGCTTTGCATCAGTAGCAACTAAAACAGGGGGCGATTGCCGCCCTAAAACATCGAGGGGATTACAAGGCGCCTTTTGCAACTTTGTAATCCCCTTTTGATATAATTTCATATAATGATCGGATTGGGCGGAAAGCCGACAGCAATCGGAATGGGGTGGAGATTTTGGACAGAAAAAGGGTGTTTACAGGTTCGCCTTGGGAGCCGATTGTAGGGTATTGCCGAGCCGTTCGCGTCGGAAACCGAATTGAAGTCGCAGGGACAACGGCAATGAAAGACGGGGAAGTGATCGGAGAGGGAAATCCCTACGAGCAAACCAGGTTCATCCTGCAGACGATTGAGAAGCTCTTTTTGAATTAGGCGCCGATTTATCTCACGTAGTAAGAACGAGAATGTTTGTCACGGATATAACGAAATGGGAACAAATCGGAAGGGCGCACGGCGAATTTTTTCGGGATATTCAGCCTGCTGCGACTATGGTTGAGGTCAAGGCACTGATCGATCCGCGCCTGTTGGTAGAAATCGAAGCCGAAGCTATCGTTGAATAACGTTTATTTCCCGACTCGCTTATCTCGCCGCTGCCGGCGGCAAACCTGCACATCAAAGCGACCGGAATGGAGCGATACAAAATGAGGCTATCGTCCGCAATCATCACCGCATTGTTGCTGCTGGCCGGCTGCGAATCCGCCGCTGTTTCGCAAGCGAAAACTCCAAGCGCATCGTTTCCAAGCGGCTCCTCCACAATGGTCGGCAGCCAAGGAAATATCGGCATTTTGGGGCCGGATTTTGTAGCGGGCAAAGGCAATAAATATATGTGGCATTTTTGGGGAGCAAAAGAAGAGCTTGACAAGAGCCCGTTCCGGGTCGAAGCCATCAATCTGGAGACAACCGAGAAAACGAAAGCTCTCGTAGCCCATGCAGGCACCCCGCAGGAAGAGATGGTCTGGGAGTACGATATGCCGCCGGCAGGGCCCAACAACGGAGCCGACGCGCACATCCCTTCCAGTCTGAAAATCCCCTCCGGCGGATTATGGCGGATCGACGCCTATCTGGGCGGCAAGCTGAAAGGATCTATCGTAGTGGATGTGAAAAACAGATGATCGACGGGGAGGGAACAGGGATGAGTGCATTGGCCAAATTGGAACAGCTTGTTGAAACCATTCCCGATATAATTAACGGGATTAACGAAGAAGAGTTTAATAAAAAAGCGAAGCCGGAGAAATGGTCCAAAAAAGAAATTTTGGGGCATTTGTGCGATTCTGCCGCCAATAACCACGTGCGATTTATGAAAATCGTTCTGGCTGAGGAGCCCGTCCACATTGAAGGCTATAAGCAAGACAAATTGGTGAGCATGCACGATTATCAGAACAACTATACCAAAACCGAATTGGCGGCGTTATGGAAACAGCTCAACCGGCAAATATGCTATATTATGCGAAACGCAAGCAAAGAGGACTACGACAAATCATGTATTTTGCCCGATGGGACAGCGGTTACGCTAGGGTGGTTATTCAACGACTATATCGATCACTTGTTGCATCACATGAAACAAATACAAGAAGCGGCATAGGCATTCGAAAAATGACGCCAACCGCACGCAAGGCCTCCAATCGCGACGTTGGAGGCCTTTCCTTTAGGCAGTTCCGCAGTGATATTGCGTTAACCGGGCGGCACGAGCTTGTTCGTGTGCCAAGCGGCCATATAAGCTTTGGTGAATTGGGCCCGGTTGGCTGCACCGTATTTTCGGTAAATGGCGGTCAGATGTTTTTTGACGGTAATGACGCTGACGTATAGCTTGGCGGCAATTTCGGCGTTGGACAGGCCATCTGCGATATAGGGGTCCCGCCAACAAACAAATCGCTTTTATCTAAACGGGCTCGTGTAAGCAGGCTATAACTGGAACAATACAGTCTTGGTCTGCTTTTTTCTGTCATTCAACTACTGTTTCCCGTTAGTTTAACGAAGTTTCGTTTGATCATTTAAATTTCGCAGAACAATTGGTATCGCTTCACGAAAAAATAAAACCAATTGTTTCATCTGTTCGGCGAAATCGGGACTATCCGGAAGACCGATATTAACTGGAATTTCTTTACCGTTATATAATTCATTAAATAAGGGAATATCGCGATTGTAGTTTAGTTTGATAAATTGTTTATGAAGATCACTCATGCCGATGACAACGTCATAGCGTTTAAAGGATGATTCGTCCAATTGTGTTCTTGTAAAACCACCAATATCAATACCCATTTCATTCATGATGCTAAAATGAATGTCAGAATATTTACTAATGTCGCTGTTTGCCCTTATGCCAGCAGATGCAACGGTTACCGCTGTATTGTTACTCTGTTTCAGCTATCACGCTGCGAGTGTAGTTGTCGGTACAAACAAATAAAATATTCATTTTGCATCACCCCAACTTCTTTATCGTTTATGCAGATTCGTTATGGATTATTATACCATCTTAACTTCGTGAGCAGAGTCTGTGTTGGAAGATAATTACCCGTTTGTTGAGCGGATCGCTCAAAATAAATAAGCGATGGATCGGTTCCATCGCCACGCTATCGTATCCTTTAGTTTAATGACCAAAAATATTCATTTACTTTTAAAGCAGTGATTTAATTACTGGTTCAATTTCAAATGGTTCCGTCGTTGTTTCGTATCTTCCGTATACATGACCGTTCCGATCGATCAAAAACTTTGTGAAATTCCACTTGATCCCATCACCAGCGTATATGTTAGGATACTTTTCTTGCAAAAAGTTCTGCATCCATTGACCGTCTGAACTCTGGGTATCGAAACCTTGAAATGGAGCTTGCTCTGTTAAAAATTGAAATAATGGATGAGCAGTCTGACCTCTAACCTCCATTTTCTCAAATAACGGAAACGTCACTCCAAAGTTGCTCTCACAATATTCCCGCACTTCTGAGTTGTTCCCTGGCTCTTTCTCGTTGAATTGGTTACAAGGAAAACCAAGTATTTCAAAGCCTCGCTCATTGTGACTTTCGTAAAGCTTTTGAAGTCCAGCGAATTGGCGAGAATAGCTGCACCTACTGGCAGTGTTGACAATAAGGAGAACTTTTCCAAGATAATTTGACAATTCAATGAGCTTACCGTTAATTGTATTCACTTTAAGATCATAGATAGACATTAGATCATTCCTCCTCCAATTCCGTTATGATAACAATATTACAACTGGCTTCTATTGGTCTAATATATAATAAAAATAACATTAATAGGTAATTACAATAAACTAACAATCGACAACAAAAAAATTCTTTCAATATTGCTCCACTATTCTGCCCTTTAGTTGAACAGCGGCGGATTGTTAACGAGTATCCGCCGCCAATAAGCACTAAAAAAATCGTCGATAATGTTCTCTCCGGCGCTCGCCGCGGAGCTGTGCGTAGATTTGCGTGGATGATGCCTTCTCATGACCGAGCATACCTTGGATGAAATCCGGAGGGGCACCGTTATCAAGCAGTTGACACGCATAGGTATGCCGAAAGTGATGTGGGTATTTAACGAAAAAGAGAACGAACAAACCGAATACGATGGCCTAAGCTGCTTGGCTTCAACCTCTTTGCTTGTTTTGCTAAGTATTCCTTCAGCATTGTTAACGTTACTTCCGTTATAGCCAGGTCGCCTAGCTCCAACATCAACATTTTGTGTTGAAGCGAGTATGCTTTTAATGTTTTTGGACTGAATCCTTGAATACGTTTGTCAGCCTCATACAACCTCCATAACTCACTTAAGTTCATAAACAAAACCTCCCTTTAGAAGCTATTAAATCTAGTTTGCTTCTAAGAAGAGGTTTTAATCTGCATGATGTATTGAACTAGCGTGCCCGTTTGTTTAATCACATAGTTAAGGTCAAAGAGGATATTTATATGAAGCAGATCCATAATATACTCCAAACCTGTAAATGCTCACATCAGCAGCTAACTGGCCGGGCTTGCCTGATCCAGCATGGAACGGGCTTCCTTCTTGATGGATTCCCTGAATTGCTTCACTTCCGGAATGTCCAGCTTTTCACCGTTTTTCCCTTTGAGAAAAACCGCGCCTTCCGTCTTCTTCAATATATCAAGCAATTTCTGCGTCATCTTCGCCGTCGCTGTATCCGGATTAGCTTGAATCGTTTGTTCGTACGTGCTTTTCACCTTCTGGTC
The DNA here is from genome assembly GCF_000829455.1 of Gordoniibacillus kamchatkensis. Lineage (GTDB taxonomy): Bacteria > Bacillota > Bacilli > Paenibacillales > NBRC-103111 > Gordoniibacillus > Gordoniibacillus kamchatkensis. Next base: position 90,194 of record NZ_JXAK01000002.1, read on the forward strand.
GATCTTAAACGTCTCGAATTGGAAAATGGGCGTGTTATCCATCCCGACCAAGAAGGAGTAAAGGTACTGAATAAACCGCTGTTCCGCTTGGACACGTTCCTTCGATTGCGGGTATGTGCGAACGTAATTCTCTGCCGCCAGCGTGCGGGAAGCCAGTTCCTCCCACGTGATGATGAGGCCTCCATCCTCCGCTGATTTACTGTCCGACTCCAAGGCCATCAACGCAATGAAAGCCACCATTCCCGGAGTCACCCGGTCGTCAAACCGTTTCAGCGCGCCGTAATCCAAGATCGGGAACACGTAGCCTTCGGCCGTCTCCAGCTTGTAGCCTCCGGCCAGCGTCTTCTCGACGAGGCTGCGCGTTTTTTCGTCCTTAATGTCGGCCGTCTGATCCGCGGTGAACGGCCATTTGAGCTTGAGGAGCGTTTTCTGGACGTTGTCCGCGTTGAATTTCTTTTCAACCTCGGGCAAGTTTTTCTCGTAGTACGACTCCAATTCCCGTACAAGCTCGTCGGCGGTTTCCGGCGCCACCCCAGCCATCGCCTTGTCGAGCTTGACGTTCAGCTCGTCCGCCGGTGCGTCCGCTAGGACGATTCCGCGGAACTCCTCCAACACCATCTGTCCATTGTCATCGGGCTTGGCGGTTGGCGACGGGCTCGGCTGCGATGCCGTCGGCGAAGGGCTGGGGCTATCGGCTGAAGCGGTAGGCGACGGAGCCGAGTTGTTCCCGGCTTTGTCACATCCGGCAAGCACTGCGGATAAGGCTAGCATAGCGAGAATTCCGACAATCAGACCGCGATGAAGTTGCATCTTACAATTCCTCCCTTGACGGCGTGAACAAGGTGACTGGAACGTTTTACTATATGAACCACTGTTGTATTGATCAATAAGACGGAGGCCCGCTGGAAAAGGTTGCTGGGAATCAGATAAAAAGTGCACACCTCTTTTGTTTGCCCATTAATGAACTCCTTATAAATAATTCTCTTTTTTCTATTTAGCTTTATATCATCCATATTTTAACGTAAACCATTGAAGAAAACTGCCCGGTTGTTCAATAAATCAAAAGGAGCCAACGTGGAAGCGGCTCCTGCATTATCGTCTCTGAGAGAGCGACATTACTTCTATTCTGATTAAATGGGAGTATCTCTTCCAGACTTGATACGTTTCCTCTGTAAATGTTCACGGAAACCCGGCGATAACGTTCCGAAGATCCGGTCCCACAATCCGGTAAATGCCGCATAATTCCCTTTGAATTTCGAATGGTGATAATCGTGAAACGATGCTCCGTCATAAAAAGGGAACAGGTGGTTGGGATTCCACGGAAATTCGTAACCGCAATGTTCGTTCGCTGCCAACCATTGACGGAAAACAATCCAAATCCAGACCGTCACAACATGGGATCCCAACAAAACTGGTCCAATGATAACACAAGATGCGATCAAAATGAATTCAACAGGATGCATATAATTGCCGGCTATGGCCCAAGGGACCGTCACTCGATGATGAACTGAGTGGATATATTGATATAGAAATTTGGTATGCAGGGTTCTATGAACTACGTAAAACAAAAAATCCTCGAAATAAATGAAAAACAATACCTGCAGCAGTATCGTGTACCATGGCGGAATTGCTCCCATATGCACTGAAGATAGCCGTAGGATCGGCCAGAACAACACCAATAGAGCAGCAAAAATAGATCCATTTAACAAATAGTAACGAATGGATGGGATAACGATTCTATCGCTCTTCCCGACTTTGTCTTGAATTCGGTATTTTTCGGCCCAACTCGGTCGTTTGTACGCAATCCAAGTAAGCGGAATGGAGAATGTCGAGAATGCAACCATACTGATCATTGCGGTTGCGACCGGGAAAAACCAAAACATTGGTTCCATATACATGTCAAAGTAACTCTGCATTTTCGTCCACCACCTCAGGCAAAATGACGTGTAAACCTTGCTAGTACGGGAGCTTCAGAACCAACAATACACTCTGCATCCTCGTAATGGACGTTTTTGAAGCATGCTCCGCCCTGCTTTTCCAGACATCGCCACTCATTTACAACGAAGATAACAAGCGAAGTTTAAATTAGGTTTAAAAAAACAGTAGTAAATCTATAGAGTCGTCGATTTATTTTAACAACAATATAAAGAGCTGCCAGCACTTATATAGATGGGGCTGCCCGAATCTTACCCGCGGCGGCCACCTGATGTATTTTCTGTGCTACCGGTACCCGTTCGGTTGAGTTTCGTTTGAAAACGTTTGAATAGGTCCATCCACTCGTTTTCTCTAACCTCTTGGAAATTGTTATTCGTACATCTCTCAATTGCCTTTTTCCAAAATATTTGGGCTGGTTTATTATTCTCAAATTGAGCAACTTTCCAAATGCCCCTGAGTCGATTGAAAACTTCAGCAGAAGCGGTTATACCGACTCCAAGTTTTCGATATTTTTTCATTACGAAGAACTCAGCCACTGAATAAATTGGTTGGTTATGTTCATTTGTCCCAATCATCCTTACTAGCACAAAACCAGCCAGTTTTCCATCAACACGTATAAAAAAAGGATGTCTGCCTTCTTCTGTCCAATAATGATCCAGATACTTATAATCATATAAACCGTTTTCATTTACATCTTCAGGATCAAACTCACTAAAATCATATTTATAGAGCTCTAGAAGATTTCTTAAAGTCGATTTATGCTCATATTCAACATTTTGAATAGTTATCATTGGTATTTCCCCCTTTTCAACCTAAGGCCGCCCTTACTCGGGCGAAGCAGGCTTTATTTCCTTAGGCTTGAACCATATGTCCTTGAAGTCGAACCAACCGATCGTGTTGACGGAGATGCCGCGGACGTCCGGACTGAATATCGTTTGCTGCGTCGTATGGGCAAGAAACAGGACGCGGCAGTCGCCGGTCAGCAGCTTCTCCATCCCGCGAATGCGCCGCAGCCGCACGCCGGCGTCGGGCTCGGCAACAATGTCCGCGACTGTCTCGTCGAACGTGCGAAGAAGATCGTCCGGAGTATAGGTGCGAATCGATAAAATGCCCACCTTGTACGTTTCGACAAGGAAGCGCGCCACGTCATCGTCGGCGACGACTCCGCCCAACTTGGCGTCCCCTTCCGCAAGCAGTTCAGGATCCGCCGCTTCTGTATGCGACAACTCCTCAATCGCTATCCGAACGCCGATCTCCTCGCACCTTGCCTGCACCCATTCGCTCTGGGGCCGGTGGCCGATTATTGACAGCAGGCGCAGCGTTTCGCCCCGGTAGATGGAAGCGGACACGAGCCGGCGAGCTTCCTCGAGCCGGTTGTCGCCTAGCGGCAGAAGCGGAGTTCCCGGTTCCGGCGGCAGGAAGCCGCGCGCCGGGATGGCGTTGTCCATGCCGAGCTCGCGAATCATGCGCTCCCGGTCGAGAGCGAGATGAATCGCCCGGCGCAGCCGCTCGTCCTGCTGCGGGCCGGCCTTGCGCAAATTGAACGCCAGCAGGCTGGAGCCGAGCGGCATGACGCGCAGCGTTTGCCAATGCTCCGGAACGGGCTGTACAAAATGGTGCGCTTTGCTCATATGGAACGTCCATGTGCTTGCATCTCGGCCCTGCAGCTCGCTCGGCACGTACAGCAGCTCTACCCGGTCGAGCTGAGCCCGCTCGCGGAAATAGTCGGGGAACGCCTCCAGCACAAGCGCGCCCTCATCGTGCCGCGCCACCCGGAACGGTCCTGTACCGACAGGCATGCGCCACACGTCGGGGAGCGGACGCCCTGCGCCGCCCGAGCCGGGTACGGCGTCCTTGTACACGTCTTCGGGCAAGATCGCCGTCCCGTATGCGCTGACATAATGCGGAAACATGAAGTTCGGCGCGCGCAGCTCCACTTGCAGCGTGAGCCGCCCGGCAGGGCGGACGGCGCGAATCTCCTCCGCCAGCCAGCCGTTCGGCGAGGTGGGCGCGTACTGCTGCAGGCGCGACAGCGAGAAAGCCGCGTCGGCGGCCGTCAGCTCGCGCCCGTGATGGAACTTGACGCCCTTGCGCAAATAGAACGTCCACACGAGGCCGTCCGCATCGCTCTCCCAGCTGTGCGCGAGATGCGGCACGACGACTCCCCTCTCCGGGTCGAACCGGGCAAGCGTATCGTACACCTGCTTGGCAAAATGCAAATCCCGCGCATACAGCAGCTCGGCCGGATCGAGCGTCAGGACGGCCGTGCGAAGCGGCAGCCGCAGCGTATCCGCCTCCGCCCCGGCAGCGTCCTTCTCTTTATAGCCGAAAAAATCGCCGAGCCAAGCCAAAAACTTCTCCGTCAGCCCTGCCTCGAGACCTTCCCCCCGCAGCAGCTCCATCGCCCCGTGCAAATTGCCTTGCTGCACGCACGCTTTGGCTTCTTGCAGCAGCAGCTCTTCCGCCGAAGCGGCGAACCGGATCTGCGAGCGGTTGCCCCGCCCCCGGCCCGGCGTCCAGACGATCCAGCCGTGGTCGGCCATTTTGCGGATAATGATTTTGGCGTTGCGTTCGGTGCAGATCAGGTGACCCGCTATTTCCTCCACCGTCACCGGCACCGGCCCGTCTTCCCGACCGCCGGGTTGCCCGCGCAGCAGCGCATGTTTCAAAGCCGCATATTGCACTGTGAGCTGCATGCTTCCGTCCCCCCGCAATACCTCGTTTAGCGTTCATTATAGGCGTCCCCCCGCAACCCCGTCAAAATATGCGGCTTCATGAAAAAAAGGTGAAAAGCGCCGCCAGAAGCGTACACTTTTTCCTTAGAGCTGTTGTGATTATGATGGGAGGGTACAATCAGCAAAGATAATGTTTGCGGGAGCGGGTGGACTAACATGACGTTTCGCGATTTTCATCCCAATGTGAAGCTGCGCATTACGCTGGCTTTCCTTAACAATACGCTGGGCAACATGGTCACCCCGTTCATGGCCGTCTATTTGGCCAAAACGCTCGGCACGACGGTCGCCGGCGTGACGGCGATACTCGGCATCGGCGTCGGCCTGGCGTGCGCAACGCTCGGCGGGCATTACGCCGACCGTTACGGCCGCAAGAGCATGATGCTTATCTCCGAGACGCTCAGCCTTATCGCCTATGCGGCGATGGCGGCGTTCAACTCGCCATGGCTATATTCCGCAGTCGTAACGCTGCTCATGACGGTTCTGGTCAACGCCGCCTGGGGCTTCGGCAAGCCGGCTTTCGATGCGATGCTGATCGACGTGTCGACGCCCGAAACGCGCAAGGCGATATACCGCATTACGTACTGGTCGAACAATTTGGCGATTTCTATCGCCGGTATGATCGGGGCTTATTTTTTCAGCTCGTATTTGTTTGAGCTGCTGGCCGTAGTGGCCGCCTTTTCGCTGGTGTCCACGCTGGTCACCGCATTCGCTATTACGGAAACGATGCCCGGTGCCGAACCGGAAAGCATGGCCTCGGGCGGGAATGGAGCGGCCGCCACGGCTGGCACCGTTGCAGCAGCCGCCGACGGTATAACAACACCCGTCGCTCCTCGCCGCAGCCGGCCCTTTGCGCCAGCTGGCCGTACCCGCACAGCCGCAGCGGCGGAAGGCGGTTCCCGCGTGTCGCTGCTGAGCCGGTACGCCGAGGTGCTGCGCGACCGGACGTTCGTCCTCTATGTGCTCGCCGGTGTGCTATGCGTATCGGTGGAGATGAACATGACCGGCTACATCGGCATTCGGCTCGCCGATCAGATGCATCAGGCGGCCTGGTTTCCCGGCACGGGGCTGACCACCGACGGATTGTCGATGCTCGGCTTCCTGCGGACGGAAAATACGCTGGCGGTCGTGCTCTTGTCTTTATTCGTCGGCAAGCTGCTCAAAGGCAAATCCGATACGCGGACGATGCTGGCCGCCATGGCGCTCAACGTGGCGGGCTACGCCTACATCGCCTACGGCAATCAGCCGCTGCTGCTCGTGCTCGTCATGCTGCTGGCGACGATCGGCGAGCTGACTTACGTGCCGCTGAAGCAGGCGCTGCTCGTCCGGTTCGTTCCCGACCACGCCCGCAGCTCGTATATGGCCGTGTACGGCATGACGAACCGCGCCGCACAAATGGTAAGCGGGCTTAACGTCGTGATCGGCGGCTTCCTGCCGTCCGGCGCGATGGCCTTCGTGCTGCTCATTACCGGCTTCGCCGGCATCGCGCTGCTTGGTGCGGTATTGGCCGGCCGCACCGATTCGCCCATGAAACCGCAGGAAAACGCCGCCCCGCTGCAAGGATAGAGCGGGAGCGGCGTTTTCCGCTTGTTGGGAGCCTATTTCGACGTTGCAATTTTCCCCGGCCGGACCGATAATTTGAGAGACACTTATTCGGAGACGGAATACCCGCAGAGGAGGGCCGGCCTTGTCCCCATCCAACTACCGCATTCCGCTGTTTTGCGTCGTTACGCTGCTGTTCTGGCTGTCGATGTACACGTGCGTGCCGATCCTGACTCCTTATGTCGAGCACCTCGGCGCCTCGCACCAAATGGCCGGGCTCATCGTCGGCATGTACGGGCTGAGCCAGATGCTGCTGCGTATCCCGGTAGGCGTCGTATCGGACCGGCTGCACAAGCGAAAGCTGTTCATCGTCTTCGGCCTGGCGTTCTCCGTGCTGTCCGGAGTCGGCATCCTCGTCTCGCACGAGCTGACGTGGATATTGGTGCTGCGGGCGCTGGCCGGAGCGGCAGCGGCGACATGGGTCGATTTTACGATCCTGTTCGCCAGCTATTACAAAAAAGAACAGACGACCCAGGCGATGGGCACGATCTCGCTGTACAACTCGCTTGGCCAAATGATCGGCATTCTCGGCGGCGGCGCGCTGGCCGACGTGTTCGGCTGGGAGGCCGCTTTTCTGCTCGGCGCGGGCGTCGGCATCGTCGGGGCGGTCATCGCCTTGTTCATCGTCGAAAAGTTCGACCCGAACGAGAAACCGATTACGGTGCAGGCCGTGGCCGAAGTTGCTTCCGACCGCATTTTGCTGACGGTGTCAGTGCTCGCGATTTTGTTCCAGCTGCTCACATTCGCCACCGTATTCGGCTTTACGCCGGTGTACGCGCAGGCGCTCGGGGCGAGCAAGCTGGGCATGGGCGTGCTTACGTTTTGCTCGACGCTGCCTACCGCTATCGCCTCGTGGATCGGCGGCGGGCATCTCGCGCAGCGCATCGGCGAACGTAACGTTATCGTGCTCGGCTTCGTGCTGAGCGGCATTTTTACGGTGCTCATTCCCGTCACGAATACGTTCTGGCTGCTTGTCGTGACGCAGGCGCTGGCCGGCTTCGGGCGCGGCTTCACGACGCCGGTGCTGATGGCGCTCAGCATCAAGCATATGGACACGGGGCGGCGCGCGACGGCGATGGGCTTTTATCAGGCGATTTACGGCCTCGGCATGTTTGCGGGTCCTTATTTGATGGGCTTGCTCGGGGATTCGCTGACTTTGAAGCAGGGCTTCCTAATCGTCGGCCTGCTCGGCTGCGGGGCGGCGGCGCTCAGCCATGCGATGCTGCGGGCTGCAGGCGCCGGCACGGGATACGTCCGGCAGCAAGCGGACGGAAACGGCTTGCGCCGCCTGTGAGACTGCGGGGCTTCGGGCTGCCCGAGATAGAGTGGCTGCGCTGCGGACCTAAGAATGCGGGTCTCCGGCTTCCTTGAACTCGTGTTCCCTCGAGATGGTGGGCTTGTCTTGTTTGCACGCCGCTTCGCTCCACGCTGCTTCGCCGAGTGCCGGGCGTGCTGAACGACAGCTATAGTGAATGGCTGGCATGTCGAACGCCGTCTCGTCCCGCGCGGCCCAGCTGCACGCCGACTCGCCCCACGCTCTCCGCCGCACGCCGCCCTTTTCCACGCTCTCTGCCGAACGCCGGTTCCGCCACACGTCGCCTCAGCCCACATGTCCCCTTCGAATCATAACGGAACGGCGTTCCGCTATTCGAGGGACATGCGGGGTATAGTCCAATGTTAACGGAACAACGTTCCGTTAAAACGGCGAAACGTGACTAAAACGAGCGTAATTCCGCCCGATAACGGAAGGCTGTTCCGTTAATTTTGGGAAATACCCGGGAAATAGCCAGTTAACGGAACTGGGTTCCGCTATGCCCCGCGCTTGGTCCACGCTCTCTGCCGAACGCCGGTTCCGCCACACGTCGCCACACCGCACGCCGGTTCCGCCACACGCCGTCTCGTCCCTCGGCAGAGAAGGACCACTGGGCTTCACCATCGCCCCTTGTGCGTCCTCGCGCCGGTACTTGTTTCGAGCAACCGCATCTGCAAGATTTGTGACTCCAGGCAGTCGGGGATCGCCGCAGCGCAGCCAAGCATAGTTCCATGCTACCGCCAATTCTCTCGTAGAAGCAACCACCCTCACACAGCGAAAAACCATTCCCAATGCTGTCACGTCCGCGAGTCGCAAATCGTCTTAAGGGCATCACAACGAAAAGGCGGGATGAACATGTTGCAGCAAGAGGAACGGATATGGGACGCAGTGATTATAGGGGCGGGAGCTGCCGGCTTGTTGGCGTCGATCCATTTGGCGAAGGCCGGCTGGAGTGTGCTCGTGTTGGAGAAGGCGGCTGCGCCCGGCGGCCGGGCGGTAACGGCAAAGCTGGAAGGAGCTGCGGTCAACCTGGGGGCGCACGCGCTCTACCGAGACGCGGCACAGCTGCTCAGGGAAGTTGGGGTGAACCCGTCCGGCGGCGTTCCGAAGCTGAGCGGCTCTTTTGTTTTCGGCTCCGTTCCGGCGTCGTTTCACGCTCTGCCTTTGCTCGGACTGATGCTCGGACGCACTCTGGCCTGGAGTGAGAAAATGGAGCTGCTGAGCTTCGCCGCCTCGCTCAGGCGCATTGAGACGGAGCCGCTTCAGTGCGTGGCGCTCGAGCAATTTTTGCGGCAGCGCGTTCGCCATCAGCGGGTAAGGAACGTGATCCAGACGTTCGTACGCGTTTCGACTTATTGCCATGCGCCCGAGACCGTCAGTGCTGGGGCCGTGCTGGAACAGCTGCGGAAAGCGAGCGTCATTTATCCCGACGGGGGATGGCAAACGATCGTCGACGGTCTGCGTGCACAGGCGGAGAACAACGGAGTGGCGCTGCTGATGCACGCGGGCGCGCAGCGCATTTCAGGCAGCACTCCGGAGCTTGCGGTCGAGCTTAAAGGCGGGGAACGGATTCGGGCGCGGCATGTGCTATGCACGGCAGGTCCGAAGCAACTGCTTGAGCTGCTGGATACGGCTCCTGAGCCGGCGTATGCAGCGAAGCTCCGCGCCATGACGCCGTTGTACGCAGCGTGCCTGGATGTCGTGCTGGATGGGTTGCCGGTGCCGAAGACGATTTTTGCGCTCGGTGTCGACCGGCCGCTTTATTATTCCAACCACAGCAGCGTCGCGCGGCTATCGCCTAATCCGAACCATGCGGTAATACACGCGATGCAGTATTTGCCGGCCGGGACGCAGCTGCAAGGCGAAACGGAAGCGTGGGAGCAAGAGCTGGAGCGACTGCTCGACTTCCTCCAGCCGGGCTGGCGCAAACGCATTGTAGCCCGGCGCTTTATGCCGCACATGCTGGTTGCGAACGCCGTCGTGACGGCGCAGGACGGGGGGCTGGCGGGCCGGCCGGCACCGGCTGTAGCCGGAGTGCCCGGCGTTTATGCCGCAGGGGACTGGGTAGGGGAGGAGGGCATGCTGCTTAACGCATCTCTATATAGCGCGCGCCGTGCCGCGCAATGTATGATAGAGAGCAGTAAAGCGCACAACGGAATGCGAGAGTGATTCAGGATGGAATGGGAGCTTCTTTATCGGGAATATAGCCGCTGCTGTTCTCTATAGCGTATCGCTTGCTCGGATCGGCAACCGACGCGGAGGACATGGTGCAGGAGACGTTTGCCGCCGTTCATGCGGCGGCGGCCGGCGATGCGGCGCTACGGAAAGCGACGGCGTCGGATGAAGCCGCCGGGGATGCCGGTGCGTACGGCAACGGCCCGCTGCGGGCAACAGCGGGATCGGATGCGCGGCCAGCATCGGATGCGGCCACTGGCGCTACAGGTCCGGGCGACAACCTCGTGCACAATTGGAAAGCTTACTTGTGCCGAGTGGTGACAAACCGCTGCATGGATTTGCTGAAGTCGGCGCGCAAGAAGCGGGAGCTTTACGTCGGCCCGTGGCTTCCGGAGCCGCTCGTGCAGCAAGTGGCCCAGCCGGGCGGCGACCCGCTCGAGGCAACGCTATTGGAGGAAACCGTCTCCTACGCGTTTCTCGTTATGCTGGAAAAGCTCTCGCCGCTGGAACGGGCCGTTTTCGTACTGCGCGAGGCGTTCGGCTATTCTTACCGGGACATCGCCGGCATCGTCGGCAAAACCGAGCTGGCGTGCCGCAAGACGCACAGCCGCGTCCGCCGCAAAGTGCAGGCGGAGCCGGCGGCCGTGCAGGCCGATGCGGAGATGAACCGCACGATCGTCAAGCAGTTTCTTCATGCGGCTGCGACCGGCGATATGGCAGCGCTGATCGGCTTGCTGAGCGAGGAAGCGACGCTTGTCAGCGACGGCGGCGGCAAACGCCTCTCTGCGCTGCAGCCGATCGTCGGGCGCGAGCGCGTCTTTGCATTTTTGGCCGGGCTCGCAGTCAAATTCGGGGCGGCTGCGGTTGTACGTCCGGCAATTGTAGGCGGAGAACATGGCCTCGTTGTAGAGACGCCGGACGGACCGACCGTCATGCTATTCGCCGTTCAGGAGGGCGGCCGCTGCACGCACATTTACATGGTACGCAATCCCAATAAGCTCGGCACGCTCGAGCGTCTGTTGGACAGCCGTGCAGAAGAGAACTGAGGGACCGGACAAAAGCTCCGGACGGGCATCCTAGCAGCTTGCATCCGTCCTAAGGCCAGCGTAAATCAACTCCTGTAATCCGGTTAAGCATTGCCAGCCATCATCTACGACGATTTAGCGGCCGCTGCGAAGGGACATCGTGATCGCTGTCAGCCGTCGCTGCATGCCTCGCCGCGGAACCGGACTGACAAAAGCGCCGGACGGGAATTCTAGCGGACTGCCCCGCCTTAAAGGCGGCGTAATCCGTTAAGCATTGCCAGCCATCATCTACGACGATTTAGCGGCCGCTGCGAAGAGACATCATGATCGCTGCTAGCCGTCGCTACATGCCTTGCCGCCGAACGGCAAGCACGCCAGATTATTCAGTCCGGCTTAAAGATCAGCCTCAATCCGTAAAAGGATTGGGGCTGTTTTTTTCGGCAACCTTACGTATAAAAATGGGCGAGTCTTCCTAAAATGTTTATTGACATTCGTGTCAGTCAAAACATATACTATTTTTAGTTGACATACGTATAAGTCAAAACGAAACCAGGAGCTTTTCCCGACATGTCCCCCCGTACGAAGGAGCAAAACGAAAAAATCCGCGAAGAGCGTCTCACCCAAATACGCAGAGCAGCTGTCGAGGTTTATTTGGAGAAAGGGTTTCAAGCGACCGAGGTAGGCGACATCGCCAAGCGAGCAGGCATGGCGCGCGGGCTCGTCTATTACTACTACAAAGATAAAATCGAGCTGTTTCAGACGATGTTTCACTACTACTTCGACGAGGCCAAACAATTCGTCGGCCAGACGCTTCTGACAGGCGAGCCTCCGCTGCAGCGGCTTGACCGGTATGCCCGGTTTATATGCACTCCGCTATAGTGAAGCCTGATTTCGTGCGCCTTTACATGAACTTGCAGATGGATGTGCCGCATGTGTTCGGCGCCGAGGCGAAGGCGGTCATGGATGATTTCATCGTGAACATTCAGAAGCCGCTGCATCGCACGATGGAGGAGGGCATTGCCGGCGGAGCGCTAATGGCCACCGATCCGGTGCTGCTTGCGCAGACGTTCTGGGGCGGCATTACCGGGGCGATGTTCGAGCTCGCCCGGCGCCGGCTCACGGAAGCGGATGCTCTCGCTTTGATCGACGACGTCATGGCGATTTTGCTTCGCGGGATCAAACGTTAACGTGCTTGATTGTTCATCACTTTACTTTATGAAACGGAGTGAACCGTATGGATCAGCGCAAATTGTATTGGACGCTGGGAGCGCTGCTGCTCAGCCTGTTTCTCTCGTCGCTGGACCAGACGATCGTGTCGACGGCGCTGCCGACGATCGTCCAAAAGCTAGGCGGCCTTGAGCATATCTCCTGGGTGTTTACGGTGTATATGCTCACTTCGACATCGGTTATGCCGGTTGTCGGCAAGCTGTCCGACCTGTATGGCCGCAAACGGTTTTACCTTGCGGGACTGCTCATTTTCCTGGTCGGTTCGGCGCTGTGCGGAGCGTCGCAGTCGATGGAGCAGCTCATCGTTTTCCGCGGCATTCAAGGGATCGGAGCCGGCATGCTGATGGCGAACACGTTCACGATGCTGTTCACGCTCATTCCGATGGAGAAGGCCGGCCGCTTCCAGGCGATGTTCATGAGCGTGCTCGCGCTTTCCTCCGTGCTCGGTCCGACGATCGGGGCGTTCATCACGAGCCATTTTGATTGGAGATGGAATTTCTACATCAACGCTCCGCTCGGTTTGGTCGCATTGGCGGTCATCAGCTGGTCGCTCGTTGAAGCGGGGCGCGCACCGGGTGCCGCCAAGCCCAAGATCGACTATGCAGGCGCGCTGCTGCTCGTTGTTGCTACCGTGTCGATTTTATTGGCGCTAAAAATGGGCAACGTCAACTACGCGTGGTCCGCCTGGCCCATCGTCGGTTTGTTTGCCGCCGGCGGCATCGCCCTGATCGCCTTCCTGCTCGTCGAGCATCGCGCAGCGGAGCCTATTTTGCCGCTCGGCATGTTCCGCAGCCGCACCGTTGCCGGCTCTCAGGCCGTAACGTTCGTGCAGGGCATTCTCATGTTCGGCGCGCTGCTCTATATCCCGCTGTTCGTGCAAGGCGGCATGGGCGGCGACGTGAGCGACGCCGGCAATGCGCTGACTCCGATGATGCTGTCTGTCATGGCAGGCGCCGCAATCAGCAGCAATTTGATGCGCTTCCTGTCGTGGCGCGCTTGCAGTCTGTTGTCAATGGTGCTGGCCGGAGCAGGCGTTTACGTCATGACGACGCTGCCGCTCGACGTCGGCCGCTGGACGGTGCGCTTCGATATGATACTGCTCGGCGTCGGCATCGGCGTGCTCATGCCGATCGCCCAGACGGCGGTCACGACCGCAGTCGAAGAGCGCTACCAAGGGGTGGCGAACTCGACCGTAGCGTTTTTCCGCAGCGTCGGCGGAGTGCTCGGCTCGGCCATCATGGCGGCGATCGTCAATCGCCATATGACGGACGGCATTGCTGCCGGAGCCGGGAAGCTCGGCTTGCCGCAAGAGAAGCTGGCCGCATTCACCAATCCGCAAGTGCTGCTTCATGCCGAGGGCCAGGTGCCGGCGCCTGTCATGACGATGCTGAAAAGCTCGCTTGTCGACGCCATTCATACGGGATTTTGGTTTTTGACGGTGACGGCCGCGATCGGCGTTGTCATCGCCATGCTCATGGGCAGCGCCCGCTTCGATTACGCCGCGCACGTCGAACGGCGCAATCGGCAGGCGGCGCACGCTGCCCAGGCCGCTAAAGCGGTGCAGGGGCAGTAATGCAAGCAGGAGGTAGTAGGCACATAGCAGGATACTTTTAATGAGAGAGCGTCGCCTCCGCCAAACGCGTTCAAGTTAATCGCATTTTGGAGGCGGGTGGTCTTGGGGCTGCGAAGAAGACTGGATTTTGTACAACGGATTGAGTATGGCATCCCGATCAAAGTATCTTCATTGGAAAAACTCCACTCTTTAGGCAGGTTAGTCATCGCTTTGACGGCGCATAGGGAATTTTCATTGTATAGAATCCACTGCTGGAATAGCGGTATTTCACAAATTGGAAAATGTATTGGATAAAATGCAACGGCTCCTTACCTCTCGTTCAGCATAAAATTTGCTGGCCACCATACACGAAAAGGGTTGACGAAGTCTCATGAGCACGGACGACGATCAGCTGGAGCAGAACATTAAAGAACTAACGCTGCTGCTCTTATACTTGACTTCATGGACGGAGGATGAAGCTTCCGGCAAGCACCTTCGGAGTTGGAAAGGGTACCCCTTTGATGTTTTAAATGAACTTGGGGAGGAAGGCCTTATTTCCGGAAGCACGCGGGCAAAATCGGTTTATTTTACCGACGAGGGGAAAGCGAAGGCAGAACAGTTGGTAAAAAAATATATACGCGGTTAGTGACCCTCATCACTGAACGGCAGACAAGCGCATGCGCAAAAACGGCGCAGGCGGCAGGGTTCGTCCTTGCCGCCTGCGCCGTTTTAAATCGGGGCTTGACAAAATTTTTTTCAGCGGAACCTCATGATGGTATGTACGCCTCTCTATGATCCTAGTATAATTGACTATGGTTCAATTACCAATTCATAGAATTATAGGGAGGCGTACCATGAAAAGTAAAGGATTCAAGAAACAGCTCTCTGTCCTTGCCGCCACCGCCGCGTTGTCCGTGTCGCTGCTCGCGCCGGCCGCTATGGCCGCCGAAGATTACACGACGTACAACGAGCCGGCCGCCGCGCAGCTGACCGACATGCAGCTTGCCGTGGCCAAAGGCGCTATCGACGGCTACCCGAACGATACCGACTACCACGGCTCGCAACCGGCCACGAGAGCCGAACTCGTGACGATGATCTCCCGCGCCGCGAAGCTGAAGCCTGCAGGGCAGGCAGCGCCGTTCTCCGATCTGGCCGGCTGGCAGAAGGCGGCGGTAGCAAGCGCCTATTCGGCAGGCATCGTACAGGGGAACGAAAAAGGGCTGTTCGAGCCTGAACGAGCCGTTACCCGCCAAGAGATGGCGGTCATGGTCGCCTCCGCCTTGAATAAGGGCGCGAAGCCGAAAGTGAACGAAAAGGTGCTGGGCTACTTCAAGGACGCTTCAGACATCGCCGAGTGGGCTCGCCCGTATGTCGCTTATGCGGTGCTCGCCGGCTTGTTTAATCCGAAGCTGGACGGAACGTTCGACCCGAACGGAGCCGTATCGCGCGACGAAGCGGCCAAGGCGCTGAAGGCGGTTTTGTTCGAGCGCATCGACATTCTCACTACCAACGACATTCACGGCCATATCGAAGTCGGCTACGATAAGAAGCGCCAGCAGGAGCAGGGCGGCATCGAGACGCTGGGCGGCATCGTCGACGACTTCCGCGCGGTCAACCCGACGGCGACCGTCGTCGTTGACGGCGGCGACGCTTGGCAAGGAACGCTCATTTCGAATACGACGAACGGCCAGTCCGTCATGGATTCGATGGCGCAAATTCGTTACGATGCGGCGGCGATCGGCAACCATGAATTCGACTTCGGCCGGGACGTGCTCATCAATAACATCAAGAACGCCAAGTTTCCGATACTCGGCGCCAACATTTACGACGAGAAGACGAACAAGCGCGTAGAATGGACGCAGCCTTATACGATCATCGAGCGCGACGGCCTGAAAATCGGCATTATCGGCTTCGCTACCCCGGTGACGAAAACGACGACGAAATCGACGAACATCGAAGGTCTCGACTTCCGCGATCCGGTGCCGCTGGCGAAGGAGCTGTCGGCCGAGCTGCGCAAGCAGGGCTGCGATATCGTCATGGTAACGTCCCATTTGCCTGGCGATCAGAACGCCAAGACGAACGAAATTATGGGCGAGATGGTCGAGCTGGCAAACGGCACCGGCAAAGGAACGCTGGACGCCATCGTCGGCGGCCATTCTCACCGCCGCGTGTCGGGCATCATTAACGGAATCCCGGTGATCGAAGCGCAAAGCTGGCTGTATGCCGTTGGCCACATTCAGCTGTACGTAGACCGCGACAGCAAAAAGGTCGTGTCGTCGAACGCCGGATTGCTGGAGACCTATACGAATTTGACGACGGCGGATCAGGACGTACATAACATTGTCGCCGATTACAAAGCCAAAATTTCGGCCAAAGCGAACGAAGTGGAAGGCGTCGCCGCCGAGAAAATCAGCACCAAATCGTTCCGTTTCGCTGTCAACGGCAACGTGGACCGCGACGGCATGACGCCGATGGGCGCCACGGTAACCGACGCCATGCGTGCAGCCGAGAAGTCCGATATCGCCTTTACAAATCAAGGCGGGCTTCGTTCGGATATCGACGCGGGCAACATGACGTACAGCAACATGTTCGAGGTGCTGCCGTTCGGCAACTACGACCGGACCGGCACGATGACGGCGCAGCAAATCAAAGCCGCGCTCGAGGTTTCGGATCAATACTCCAAGCTGCCGGCGCTGCAGTTCTCCGGCTTGAAGGTGAAGTGGGACGCGACTCGGCCGGCAGGCGACAGATATGTATCGATTACGCTGACCGACGGCACGCCGGTGTACGTTGACGGCAAGTTCAACACGAGCCGCACGTTCTCGGTGACGACGAACGACTTTATGGCCACCGGCCAAGGCGACGGCTTCACCGTGTTCGGCGAAGTAAAAGATTGGAAAGACGGCATGATCATGCTTGACGCATGGGTGAAATACGTGAACGACCAAAAGGCGGCAGGCAAAACGATCTCCGTCCAGGACGACGGACGCGACGTTCGTCTCGACCTTAAGCAATAAGCGGCTGAGCGGCAGCGAAAGCCCGGGGAGCGCATGGCAGTGCGCCTCCCCGGGCTTTTTAGCAGTTTAGTACATCATCCTTCCCAGCGTATGCGCCTTACGGATGTCCGATGGCTGCCCGGCGAGAGGGAGCGCTGCCATTTGTTCGATTTGGTTCTCCTTGCATATGATATGGATAGATGCAGAGTTACGGGCAGATGCTTGATACAGGGCGTTAACGAATACTTATTCGCAAAAAGGGGGAATATTGGCGATGACCGCTAATTCGCAGCAAGACGTTGAAGGGCTTCGCCGGATCGGCGCCGTTGTGGCGCGTACCGTGCAGGAAATGAAAAAGAAGGCGCGCGCCGGCATGACGACGAAGGAGCTGGACGAGATCGGCGGGCGTTATTTGAAGAGCTGCGGGGCGGTATCGGCGCCGAAGGCGGCGTACGGCTTTCCCGGGCATACGTGCATCAGCCTGAACCGGGATATTGCGCACGGCATACCGGGCAGCGTCAAAATCCGGCCGGGAGACTTGATCAACATCGACGTCTCCGCCGAAATGGACGGCTATTACGCCGACACCGGGCACTCGTTCCAGCTGCCGCCGCATACCCCGGCTTTGACCAGGTTGTGCCGGTATACGTACACGACAATGATGAAGGTTATCTCGCAGCTGCGGGCCGATGTGCGAGTAAATGAAATCGGCCGGCTGATTCAGGCAGAGGCGCAGCGGGGCGGCTATCGGGTTATCCGCAACTTGTGCAGCCACGGCGTCGGCAAAGCGCTGCATGAGGAGCCGAAGGAAATTTTGCCGTTTTACAGCAAAGACGATAAACGCGTGCTGCACGAAGGTCTCGTCATTACGGTCGAGCCCTTTCTCTCGACGGGCGCAAGCTACGCGGTGCAGCAGCCGGACGGGTGGACGATGCGGCTGCCCGACCGCAGCTTCGCCGCGCAGCATGAGCATACGATCATCATCACGAAGGGGCGGCCGATTGTCGTCACGAGGCTTTGAGCGGGGGGCTTCTAGTTTAAAGGAACATAAAAAAACGAAAACGCCGCGCACCGAAAGATCGGGTGCGCGGCGTTTTAACATTATTTCAATTTTTGCAAATAGCGATAGATGGTTGCTTCCGACGTTTTCAAATGCTTGGCGACCTCGCTTACGGCACCTTTCAACAAGAAAGTTCCCTTCTGGTTCAGTTCGGAAACCACTTCGATTTTCTCCTCCTGTGTCATGCGTTCAGGTTCAACGGACTTGCTGTTCAGAATGGATTGGATGGATGTCAGCGTTAAATCCTCGATAGACGAGCTTAAATTTTCAGAGATGGTTTGATCGGACGCTTCGAAGTCCTGGATGTTCATGAATTCGGCCAAAGAGTCCATGAACTTCAACACATTCGTCATATCGGAATTGATGCATAGCATCCCGACGATTTGCCCGTCTTCATTACGGATGAAGTACGTGGACGAGCGCAGCCGCTTGCCGTTTTTGGAGTAGCCGCTGTAATTGTAAACGAATTCTTTCTTTTGCATTTCCTTGTCATTCAAGATTTTCAGCACCAGATCTGTTGCGGGATCGCCGACTTTCCTGCCGCTTATATGGTTATTCTTTATGGCTACGATGGAGTGATCGAGATTTTCAAGGTCGTGCAAGACGATTTCATGACTCGGCCCAAGAACCATGGCTAGAAAATCAACGAATAACTTGTGTCGATCGAAAAACCCTTTCAAGAAGAAAACCTCCTTTAAACCAATTTTCCGTAAATTCCATAAGCATTGATGACATAAGAACAAACTATCACAATAATAAATTTTTTTCTACTTTGAAGAAATAAAGCGTTTACAAAAAGAATAGAATAAATTAAAATCATGGTAATAATAAATTATCATAACGCAGATTATGTCGCAACATGTTAAAAAGTTATTACGGATTCAACTGGAAATCCTAAATTAATTGCAGAGGAGCTAAAGGTATGAAACAAATCGTGCTGACAGACAAGGCACCTAAAGTGATAGGGCCTTATTCCCAAGCGGTCGGTGCAGGAGGTTTCCTGTTTATTTCCGGTCAATTGCCTATCGATCCGGGAAGCGGTAAGCTGCAGGCCGGCATCAGCGAACAGACGAGACAATCGCTCGATAATATCCAGTCGATTCTTCAAGAAAACAACATGCAGATGAGCGATATCGTCAAGACCGTCATTTACATCAAGGATATGAATGATTTTCAAGCCGTTAATGCCGTATATGAGCAGTATTTCATAAACAATTACCCGGCTCGGGCTTGCGTGGAAGTGGCGAGACTTCCGATGGATGCGCTTGTAGAAATTGAGGCTATTGCCCACAAATAAAGTATGGATTATAAGAAACGGAGGATGAGATAGCCGATGCAGTACAACTTTGACGAAATCGTTGATCGAACCGGCACAAACGCCGCAAAATGGGAGCCGGAAGTATTAAAGAAACTGATCGGCGCGGAACCCGAAGCAGACTTTATTCCGATGTGGGTGGCGGACATGGACTTCAGAAGCCCGCGGCCGGTTGTGGATGCTTTGCTCAACCGGGCGGAGCATGGCATTTTCGGCTACAGCATGCCGCTTGACCCTTATTTTGACGCCTTAAAGTGGTGGATGAAAACAAGGCATCAATGGGAAATCCGGCAGGATGGGTCACGCTGACGCCTGGCATCGTTCCTGCACTTGGCTTTCTGGTTCGCGCGTTGTCTGAGGAAGGCGACCATGTCATCATTCAGCAGCCGGTATATTATCCGTTCAAAAACGTAACGGAAAAGAATAACCGTGTCGTAATCAATAACGGATTGCGATTTGAGGACGGGGAATACCGGTTCGATCTGGATGATTTCGAACAAAAGGCGAAGGACCCAAAAACCAAGCTGTTTATTTTGTGCAATCCCCACAATCCCATTGGACGTGTATGGCGTGAGGATGAGCTTCGTGCGCTTGGCGAAATATGTAATCGTCACGGCGTTATCGTCATATCGGACGAAATTCACCAGGATTTCATGCTGAATGACAGCAGCCATTTCACGTATGCAAGGTTAGGCGAAGCGTTCGCCAATAACGCCGTCATCTGTACGGCGCCTAGCAAAACGTTCAATTTAGCAGGATTATCCACATCCAATATCATAATGCCGAATCCGGAAATCAAGAAAAAGTTGGATGAAGAGCTCCAGAAATCGGCCATCGGCATGGCCAACGTGTTCGGGATCGTAGCCTTGACGGCTGCTTATTCCGAAGGAGGAGCCGAATGGCTTGACCAATTGCTCTCGTATTTAAAAGGGAATCTCTCCTTCATGGAGTCGTTTGTACGCGAGAGAATGCCGAACGTTAAGCTGATCAAACCCGAAGCGACTTATTTGGCCTGGTTGGATTTTAGAGAAGCTGCGGCCAGCCAAGAAGAGCTGGTTCAGAAGATGAAGGAAGCGAACGTCGTGCTTGACGAGGGCACCTGGTTCGGGGATGAGGGAAAAGGGTTCATGCGCATTAACTTTGCTACGCCAAGAGCCGTATTGAAGACGGCCTTAGAACGAATTGCCCATGTCCTATCCTAAATAAACATTGGCGAGCTTCGTTCGTCAACCTGCTCAAGCCCATTTTTGACAGAATAGAAATTACACCGGAGCGCATGACGCAGGAAGAAAAAATCGAGGTTGTCAGCGATTGGCGGGAATTGGAAGGCTATTATACAGCTTGAGCCATTCGCCAATAGGTTTCTTAATCCTTTTGGCCGGATTGCACTAGACCGACAAGCCTCCCAATATAGCGGAAAGGCGGAAGTCTCACTTAAAAGCGTGTTTAAAGCTAGTCCAATTTTATAAAAGGGAAGGTGCGAGCAATGAAATTATCCGTAGGAGCCAAGGCGCACGATTTTGATTATTCAACTGCTTGGAGTTCTGGTCTACGATTTTATGATCAATTGGAAGGGCGTCAAAATATTTTACTTTTCCTCAGATATTATGGATGCACCGTTTGTCAACTGCAAATCGCCAAGCTGATTGAAGGCTATGGCCAATTCATCGAGAATAACGTCAAGGTGTTCGTCGTATTGCAAAGTCCCCCGGAAACGATTCGGGAGCAGGTCAACCAGGAGGATATCCCCTTTACGATCATTTGCGATCCCCTTCAAAGCCTATATAGGTTATATGATGTAGGCGCTGCCGGATCCAAGGAGGAATTGGGCTCGCCGGCGCTTATGGAGAAGCTCGAAGAGATTCGGATCAGAGGCATCCAGCATGGGAAATACGAAGGAAATGAGATGCAGCTCCCGGCTGCCTTTATTATAAACGAAGGGGGCGTGATCCAATATGTCCATTACGGCACCGATGCGGGCGATGTTCCGAGTGTTGAACAATTGATTGCTCTGACGCGGCAAATCTGACAGTAGGTACACATCATCTACCGGAAATACAAATCAAATTGAAAACGCTTACAATATCGACTACTCTTTTTGGGGAGGAAAGAAAATGAATGCGGAATTTCAGTTGAAGAAAGAACTTAGTTTAAGGCACGTTGTTTTCATGGCTATCGGACAAATTATCGGTGCGGGAGTGATGTCCCTTACAGGTATCGCCATTGCGCTGACGGGAACCGGCGTCACCCCTGCATTCGTCCTCTCTGCAATCTTAACGCTGATCACCACTTTGCCGACGGCCATTATGGGTGCTGCCATCCCGTCAACGGGAGGGGCCTATAAATACACCAGCAGGCTGCTGTCTCCGAGGCTAGGATTTTTCTTTTTGCTTATATTTTTAATTGCTAATTTGACTCTTGCGACTTACGCCATTTCTTTCGCCAAGTACTTCCAAGCCCTAGTCCCTGCAGTTAATTTCACATTAATTGCAATTCTGATACTTACCCTTTGCTACGTTGTAAATTTGTTCGGTGTTCGTTTTGCGGCTTCCGCGGAAGGTGTGCTCGTCGTTGTGAAGCTTATTGCCGTTGCTGTCTTCATCGTATGGGGTGTACCTAAGATTCACTGGGATGCTCTCGCTGTGTCGCAAATGTTTCCAAGCGGACTGGGGGGCTTTTTAACGGCTACGGGACTTGTCTCCTTTGCAACCGGAGGGGCGAGTATCGTTGCCGAGTTGGGGGGCGAGATGAAAAACCCCAAGAGGGATATTCCGTTAACTATCATTATCACTACAGCCGGAGTCGCCGTAATATATGCTTTTATGGCCGCCGTTGCGTCCGGCGTACTGCCGATAGCGCAGGTTGCGGGGAAGCATCTGACCGATGTTGCGAAAGAAATACTTCCATACCCGTTATTTCTGTTCTTTATTATCGGCGGTTCCATGTTTGCCATTACTTCGACGCTAAATTCTACCTTATCTTGGGTTACGAAGGGCTTTCTGATTGCTTGCGACGATGGCTGGCTGCCAAAAGGTCTTGGAGCTGTAAATAAAAAATTCGGTACCCCTCACTGGCTTCTTTCTATCTTCTATCTTGTCGGATTAATTCCCTTGGTCACTGGCGTATCGCTTGAATCCGTGACGGAAATGGGACTTGGATTGTACCTGATAAACAGTGTCCTGCCTGTCCTGGCAGCAACACAATTGCCGAAAAAATACCCTGAGCTTTATGAAAAATCTATGCTCCGCATGAAGCCGCGCAATCTCTACTTTTTAGTAGGCATAAGTGTGGTATTACAGATTTTTCAAGGGGTTTTGCTGTTGAAGAACATACCGGCAACCGGGCTTTATTTATCGGCAGCATTCATAGTTTTAGCGGCCTTGTATGTTTGGATCGTTGGCGGAACGCCAAGGATCAAAAACCGCAAACTGTCAGGTTTTGCCGACGACACGGCAATTCAGGATTATTCAGTGATTGACCGCAATATCGGAATCAGTCGATAGGTGCGATTCGGCAGCAGGCGGACTGGGAAGATTCACCCGATGGGCGGTTGCAGGCTCCGGAACGTAAGTGGTTCGCCGCCACGATCAGTATAAGTAAGGAGAACGATTATTTGAGGAGTCGGCGCCATTGCTGCTCCTTTTTTTGTTGAAGAAGTATCGGGCAACTTACATACCATACTATTCATGGAAAATCGGAGTTAGAATTGTGACCGAATGGCAGGGTAATGTTGAAATTGCGATTACCTATCGCGTTGCTCTGTTCTAAGCAGTCACGGGGGGCGCTAATGGACCAAATTTTCGCAAAACGCTCCACAACAGCGTCAGCAGATTCCTTGATTAGAGAACCTGGCAGCTATCAGCCAGATTGCGTCAGATTCCATATTTTGTCTCGGTCGTCCATCATTGCCCAGACAAAAAGAAAAACCGCCTCCAAATGGCGGTTACCCTTGGCATGATCGGTTCCTAAAGAATCAGTCCCCCTCACCTGTACCGCATCAAGACCAAGGACCATTGCCCGTGGACGATGGCACAGCCGGAACCTCACCCGTCCAGTCCAGCCCTTATTTTACCGCATGGCTGAACTCGAAACTTTTCACGTACTCCTCCATTTTCACGCTATCTTCAGTCGCCGCATCGATTGCTTCCGACGAGACAGCGGCCAATTTTCCATCGAGGTATGTACAGTGATGATGATAGGGCGACGGTTCAAACAAGTATTTCATGATGGCGGGAATGCTCGCAGCAATCCCGCGATTGTCCGGATGCAAAATCCATTCCATCGCCTTCCAGTCCAAAATGCCTTCGGCCGTTTTCACGGGAGTGCGATACTCGGCATCTTCCGAAACGCCGGCTACATACAGATACATTCCCCCGAAACGGTGGCGGTCCACCGTCCATGACACGAGCCCTTTATACTCCAAACGATACTCGGATTCCGACAGGCCAGTCTCCTCGCCGATTTCGCGGATCATGGATGGCCTTGGCGACTCGTGCTTTTCGAGTTTGCCGCCGACGCCGTTCCAGCATCCCATCCAGCTTGGAAACTCACGGTTGAGCAGCAGGAAGCTGTTCCCTTGTCGAATGAAGCAAATGTTATATGCGATCATGTGTCCTCCCCAATCGGCCCGTTAGAACCCGACGTTGCGCCCCCGTTTACCTTGTAAAAGGCTGCCTCGCGGCACACTGCCTACACACCGGCCTCGATCGTATTCGCCAAAGCGACGAGCTTGTTTACCGTATTCCAGTTGCGCACCGTCGCCGGGACGCCCAGCTTGTGAATGTTGGCGGCAAGCTTGGAATTGCGTATGCTGCTACGGAATAAAAGGAACACGTCGCGGCCGGCAATCCGAAATTCATCGTTGTCACTTTGATAGGCAGTCAGCCGCTCAACTCCTTCCGGCGCAGGCTGCTCAGGCAAAAAGGCGACATGCAAGCACTCTCCAACGCACGTTGCTTCCGCCGCGGCGATTTCCTCTGCCGAGAACGGGCAGTTCGCGGCAACGGTTTCGAGCTCATTAGCCGTTCTCAAAACGACAGTGACTTTCAATCCGAAAGCCGCTTCGATTCCTTGCTCGATCCGCGTGCGCAGCGCAGCTTCCTCTTCCTCCGATACGAACAAAACATTGCCGCTCTGTATGTACGTTTGCACACTCCTCAAACCCATACCTTCAAACGAGCGCTTCAATTCGGCCATCTTGATCATATTTTTGCCGCCTACGTTAATACCACGTAACAGCGCGATATAGACCGGCATCGATCCCATTCCTCTCTTTCCTGATGTGAAGTTCATAAAGCGCGGCAAAACGCCCCGGCGGCCCCGCGCGCCGCAGCTACACCGCAACCTCGCTCATGATCGCCAGCACGTTGCCTTCCGTATCGCGGCAAAAAGCCATCCACACTTCGGTCGCGCCAAGCTTGCCGACAGCGTGCGGCGCGCCGAGAAACTCGACGTTCCGGCTGCGCAGCAGCTCATAGGCTGCGTGAATATCCGGCACATCGTAATACAAAACCGAGCCCGGATGATCGAATTCCGGACTTTCGGCGACGGAGAACAGGAGACGCAGGCCATCCAGCTCGAAAATCGCCATGTTTCCGGTTTGGAACAGCAGCTTCAGCTCCAGTACGTCGCGGTAAAAGACGACGGCGCGGGCGACGTCTTTGACGGGGACGGACACTTGGCCGAGCTTGCGAATGGAGAGCGCTGACGATTGCGGCATAACGAACGACACCTCGATTTGGTAAAATAGAAGCTTGGAATGCTTGAACATTGCTTGGGCAATTCTTCCTCCAGTGTAGCACGTCCGAAATGAACCGCAACATATCCCCGTGAAAAAAGGCAAGAGACCCGCGAAACCGCGGCAGATCTCTTACCTTTTTTGCTGCAATATGAGCTGCGCCTATACTTAGGCTGATTCCCCTACTGGGCGCTGGAGGGGTAACGGCGAGCAGGATGCAGGGTGTCGCATAGCCAGCCTAACGCCGAGGCGTTAAACAGGAGGAGTAACGGCGAACAATATGCAGGGCGTTGCATAGCTGGCTTAACGCCGGTAAACGCGCGCGTCCAAATGGACGGCATGCATTGCTCCGATGCGGCAACGCGTTTTCGGCAAATCGCAAGCGGCTGCCGCTGCCGCGTGGCGTCATTCGCCCGCTGCGAAACGGTCGATCGTCTCAAGCGGCAGATGGTCGGTGATAAGGCGGCCATAATGCGCGATTCGCACGATCCCCTGCCCATCAATCAAAAATTCGGCGGGAATGCGGTGGAAGTTCGAGCCTTCCTCGGGCGTCAGCGCGAAGCCGGCGGCAGCGGCCTGTGCGGCTAACGTATGGGTAGCCGGATCTGAGATCGTCGCTTGCGACTTCTCTTCGGACGTCTCTACGCCGTACAGATCGTACAAAACCGCCCTCGGATCGGCGATAAGCGGGAACGGGGCGTTTTGGCTGCCAACATAGGATCGCATGCTGGCTTCAGGCGATTCGAAGACGGCAACGACGTCCATTCCAAGACGCTGCCAGTCCGGATTACGGCCGATAAAATGATGCACCCGCAAATTGCATAACGCGCAGGCGGAATTGCGGAAAAAAGCGAGCAGCACTTTGCGGCCGCGAAAATCATCAAGCGATACGGCATTGCCGTACAGATCCAATGTGCGGAATGCGGGGGCGGTCATCCCCGGTTGAAGCAGGCGAGTCATAGCGGTCCTCCTGTTTGAGATAAATGTCTTGCTTCTCTACCTTACCAGGAGGTGAGCCGACGTTCCGTGACCAAGTCACCAACCGCGCTGGGGCAGTTCGCTCGGCGAGGCGGCTAAGTTCTCAACAAGACGATCTCGTCGATCTTGTCACGCTAAGCTGATGCCAATCCGTCTGTCTCGCCGATCTTGTCATGATTAGCCTACCGATTAGAAGATGCGTATCTGGGACATTTTGGACGGCCGGGGGTTTCTTTTCAAGAAATTCTTTGAAAACCCGATGGCGCCCTATGGCGTTAGTCAGCCCATCAATGGTCGGTCCATTTAGAAGAGATGCCCGTGTATGAAAAGCTATTATGGGACTCAAGTGATCGAAAAAAACTCTACCTTCTATCATCTCAGAGCCGGCAGCAGAGGACACATACTTTACGTGTGAATTCGGTCGCGGATATTCCCCGCCAACGAGTATGTACCGCTGGTGCGTTGACAGGTTAAAAGTGAAAATAGGAGAGAAGCTCTTCAAAAACTGATCCCTTCGGGAGAGACCATATCCCAGATTTTGGGCTCGCATGAGAGCGAGTCCTCTTCTAGGGCACTTACGATCCGGAAGGAATTGGGGATGACCACTTCGGGCAGCACATTGTTAAGAATGTGGTAACTGCTACCCCGATCAAGACTGGTAGCTTTGAATGCATGAATATTTATGCTTTAATATGGCTAAAAGTGAAGGAGGTAAGGCGCGTATCATGAACTCACATTCGGTTGAACTCGCTTCCAAGCGAGCCTCCATCAAAAACAAAATCTTCTTTTCGATTCTCGTGTTTCTCATCATCCCGTTTCTCTTGAGTTTCTATATATTCGACAAGCCTTTAGAACACGCCATTGAAAGAAGAATCGGCAGTTCGACCCAAGAAGCTTTGGTTTTGGCAGGAATGAATATGGAAACGATTCTTGAGGATATGTTCAAATCGACCATCGACATCTCCGCCAATCCCGATATTGCACGACTGCTGAAAAATCCGGGTACTTTTAGCGAATACGAGAGCCAGCAAGTAAAGGCTCGATTAATGGGAACGCGCTATAACTATACCGCCTTTGAGGCGATTATGGATTTTCACGGATTTCTGTTTACTTCTCGTTATACGGAAAACGATATGGTCAAGGAGATTCAGGCTTCCGATTGGTACAAAGAATTGATGATTCATCCCAACAAAAGCATATGGGTGTTCGACAAAACCAATTATACGTTTGCCTATAAACAGCCCATTATTTCATTGGCTAAAACCATTATGGACGTGCAAACCGGCCGGCACCTCGGTCTCATCCTCTTCAGTGCGGCAGAAGAAGATTTCGGGAAAAATTTGTCCAAGCTGGAAGGTGACGTATACCTGGTCGATTCGACAGGTACCGTGATTTCCAGCCCGGATAAATCGAAATTAGGCCAAATAAAGTCAGAAGAATTGGAGGCGGTTCGCGCGGCGCAAAAGCCAAGCGGCCAGCTCGTGGTCAATCAAGCGGGCAAATCGTATATCATCAACTACTATACATTAAGTCAGACGGGATGGGTCATTCTTCAGTTCAATCCCTACAATAAGGTTTTCAAGGAAATTCTCGACATCCGCAAAGGCAATATCATTACCGCGGCAGTCATATTCGCCATTTTTATCGTCATCTCTCTGTTCATTTCCTACAGTATATCCAAACCGTTGGTCCTGTTAGGAAAAAAAATGCGGGAAGCGGAAAATAAGCAGTTCAACAACGAGCTTTCCATGACCGGACCTAGAGAAATCTCTGTTTTGATTGCCAGTTATAACCAGATGCTCGGTCAAATCAAAGAGTTGTTGAAGCGTGTTAAGGAAGAGTATCGGCAAAAGGAAAACATGCGATTTCGAGCGCTGCAAGCGCAAATCAAGCCTCATTTTATTCTAAACGTATTGAACAATATCAAATGGATGGCATATATCCGAAACGATCACGAAGTAGGCCAAATGCTTTCGCGTTTGGCGGGCATTATCGAAGGCAGCATTGGAAAAAAAGGAAGCTTCGTTACACTTCGACAGGAAATCGCTTACGTGGAAGATTACGTAGCATTGATGAAGATGAAATATAACGAAAAAGTAACGATAGAGTATGACATCCCGGACGACCTCATGGATGCTGAGGTCATCAAATTCATGCTTCAGCCTATTATCGAAAATAGTATTCGCCATGGCATCGAGCCTTTACAAGGCAAAGGATATATCCGGATTCAGGCCAAGTGCGTTCAAGGCGAATTACGCATCATCGTTACGGATAACGGGATGGGCATTCAGGAGGTTAAGCTGGATCAAATTCGCCGCTGGCTGTCTGAAGAATCCGACCAGGAAAAGGCGGAAAGTATCGGAGTCAAGAATGTGCATGATCGTATCCGGTTTCAATATGGCAAGCAATATGGAATCACATTGGACAGTGTCCCAGGGCAAGGAGCAACGGTGGAATACATTTTGCCGAGAAAAATGGTTGCAGTAGGAGGATAAGCGATGCTTAAAGTTATGCTTGTCGAGGATGAAATTATTGTGCGGTTGGGAATAAGGTCTGTAATACCGTGGGAACAGCACGGCTTCCAATATGTTGGAGATGCATCGGATGGACGGGAAGCTTTGGCGGTAATCGAACGTGAGAACCCCGATATCGTGTTGACAGATATCATCATGCCCAATATGGATGGGCTAGAATTAATCGAAGCCGTCAAATGCAAATTTCCTAATATTCATATCATCGTCTTAAGCAGCCATGACGAATATGATTATGTTCGCAGGGCCATGAAGCTCGGTGCGGATGATTATATGCTGAAAGCTTCCCTCGAACCGCAGCAGTTGCTTCAAATTTTATCGGAAATCGCATTTCGCATTGCGGAAGAGCGTAAGAGTGGAGATTCCGGCCCACAGGTTGCAGCCGGCGATTCTGCAGGACAAAGCTTTGCCCGTATCGTTCGGAAGCTACTTGGTAACGAAACGGGAACGGACGCCGGCCTCTCTCGCGATGAGGAGAATATGGCGAAAGAAATTTTGCATGCATACAACTACTTGATGACCGTGCGTCTGCATGCTTATGGGCAGCATCATAAGCCAGCATCGGGGGATGTCACGCTGTTGCATCTCCTTGACATGCATTTGCAAAAATGGACGAACGGTCTGTACGTAACTATGCATGAACGTGAATGGCTGCTGCTCCTGCCCTTTGACGTACCGAAAAACAGCGAAATACTGTTGTCGATCGGTCAAGACTTAATCACTGCTGCCAAACGGGTCATAGATGCATCGATAAGCATTGGGGTCAGTCTCAATTTTACAGCGATTTCTGAACTAAGAACGATTTATCGGCAGACAAGAACTGCGTTGCAGCAATATTTTATCCATGGTACGGAGCAGACTTATCTGTCATTGCCGCAGAACGTCACACGGCAAGATCATGGGTTCACCCTGCTTTCCGGCGAAGAGGAGAAAAAGCTGATGCGCGAGCTTGAGCGAGTGGATGAAGCTGCAATACAGGAAGCCGTCATGGCCGTTTTGAGCGCATGAAACTAATTGTGTTTCCGATTGAGCATTACATTCAGGTTTGTCTTCAAATGCTGCACTGTTTCCTCACGGCAGCCCATTTTCTGGACAACGATGCTCTTTTGCAGAAAATGGGGGACGCCTCCCCTCTTTACTATCAGGTTATCCGCTTTGAAACATGGGAAGAGTCGCGGGAATGGTTCCTGCAACTGATTGAAGGTTATTGCTCCGCGGTGCGCGAGGCAACTAAAGGCAGCGGGCGGGAGGATATCAGTTATCTTATCGACTACATAAAGGAAAATTACCAATCCAATTTGTCGCTAAAGCAGGCAGCCAAGATGTTGAATATCAGTGAGGGGTATTTAAGTTACTTATTCAAAAAAGTTACCGGAACGGGTTTTATTGAATACGTCAATCGTATTCGAATTGATAAAGCCGAAGTGCTGCTGCGTCAGTCCAATTTACCCGGTTATGCCATAGCTGAGCGAGTAGGATATGAGAATGTCAACTATTTCGGCAGAATTTTTAAAAAAATAACCGGATTGAATCCTAAAGAGTATAGAGCTCATCACGCTGCAAGATTGCCTCGTAAAGATTGAACGTGCGAGGGAAATTCTAAAATTCGTGAAGGGAATACTGAAAAAAGTGAATGTAAGCGGATTCATTCATACAATTTGTGAAACATTCCGTTAGATATGTTCATTCCGACGAAATTCCTTAACCGGGTACAATTCAAATGTAACCAATTTTCAAACACTTACATTTGGAGAAGAGAGAGGTTGAGGGGCTTGGATACGTTGAAAGTCGCAGTTCTCGGATTAGGAGTCATGGGGCAAACCCACGCACGGATTTATAAGGAAATGCCAAACGCCGAATTGGTAGCGGTGTATGACATTGCTCAAGAGCATGCGTCCAGGATTGCGGAAAGTTACAATGTTACGGCAGCGGAAAGTCTGGAAGAGCTATTTGCCGTGCCGGGGCTTGATGCAGTCAGCATCTGCACGTCAGACGATCAACACAAGACGCTTGCCCTTCTTGCCTGCAAATACGGGAAACATGTTCTGATCGAAAAGCCGCTTGCCGATGACCTGGCCGAAGCAGAAGACATCATGAATGCGGTCAATGAATCGGGAATCAAGATGATGGTAGGACATACCCTTCGCTGGGATCCCCGCTATTATCAAGCATGGAGAGCAGTTCAAGAAGGGAAAATCGGCAAACCGCTTCACTTCCATGCGCGTAGAAACAATTCCTATCAAAATGGCTTGAGATTGAAGGGCAGAACCTCAGTCATCATGTTCTTGGCGGTTCACGATATTGATGTGTTGGAATGGATTCTGAACGATAAAATCGTGGAAGTATATGCAATAGAAGTCAGAGAGCGTTTACAGCAATTTAATGTGGCAGATGCCGTTGTCTGCACCTTCAAATTTGCATCGGGCGCCGTCGGAACCTACGAGACGAGCTGGGTACTCCCCGACCATTACTCCGAAATCGATGCCAAACTGGATTTGATAGGTACTCAAGGCGTCGTGAACATCAATATTTTTAGTCAAAACGTTGTCGTTCATACCGATAAGCATTTCACCTATCCGGATACCGCATACGGCGTAGATTTATACGGAAAGAACACGGGAATTATGAAGGAAGAGCTTAGCACCTTCGTTTCGGCCGTTCAGGAAAACGCTTCATTTCCGATCTCCGTTGAAGAAGCTTACCGCGCCGTTCACATCGCGAATTGCATCGAAGAATCGATTAAACTCGGTCGTCCCGTTCAAACAGTTTAATTAAAGGGGGGTTGTTAATAATGGTCAGAACCTTTAAAAAAGCGAGTGTATATACCTTTGTTGCTTCAATGCTCTTGGTATCCGCATGTTCCAACAACAGCCAGTCGGACAATGCCAAAAGCGGCCAGGAAAACGCAAAATACAAGGGCCAGGAGATAACAGCCCTTCTGGAGCAGCATCCAACCAGCAACGCCCTGCAAAAAATGTTGCCGGAGTTTGAAAAGGAAACAGGGATCAAAGTGAATTTGGAAATCATCCCGGAAGGCGACATTCCACCGAAAGCATTATTGGATTTTAGCTCCAAAACGGGAAGATACGATATCGTAATGGCCGACTGGATTTTTGGACAAGGCTTCCAGAACGGCGATTATATTGAACCGCTAAACCATTACATCGATAACCCTTCTTTAAACAAAAATTATAACGGCGACGATTTCCTGAAAAGCTACCGCGAGATGATGAAGAAAGATGGCAAGTATTACGGTCTTCCGGTTTATGGCGAAAGCACGTTTTTCATGTACCGAAAAGACCTCTTCGAAAAATACGGTATTCAAGTACCTAAAACCTTCGACGATTTAATGAACGCGGCAAAAACGATCCACGATAAAACAAATGGGGACATTGCCGGAATCACGCTCAGAGGTCAACAAGGGATCGAAGCTGTTTATATATGGGCGGGTATACTTGGCGGTTTCGGCGCAAAATGGCTTGACGATAAAGGTAAGTCGGCAATCGCTTCCCCTGAATCCATTGCCGCAACAAAGTTTTACAGCGATCTGCTGAGAAAATATGGTCCGACAGGCGTAGCGAATTTTGGCTGGCAAGAGAACAGGCTCCTTTTCCAGCAAGGAAAAGCGGCTATGACCATTGATGCGACTGTGAACGGCGCGTTTAACGAAGATCCGAAGGAGTCCTCTATTGTAGGAAAAGTAGGGTATGCCCCGGTTCCCGTTCAATCCCAGTCTTTAAAAGGCAAAAGCTCTTCTCTTGATTCTCACGGATTCTATCTATCCAAAGAAAGCAAACACAAAGAAGCTGCATGGCTATTTATGTCTTGGGCAACAAACAAAGAGCAGCAATTAAAGTCCTTGAAGCTGGAGCCCAACTGCGGGATTACTTCGATCACAGCGATTAATAGCCCCGAATTTAGTCAAAAGTTCGGCACATTCAAGGATGTTATGTTGGAAGCGATTAATAACGGCAACCCCGATTACTTGCCGTTAGTGCCTAATATCAATGAAGTTATAAACAACACCGGTATCGCCATTTCCAAAAGCTTGCTGGGAGCAAGCACACCGGAACTGGCGCTCAAAGAAGCGAACGACAAAAATAATGATTTATTGAAGTGAATTTCTATAAGGGCCGGATGAAATTCATTTGGCCCTCTTCTTATGGAGGAATTCTATGGATAAAAATCTTAGAGTAAAACAATGGATATGGATTGGCCCCCCCCTTATCATGGTTTCCCTTCTTACGCTCGTTGTTTTGAGCTACGCTGTTTATTTGGGAGTTCATGACGTCAATTTGTTAAAAAAGAATTTTTCCTATACCGGCTTCGGTAATTTCGTAAAAATATGGCATGACGCTCGGGCGTGGTCTTCGGTATGGAAAACAGTAAAATTTGTCTTCATTGGAACTTTGTTAGAAGCCATTTTGGGCTTGGCTCTGGCTTTATATCTTCACAAAGACTTTAAATTAAGAAAAATAACAAGAAGTTTGCTGTTGATTCCCATGATTATGACTCCGGTCGTTTCCGCACTGATTTGGCGTATTTTTTACGACCCTTATTCCGGGATCATCAATTATTTGCTCGGAATCATCGGTTTAGGCGGCAAGCACGACTGGCTTGGCAATCCCGATATGGCTCTTTACTCATTAATCATAACGGATATTTGGCAATGGACGCCGTTTGTTTTTCTCATCTTGGCTTCAGGACTCGATTCTCTGCCCGCAGAACCTTATGAAGCCGCGAAAGTAGATGGCGCCTCGCGTTTCAATACCTTTTGGCATATCACCCTGCCGCTGTTAAAACCGGTTATCTTGATTGCGGTGATGCTGAGGGTCATCGACAGCATCAAAACGTTCGATCTGATTTATGTCATGACTCGAGGCGGCCCAGCCCTGAAAACGGAAACGTTAAATATGTACACGTATGTTCAAGGGATGAACAATTTCAATATCAGCTACGCGAGCGCTCTTAGTATCTCCATCACCATCGTGCTGACGATATTATTCGTTTATTTTTACAAGAACGTGATTGCTCAAAAAAATTAATGCTAAGGAGGTGCTGACTTGCGTCTTTCCGTACGTTTGCATACAACATTATTTTATGCCGTTCTATGCCTCATTATCTTATTCTTTGTTAGTCCGGTTATTTGGCTGGTGCTGACCTCCGTTAAAAACTATATTGACGCATTTTCCATGCCTCCGGTGTTCTTCTTCAAACCGACTTTCGATAATTATATCAATGTTCTCTCACGCTCCAACTTCTTGTTGGCGCTGTGGAACAGCATCTTTATATCGTTTTCGGCTTCGGCTCTCTCCATTTTGCTAGGGGCGTCGTTAGCTTACGGACTGGCTTTTCTCAATGTGAAGAGCAGGGTCAAAATCATTACGTTTATTTTAAGCGTTAGCGTGGCTCCGCCGATCATGCTGTTGCTGCCGTTCTATTACCTGGGGTCGCAGTTGCATCTCATTAACACGTACGGATTGCTCATCGGAGTCTACTTATTGCTTAATTTGCCTTTCTCTATTTTAATGCTGCTCACTTTTTTCGAAGAGTCCCGAAAGAGATTCGTGAATCCGCTTTAGTAGAAGGCTGCTCGGAATTCTCCGCATTTTTCCGAATCGTTCTCCCTATTACCCGCGGAGGAATCGCCGCCACGTTTATTCTCTCCATATTGGGGATCTGGAACGAGTTTTTAATCGGATTGATCTTAAGCGGGAAAAGCACGCAAACCTTGCCGGTTACCATTACTTCCTTCATTACGTTCCAGGGAACCGAATGGGGCCCGCTAACAGCGGCAGGAACCTTTATCATGATTCCTATGCTGATATTCGGATTATTGGTGCAAAAACACCTGGTTAAAGGGATGACGCTCGGGGCAGTGAAATAATCTTATGTTTTGGAGATGAGAGAGATGAAAAGAATTCCATTGACAATGATACGAACGAATCTTGCCGACATTCCGCAATACTCCTTCCCTGAGCATTACAGCATCAGAACGTTTAAGGCCGGGGAAGAGGGCATTTGGGCAGAGACTGAAGTCAGCGTGGATGAGTTTAAAGACAAGACAGCTGCGCTGAATCATTTTGCCAAAGAATTTGGCCCTCATTTGGACGAGATGTCGTTGCGCTGCCTATTTGCAGAGAACGAACAGGGTGAAGTCATCGGAACGACAACCGCATGGTACGGCGAATTTCAAGAGAATGAAACTTGGGGAAGAATCCATTGGGTAGCCATTAAACCGGAGCACCAAGGAAAAAAGCTGGCAAAACCGTTGTTGAGCGCCGCGCTGAATATTTTGTCCAGAAGTCACGAGAAAGCATATCTAACCACACAAACGACGAGTTATCAGGCCATTAATATGTATTTGAATTACGGCTTTGAACCGTTTATCAAGGAGCCGCAATGTGTTGAGGGTTGGAAGCTGCTGGAGAATGTATTAAACCGGAAAATTTTAAAATAGCACGGATAAAAGACATAGTAAAGGAACGGGTAATCATGCAAACAAACTACTCTACCTTCTCCAAAAGAGGACTAATCGTTTCCTGCCAAGCGTTGGAAGACGAGCCGCTTCACGGTGGGGATACGATGCGGAAAATGGCGATTGCAGCCCAAATGTCAGGTGCGATAGGGATCCGTACCAACGGCGTGACTGATATCCGATTCATCAAAGAAGCTATAGATTTACCGGTAATTGGATTAATCAAAAGGAATATTTCGGGATCGGACATTTTCATTACACCGACAATGGATGAAGTGAAGGCCATCGTGGAAGCGGGAGCCGACATCGTGGCGCTCGATGTCACGGACCGGGAAGGGCGTTTGGAGCGGGTCATTGAGCTGATCACTTACGCACACCACGCCGGGGTTCGCGTGATGGCAGACGTTTCAACCTTTGAAGAGGGAGTCGCAGCAGAGCAATTAGGCGCTGATTTCATAGGAACGACGTTGTCCGGATATACGCCTTACAGTAGGCAATTGAAAGAACCAGACTTTGATCTCGTGCGTCAGCTTAGCAAAGTTGTACATGTCCCTGTGGTTGCTGAAGGACGAATCTGGACGCCTGAGGAAGCTGTTAAAGCCTTGGAAGCGGGAGCAGCCTATGTGGTTGTCGGAAGTGCGATCACTCGCCCACAGCTGATTATAAGGCGTTATGTAGAAGCGCTTCAAATGCAGATTTCCTAGTGAGGGGCGTTGAAAATGGAAGATTCCTTATGCGACCCGCAATCTTCTGTAGCCGTCGGCGTAGATATCGGCGGTACGAAGATCAATTCGGGGATCATTACTTGTCAAGGGGAAGTGCTATATTCATACAGCCTGCCAACTTTGGCCGGGAAAGTCAATGTTGTCGATCGGGTCGTGGAAGCGATCGATGCTGTCTTGGACAAGTTACCGAAACATCCAACGTTGAAAGGGATAGGAGTAGGTACGGCGGGACAGGTAGACTGGAAAACGGGAAGCATTCGCTTCGCTAACGATTTGCTTCCCGGCTATACCGGAACCCCTCTTCGAGAGATCCTGCAGGAGCGGTTCCGGCTGCCGATTTATGTGGATAACGATGTCAATGTATTGGCGCTCACCGAGAAGGTTCTCGGATCGGGTCAGGGAGCTGACCATTTTCTGTGCCTTGCGCTTGGAACCGGTGTGGGCGGAGTTGTCGTCACTAACGGCAAGATCGTCCACGGCGCCTGGGGAGGAGCCGGAGAAATCGGCCACATGTCCGTTAATTACAAAGGACTTCCTTGCATATGCGGAAACATTGGCTGCCTGGAACAATATGCTTCCGGAACCGGCATCGCCAAACTGATGAATGATCGACTGGCCGACTTGCCTGGCGTTGAACATGTTCCCGTGAATGCCAAAGAAGTCGTTGACCTATGGCTTAATGGGGATGTATTGGCTGCCGAGGTAATGGACGAGGTGATCGCATCGCTGGGGTCGGCAATCGCCAGCTTGCTGCATATCTTCAACCCGGAGCGGATTGTCCTTGGCGGCGGCGTAGCAGAGGTAGGGGAGCCGCTGATCTCCCGTTTGAGATTGGAAGTGAAAAGAAGAGCGATGCCATCCTTGTTTGAAGACGTTCGAATCGAATCGGCGCTGCAAAGAACTTTGAGCGGTATGATCGGAGCAGGGCTTCAGGTATGGGAATATAGTGAATGATAAATCCGAATATCTGCTTGTTTGTCGAAGCAAACAGAAAAGCAGGCTGCTGACCCGTTAATTCGGATGCAAGTAGGGCAGTTTCTACCCGCGCTGCTGAATTCTCCAAAAAACTCGCTGGCGACAACACGACTGTCGAAGGGGGTTCCTTTTTTTTCTACGACGGAATAACCAGCGCACTAAGCTTTTCCTCTAGTTGTTTTAGGCAACTTTTTGGATTCGCCCGGCTTGCCGCTCCAGTCAAGCTGAGCTTCCAGCTCGCTGCGGCGGACGACGCGCACCCAGCCGCGTCCCGTTTCCACCCAGCCCTGCCGCCGAAAACGCTGCAGCGCGCGGCTCACGACTTCGCGGGCGGAGCCGATCTCGGCAGCGAGGCCGTGATGCGTCGTATACAGCAGCGGCCGGCGCTCGGAAGTAGCGCGCAGCAGCGCTTTTGCCAGGCGCGTGTCGAGCGGCTCCGACAGCATCGCCTGCAGCTGCTCGTCCATACGCAGTATGTTTTCGAGCAAGCTGCCGAATACGGCGCTGCGCACAGGAGAGTACTCCTGCACCCAGCGCAAAAAGCTGCGTTTGGACACGAACAAGGCGGTCACGTCCGTTTCGGCTGTCATTATACCGGGGTA
Source organism: Gordoniibacillus kamchatkensis (assembly GCF_000829455.1). GTDB lineage: Bacteria > Bacillota > Bacilli > Paenibacillales > NBRC-103111 > Gordoniibacillus > Gordoniibacillus kamchatkensis. The sequence goes on from NZ_JXAK01000002.1 coordinate 127,151, forward strand.
ATCGCGTTCGCTCAGGCCGCTTAGCACGAGCAAGGCGCATACTTCCCCAGGCGCCAGCACGCTCAGGACGTGTTCGCTGCCGTCTTCCCCGATCCGGCTGATGCGCGCGGTACCTTCGATCAAAAACACGCCGTACGAGTCGGCATCCTCCCTTTGGAAAATGCGCGCCTTGGCCGGGAACGTGCGCGCGAACGGCTGTGCCTCCGCCCATTCCTCGGGGCGAATGGCGCTCAAATAAGGGAAGCGTTCCAGCAGCCCCGAATCCGCTATGCTTGCAACCATGCTTCGAGATCCGTCCTTTATGATCGTTTTCTCCCAGTTTAGACGATGCGACGGAGAAGCGAAAGAGGTTCGTGGACCGGCACCATCGATTGACATAGTTCGGCGTGCTGCATTACGATACGTTTGCGCAGAAGTAAGGTGCGGCCGCAACATGAATTTCTCTGTTCGGCAATTGCCAACAACCGGGCTGCCGAACTACAAAACCGCTTTCATTCCATCAAGGCGCTGTTGTATGATAGCTACAACGAACGCAAGCGTTCCGTTCCCGAGCTTGTTTACAAAAGGAGGCCGCGCCGTATGGCGTTTCATAATCAACCCATTTTGCCGGCGGTGCGCCGCATGAAAGATTTGGAGCAGCTGATGGCTCTCGATTACGAGTACATCATTTTGCTCGATACGCATCTCGGACAAATTAAGCCGGTCGCCGATATGGCGGCGGCGAACCGCAAAAAGCTGCTCCTGCACGCCGACTTGATCGAAGGGCTCAAAAACGACGAATACGCGGCGGAATATTTGTGCCAGCAAATTCGCCCCGCGGGCCTGCTTTCGACGCGGGCAGGCGTCATTACGAAGACGAAACAGAACGGGCTGTTGGCTATTCAGCGGTTGTTTTTGCTCGATACGAACGCGGTGGAGAAAAGCTACTCGCTCATCGAACGGACGCAGCCCGACTACATCGAAGTTATGCCGGGCGTATTGCCGCACATGATCGCGGAGGTGCACGGCAGAACCGGCATTCCCGTCTTTGCCGGCGGGTTGATCCGTACCGTCGAGGACGTGGAGCGGGCGCTCGAGGCGGGGGCGTCGGCGGTGACGACGTCGCAGGCCAGTTTGTGGCGGCATTTTGCCAAGCGGAAATAAGGCCGCCTCGCAGTGAATCATTTCAGGAAAGGGTGGTTCCCATGACCGATCAAGCTTCCTACGTTATGGCTCTCGACCAAGGCACGACGAGCTCGAGGGCGATTGTGTTTGGCCATGGCAGCGACATTGTGGCCTTTCAGCAGCAAGAGTTTCGCCAGCTGTTCCCGAAGCCGGGCTGGGTCGAGCACGACGCGGACGAAATATGGCTGTCGATTCGGAACGTCATCAGCGCCGCGCTGAGCGAGGGGAACATCCGGCCGCAGCAGCTGGCTGCGATCGGCATCACGAACCAGCGCGAGACGGCGGTCATATGGGACCGTCACACGGGGCGCCCGGTGTACAACGCCATCGTCTGGCAATCGCGGCAGACGGCGGACATTTGCGACGAGCTGAAGCGGCAAGGCTATAACGATATGTTCCGGGAACGGACGGGGCTTCTCATCGACGCTTATTTTTCCGGGACGAAGGTGAAATGGATTCTCGACCACGTCGAGGGCGCCCGGGCCAAAGCCGAGCGCGGCGACTTGCTGTTCGGCACGATCGATACTTGGCTCATCTGGAAGCTGACAGGCGGACGGGTGCATGCGACGGACTACTCCAACGCCTCGCGGACGCTGATGTACAACATTTACACGCGCGATTGGGACGACGAGCTGCTGCGAATTCTCGGCGTGCCGCGCTCGATGCTGCCGGAAGTGAAGTCGTCGTCAGAGGTGTACGGGCTGACCGATCCGGTGCTGTTTGACGGGCACTCCGTCCCGATCGCCGGAGCGGCGGGCGACCAGCAGGCGGCCTTGTTCGGGCAGGCGTGCTTCGAGCAGGGAATGGCCAAAAATACGTACGGCACCGGCTGCTTCATGCTGATGAACACCGGCACGGAGCCGATCCGTTCCAAACACGGGCTGCTCACGACGATCGCCTGGGGAATCGGCGGCCGCATCGAATACGCGCTTGAAGGCAGCGTGTTCGTCGCCGGTTCGGCCATCCAGTGGCTGCGCGACGGTCTGCGCATGATCGAGACGGCCCAGGACAGCGAAACATATGCGGCGCGCGTGCCTTCGACAGACGGCGTATACGTCGTACCCGCTTTCGTCGGGCTCGGTACGCCTTACTGGGACAGCGACGTGCGCGGCGGCGTATTCGGGCTGACGCGCGGCACGAGCAAGGAGCATTTCATCCGCGCTACGCTCGAATCGCTCGCTTACCAGAGCAAGGACGTGCTGAAGGTGATGGAGGAAGACTCCGGCCTCACTTTGAAAACGCTTCGCGTCGACGGCGGCGCCGTTCGCAACGAGCTGCTCATGCAGTTCCAAAGCGATTTGCTTAACGTCACCGTAGAGCGCCCGGTCGTCAACGAGACGACCGCGCTTGGAGCAGCTTACCTGGCCGGTCTCGCCGTTGGCTACTGGCACGATAAGGGCGAGATCGCGGCGCAGTGGCAAGTCGGCAAGCGCTTCGAGCCGGCGATGGACGAAGTGCGGCGCGGCGAGCTGTACGGCGGGTGGAAAAAGGCGGTTCAAGCCGCAATGCTTTTCAAATGACGGCACTCATGCTATAATCGTATCAAGTTAATATTTGGTTGGAGATCAGGAGAAACCACGACCCTTGCCTCGCATACGCTGCGGGCAAGGATGTCCGTGGTTTTTTTGCATTTGAACCCGGGAGGAGTGCAGACATGACGACAATTACCCCGTTCAGCGCTGCAAACAGACAACAAATGCTTGCGCAAATGGAGACGGAAACGTTCGACGTACTGGTTATCGGCGGCGGCATTACGGGAGCGGGCATCGCCCTCGATGCGCAAACGCGCGGCATGAAGACCGCGCTCATCGAGATGCAGGATTTTGCGGCGGGAACGTCCAGCCGCTCGACCAAGCTCGTGCACGGCGGACTGCGATATTTGAAGCAATTTGAAGTCAAAATGGTGGCCGAAGTCGGCAAAGAGCGCGCCATCGTCTACGGGAACGGGCCGCACGTGACTACGCCGGAATGGATGCTGCTGCCGATTTACGAGGGCGGGACGTTCGGGATGTTTACGACTTCGATCGGCCTCAAGCTGTACGATTTTTTAGCCGGCGTCATCAAGAGCGAGCGCCGTTCGATGCTGAGCCGCGAAGAGACGCTTCGCCGTGAGCCGCTCTTGAAGAAGGAGGGGCTGAGGGGCGGCGGCTTCTACGTCGAATACCGGACCGACGACGCGCGGCTCACGATGGAAGTGCTGAAAAAGGCGGCCAGTCACGGCGCCTATGCCGTCAACTACGCCAAAGCGGAGGAGCTCCTCTATGAGAAGAACGGCCGGCTCGTCGGCGTGAAAGTGGCCAACCGCATCGGCGGCGGCACGTATACGGTACGCGCCCGTGTCATCGTCAACGCTACCGGCCCTTGGGTCGATACGCTGCGCGAGATGGATCGCTCGAAGCAGGGCAAAACGCTTCGTCTCACCAAAGGCGTCCATCTCGTGTTCGACCAGTCGCGCTTTCCGCTCCGTCAGGCGGTGTACTTCGATACGCCGGACGGGCGGATGGTATTCGCCATCCCGCGCGACGGCAAAGCTTACGTCGGCACGACGGATACCGACTACAATGGCGATACGGCGCGGCCGACGATGACGGACGAGGATCGCCGGTATCTGATCGACGCCGCCAACTTCATGTTCCCGCAGCTGAAGCTGACCGAAGCCGACGTGGAATCGAGCTGGGCCGGTCTGAGGCCGCTGATTTACCAGGAAGGCAAGTCGCCGTCCGAAGTGTCGCGTCGCGACGAGATTTTCGTCTCTCCGTCCGGGCTTGTGACGATTGCCGGCGGCAAGCTGACGGGCTACCGCAAGATGGGCGAGCAGATCGTCGATCTGCTGGCGCGCAAGCTGAGCGAGCAGGGAGGCGCGGCGTTCCCGGCATCGAGAACGCGGACGATGCCGATCTCCGGAGGCGACGTCGGCGGGCCGGAAGGCTACGAGACGTTCGTCGCGCGGGCGACGGAGGACGGTGTCCGCCAAGGGCTGCCGCGCGAGGCGGCGCAGCGTCTGGCGCGCCGCTACGGCAGCAACGCCCCGCGCATTTTCGAGCTGGCGGCCGAGCATGGAAACGCTGCGTCCGGCTACGGTTTGCCGGTTGAGATTTACGCCGAGCTGCTGTATGCGATCCGGCAGGAAATGGCCGCGAAGCCGGTCGATTTCTTGATCCGCCGCACCGGAGCATTGTTCTTCGACATCGCTTCGGTGCACCGCTGGAAATCCGGTGTTATTGCGGCTATGGCCGATCTGCTCGGCTGCAGCGAGGAGCAGCGCCGCGAGTACGAAGAGGAGCTGGAGCAGCATCTCGTGCAAGCGGTACAGCCAATGTAAGGTTATTCGTGCAGGGCTCTCCGCCGGCTTGCGGGCGGGGGGCCCTTTTGCCGTGATAGCACGTTCTCCGGGCCGCGGCGCAGCAAGCAGGCAACCGGCTTAACGCCCGCTTTCCCAAAGCCGCTCGATTTGTTCGAGCGTTTTTCCATTCGTTTCCGGGACAGCCTTTATGCAGAAGATGACGGCCACAACGGCAATGATCGCAAAGTAGCGTAAGGCACCTGGCCTGATAATTATGCGTATGAAACCTCCTTCCTTGCCCCTCCTCCCAAAAACGCCGCTCCCTCCAAGACAAAGAGGCGAGCGGCGCGTGCTTCACGACGTTATCGACGGCGAGCGCGTCACGATCCGGTACCTTTGGCGGGAGAGAGCTCTTTTTGCGCCTAGCTTCCGTTCACGCCGCGCCTCGCTTTCATATGCTCCAGATGGGCGGCGCCCCAATCGTGCATTTGCTGCAAAATGGGCTCCAGACTCCGGCCATACTCCGTAATGGAATATTCGACTCGCGGCGGCACTTCCGGATAGACGACGCGCCGAACGATATCTTGCTGTTCCAGCTCGCGCAGCTGTGCGGTGAGCATTTTTTGCGTAATGTTCGGCAGCAGGCTTTTCAGCTCGCCAAACCTTTTGGTCCCTTCATGAAACAGATGGAGCAAAATAATCGGCTTCCATTTGCCCACAACGATCTCAAGCGCCGCCTCCACACCGTTCCTGCATTGCCAAGGCTGCTTCTTCTCCATGCCGAATCCTCCCAATAGTATCCTTTATGTAAGTATAGCACTTTTAAGTGCTTACTTCCGCATATGACTCTTTTGATTCATAATGGCGTCGAAGGCTTTCGGCCGGCAGCCGGCGTTGCAATCCGACTGGGGATTGCGTTCAAATAACCGTTGGAAAGGGATGAGCACGATGGATTTGCTTTCTCAGCTTCTCGTTTTGGCAGGACGCATACTGTTTGCATTCATTTTTATCGGGGCTGGCTTTGGCCATCTTCGAAATATGGGCCATACCGCACAAATCGCTGCGGCTTCAGGCGCACCGTTCCCGAAGCTGTCCGCTTGGCTCGCGAGTCTGCTGGCATTGCTCGGGGGACTCAGCGTGGCGTTCGGTTTTATGGCCCAGATCGGGGCGGTGCTGCTGATCGTTTTTCTAGTGCCTACAACCTTATTGACGCACCGCTTTTGGGGGCTAGACAATCCGCAGGAAGCGAATATGCAAAAAGTTCATTTTCTCAAAAATGCAGCTTTGCTCGGCGGCGCCGTCATGCTGTTATGCAACGGTTCCGGTCCGCTCAGTCTTACCCCCTGATGCCGTCATCGTCCGGTAGCGGAATTGTAACAAAGTTGAAATACGCCATTCATCTCCCTTTAAGGTTGGGCGCTTATACTAAACATCGACCCCCTTTTCAATATAGAATCACTTGGACCTGCGGCCCGTTGCCGCAGGTCATTTTTTTTTTATCAAGAGCAGCAACAACAAAAATATAAGTTAAAAATACTATGTGTTAAATGAAAAAGGCGCAGGCCCCGCAAGCAAAAAAACGGCCGCCCGGGTGTACATCCACATCCCGGGCGGCCGCCTTCTATTCCAGCTTCGCGCCGCGCTTCCACACTTGCCGCAGCTCCAGATTGCTTGCGCCCACCTGCAGCAGGTCGGCCCGCTTGCCGGCCGCGATCGAGCCGGTTTCGCCGTACAGGCCGAGCCGTCTCGCCGGATTGCCGCTGCCGAGCTCGCTCGCCTTCGGCACCGAAAGGCCGATTTCAAGCACCATGTAGCGGAACGCGCCGATCATCGTCAGCGTGCTTCCGGCCAGCGCGCCTCCTTCTTTAAGCCGCGCCGCGCCGTCCTTGACGACGACGTCCAGCCCGCCGAGCGAATAGTCGCCGTCGCCGAGGCCGGCTGCCGATATCGCATCGGTGATCAGGATCAGGTTGCGCTGCGTTTTCACTTGCGTGAGCAGCTTGATGCCCGCCGGATGCACGTGCAAGCCGTCGGCGATCACTTCCGCATGCAGGCGCGGATCGGTGAGCACGGCGCCGACAGTGCCCGGCTCGCGGTGGTGCAGGCCGCGCATCGCGTTAAACGTGTGCACGGCATGGCTCAGTCCGTGCGCGGCTGCAGCTTGAATGTCGGCGTACGTCGCGTCCGTATGGCCGCAAGCGGCAATAATGCCGTGCGAAGCGAGCCAGCTCACGACATCCAGCGCCCCTGGCCGCTCCGGCGCCAGCGTCACCATCCGGATAAGGCCTGGATACCTCGCAGTCCACGCTTCCAGCCACTCTTTGTTGGCATCTACAATAAAGTTCGGGTTTTGCGCGCCGGGCCACTTAGGCGAGATGAATGGGCCCTCGAGATGCACGCCGTACAGCTCGGCGCCCGTGCCGCCCGCACGGCTGCTGCGGTACGACTCAACCGCCTCAAGCACGCGGTCGATCGCTTCCCGCGAAGCGGTTACCGTCGTCGCCAGCATCCCGGTCGTACCGTTTCTGGCGTGAAACGAAGTGATCGCGTCGTACGCTTCCGCCGTCGCCTCCATAAAATCGCCGCCGTACCCGCCGTGCACGTGAATGTCGATAAAGCCCGGCAGCAGCCAGTCACCGCCGGCGTCCGCCGAAGCGTCTAGCAGCGGCTTCAGCTCCGCCGGCACGTCCGCTTCGGAGCCGACGTAGGCGATAGTTCCGTCCCGCCACAGCAGGACGGCATCGTTCAGCGTTCCTGTTTCCGTTACGACGGCGGCGTGGCGCACGCCGCCGCTCGTTTTGCCTGCCGCGCTCTTCATGCGTCCAACAGCCTCCCCGCCTCGGAATCGACGTACACGTGCAAATCGGCGTGCGTTTGCAGCAGCGAAGCCGGGCAATCTGTCGTGATCGGACCGGTCAAGGCGCGGTGCACGATTTCCGCCTTATCGGCGCCGCGCACGACGAGCAAAATCGATTCCGCCTTCAAAATCGAGCCGATCCCCATCGTCAGCGCGTGCGTCGGCACCTCGTCCAGGGACTGGAAGAAGCGCGCGTTGGCTTCGCGCGTCGACGGCTTCAGCTCCACGATATGGGTGCCGCTTAGCAGCGCATGGTCAGGCTCGTTGAAGCCGATATGCCCGTTGTGGCCGATGCCCAGCAGCTGCAGGTTGATGCGCCCGGCGCCGGCCAGCAGCTCGTCGTAGCGGCGGCATTCGGCTTCCAGATCGGCGGCGTTGCCGTCCGGCAGGAAGGTTTGCTCCGGCACGAGGTCCACGTGCTTGAACAGGTGGTTCTGCATATAGCTGCGGTAGCTCTCCGGATGACCGGCCGGCAGCCCTACATATTCGTCCAAATTGAATGTCGTCGTCTGCTTGAAGCGGACAAGACCGGCTTCATAGCGGCGTACGAGCGAAGCGTAAATGCCGACCGGCGTGCTGCCCGTCGCCAGCCCGAGCACAGCGGCCGGGTTGCGCAGCACGAGCCCGCTGATCAGGTCGGCCGCCGCTTCATTGAGCGCTTCTTGCGTCTCGAATTTGCGGATTTTCATGGTGATTCCCTTACCTTTCCTTGGACGGTTTGCGATAGCGGCGCACATATTGGAACGATTCCTCCAGCTTCGGGATATAGGTGTCGAAAGCGGAGCTCAGCAAGCCTGTGAACACGACGTCGAGCACGAACAGCTGCGCGATGCGGGACGCCATGTCGCCGCGGCGGATGCCTTCTTCCAGCGACGAAGTGAACAGCTGCAAGTCGGTGAGCGACGCCAGCGTGTTCGGGCCGTTTTTCGTCAGCGAGATCGTCGTGGCGCCGCGCTCTTTGGCGCACGATACGGCGTCGACGATTTCCGGCGTCTCGCCGGAGTAAGAGATGGCCAGCACGACGTCGTCCTCGCACAGCGTCGCCGCCGACGTCACCTGCATGTGCGTGTCGGTGAACATCGACGTCCGCCTGCCGAGCCGCACCAGCTTCTGATAAAAATCGGACGCCACGACGCCCGACGTCGCCACGCCGTAAATGTCAATCTGCCGCGCCTGGTGCAGCGCCGCGACCGTCCGCTCCAGCATCGCCGGATCGAGCAGCTGCCCGGTCTCGGTGATGGAGCGCAGATGGTTTTGCTGAACGCCTGCGATCAGATCGGCAATGCGCGTGTCCGCGACAATATCTTGGTAGGTTGGCGCAGCGGAGCGCCGGGTCGCCAGCTCGGCGGCCAGCTTCAGCTTGAAATCGCCGAAGCCCACGAAATGAAACGATTTGCAGAAGCGCGACACCGTAGCGGTGCTCGTTCCCGACTGTTCGGCGAGCTCGACGATGCTCAGATGCGTCGTCTCCAGCGGATGGGCAATAATGTACTCCGCGAGCTGCTGTTCTTTCTGATGCAAATCGGCCATTGCGTCTTGAAGGGCAACGAGAATGCCCGGCATCGCCGTTCACCTGCCTCGCATGCATGATTGATAATATTTTACACGCATAAGGAAAATTATTTTCACAACTTTATCATAAAAAAAATTACCGCATAATTCAACTGAATTACGAAAAAAATATCCCCCAGCAGCAAAAAACATATGGACGAAGCGGCGCGTCGTTCGCGCATTTCGAACCGGGAAAATGGAGCCGTCGTCCCCCTATGCGGGGACGGCGGCTTTTTGCTATAAGCAGCGAAATCATGTACAATAAAAAGTAGACAAGCTTTCATTAAACGCGAACTAAATCAATGCAGTCGTTGCCGAATGTTCGGATTTGCGGTTGACATCGCCAGAGAATAGCTGATAAACTAAAATCGACAACGAGCAAAATCAGAACATAGCAAAATACGAATGATAACGCGGCTTCGTATAATGTCGGGAATATGGCCCGAAAGTCTCTACCCGGAAACCGTAAATTTCTGGACTACGAGGAAGCGGATGTGGGTACAACTAGTGATGACGCTAGTTGTCGGCCTTTTATTCCCATTTTGAGCGGTGGGGCGGGGCAGCATTCGGTTCTTTGCAGTCCGGTGATAGGAGGCTTCTATCTCCGGACTTTTGTTTTTTACCGCTGCAGAATGAAAATCGTTCTGAACGGCGATAACAACTTCCGCTTAACGCGGCCCGATCATCTTCGAGATTACTCCGACAGGAGTTTTTATCACAGCGGCATAAATGGGAGGACTCAGCGTGACGGCAACAATCGGAGTCATTATGGGCAGCAAATCGGATTGGGAAACGATGAAGCACGCCTGCGACGTGCTGGAGGAGCTCGGCCTGGCATACGAGAAAAAGGTCGTCTCGGCGCACCGCACGCCGGATCTCATGTTCGAGTACGCGGAGACGGCGGCGGCGCGGGGCCTCAGAGTCATTATCGCCGGAGCTGGCGGCGCGGCGCATTTGCCGGGCATGGTCGCAGCCAAAACGGAGCTGCCGGTCATCGGCGTGCCGGTCAAGTCGGCGGCATTGAACGGGCTCGACTCGCTGCTGTCGATCGTGCAGATGCCGGCCGGCATACCGGTGGCGACGGTGGCGATCGGCCAGGCGGGGGCGGCGAACGCCGGTCTGCTGGCGGCGCAAATCGTCGGCGCGTTCGAGCCCGAGGTGCGGGAGCGCATCCGGGCGCGGCGCGAGCGGACGAAGCAGGCGGTGCTGGAAGCAGGGGATTTGGAATGAGCGGCGCGAGCGAACGAAACGGGGGCGGCTTGGCGATGACAGATCAGGCGAAAGGCGGCCGGCAAAAGCTCCCGGAAGCCGCGCGCCGCATTCTCCCCGGAGCTACGATCGGCATTCTCGGCGGCGGCCAGCTCGGGCGCATGATGGCGCTCGCCGGCTCGCACCTCGGCTACCGGTTCGTAACGCTCGACCCGACGCCCGATTCGCCTTGCGGCCAAGTCGCAGCGCATCAGGTGACCGCCGCTTACAACGATGTGGAAGCGGCGTGCCGGCTCGCGGAGCTATCCGACGTCATCACGTACGAGTTCGAAAATGTGGACGCGCGCGTAACGGAGCTGCTGGAACGGGAGTGCTACGTGCCGCAAGGGAGCGACTTGCTGTACGTCACGCAGCATCGGCTGCGCGAGAAGCGGGCGATCGAAGCCGCCGGCGCCAAGGTGGCGCCGTACGAAGAGATCGCCAGCAGAGCGCAGCTGCGGGAAGCCGTAAGCCGGCTCGGCACGCCGTGCGTGCTGAAGACGGCGACCGGCGGCTACGACGGCAAAGGCCAGCGGGTCATCCGCTCGGCCGAGGAGGCGGACGCGGCTTATGCGGAGCTGAGCCGCGCCGGAACCGAGCTCGTGCTCGAACGGTTCATCCGGTTCGAGCGCGAGCTCAGCGTCATCGCCGCCCGCTCGCCGAGCGGCGAAGTGCGCACGTTTCCGGCGGCGGAAAACGTGCATGTCGACAACATCCTGCACCTCTCGGTCGTGCCGGCCCGCGTCCCGAGCGATGTGCTGCTCCGCGCCGAAGAGCTGGCGCGGAGCATCGCCGCCTCCCTCGGCGTCGTAGGCCTGCTCGCCGTCGAGATGTTCGTGACGGCGGAGGGCGAGCTGTTCGTCAACGAGCTCGCGCCGCGGCCGCACAATTCCGGCCACTACACGATGGAGGCGTGCATGACGTCGCAGTTCGAGCAGCATGTGCGCGCTATTTGCGACTTGCCGCTCGGCCCGACGGCGCTGCGCACGCCCGTCGTGATGGTGAACGTGCTCGGCGAGCACGTTGAGCCGCTGCGCGCGTGGCTGGCGGCGCACCCGCCCGGCGGAAGCGTTGAGGCTGGCACGCCGGCCGGCGCCGGGCAGGCGGGTGCCACGTCTAATGCGGCTCAGGCCGGCGAGGCGCCGGCTGCGGCGCAGAGCACCGCCAGCTACGGCGATGCGGCGCGAGCGCCCGCCATCGCGTGCGGCGCTTCGGCTGGGGCGGCGAAGAAGAAGTTGTCGTAAAGCTTCATCTATATGGCAAGCACGAAGCGAAGCCGAAGCGCAAAATGGGGCACCTGAACTTGCTTTCGGACGATGTAGAGAAAGCGCTGAATTGGGTAGAGCGGACAGGAGTATGGCGCGAGCAGGAGAGCAAGCGGAGGGAACGGTAGTCGCGTTCCGTCAAGCAGTACGGACAAATCAATAAATAAATAGAGACTATTATCGGACTTAACGGAGTGGAGGACCAACCATGTTAGAACGGTACAGCAGACCGGAGATGGCGCGCATATGGACGGAAGAGAACAAGTTCAAAGCTTGGCTCGAGGTGGAGCTGCTCTCGTGCGAAGCTTGGGCTGAGCTCGGCGTCATCCCCAAGGAGGACGCGGCGGCGCTTCGCCGGAGCGCCTCCTTTAACATCGAGCGCATTTACGAGATCGAGCAAGAGACGCGGCACGATGTCATCGCCTTCACCCGCGCCGTGTCGGAGACGGTCGGGCCGGAGCGCAAGTGGGTGCACTACGGGCTCACTTCCACGGACGTTGTGGATACGGCGCTCGGCTATTTGCTCAAGCAAGCCAACGACATTCTCGAACAGGACATTATACGCTTCATCGCCATTTTGCGCGATAAAGCTATCGAATATAAGCATACGCCGATGATGGGCCGCACGCACGGCGTCCACGCCGAGCCGACGACGTTCGGCCTGAAGATGGCGCTCTGGCACGAAGAGATGAAGCGCAATCTGGAGCGCTTCCGCGCAGCCGCCGACCGCGTCCAGTACGGCAAAATTTCCGGTGCCGTCGGCACGTACGCCAACGCCGATCCGTTCCTCGAGCAGTACGTGTGCGAGAAGCTCGGCACGAAGCCGGCGCCGATCTCGACGCAGACGCTGCAGCGCGACCGGCACGCCGAGTATATGGCCACGCTGGCGCTCATCGCGACGTCGCTCGACAAGTTCGCAACCGAGATCCGGGCGCTCCAGAAGAGCGAGTTCCGCGAAGTCGAAGAGCCGTTCGCCAAAGGCCAAAAAGGCTCGTCGGCGATGCCGCACAAGCGCAACCCGATCGGCTGCGAGAACATCAGCGGCCTGTCGCGCGTCATCCGCGGCCATATGCTGTCCGCCTACGAGAACGTGCCGCTCTGGCATGAGCGCGATATCAGCCACTCGTCGGTGGAGCGGATCATTTTGCCCGATGCCACTACGCTTCTGGACTACATGCTGAACCGGTTCGGCAACATCGTCAAAAACTTGACCGTGTTCCCGCAAAACATGCTGCGCAACATGCAGTCCACGTACGGCGTACCGTTCTCCGGACGGGTTATGACGAAGCTGATCGACAAAGGCTTCTCCCGCGAGCAGGCGTACGATACCGTGCAGCCGCGGGCGATGCAAGCTTGGGAAGAGCAGCGCTCGTTCCGCGACATTATCGAGAGCACGCCGGCCATAACGGAAGTGCTCGGCCCTGCGGAGATCGCCGATTGTTTCGATCCGAGCTGGCACCTGAAGCATGTCGATACGATTTTCACTCGATTAGGATTGGAGTAGACGACAGCCCATGACCGATACGAATACGAACCCCGTAAACGCGGGCGCAAATCTTGACGCAGGCGGTGCGCTCATCACGGCCGAAGGCCTGGTTAACGCACCGCTGGCTTACAAAGGAAAGGTCCGCGAGCTGTACGATCTCGGCGAACATTATTTGATCGTCGTCACGGACCGCATCTCCGCTTTCGACTACGTGCTGAAGCCGGGCGTGCCGGAAAAAGGGATCATGCTCAACAAGCTGAGCGAATTTTGGTTCGATCGCACCCGCATCCTGTTCCCGAACCATGTCGTGCACACGGATCTGAACGTACTGCTGAACGACGGCATCGTGCCTGTCGAGCACGCGGCCAATATCGCCCACCGGTTCATGGTAGTAGAGAAGGCGATCCGCATCCCGGTGGAGTGCGTCGTCCGCGGCTACTTGACCGGCAACGGCTGGCGCCAGTATCAGGAAACCGGTAAGGTGGGCGGCATCGAGCTGCCGTCCGGGCTGCAAAAAAACGCGAAGCTGGAAAGCCCGATTTCACCCGCCGCTCAAAACAGACGTCGGCCACGACGAAGACATTACGTTCGAGCAGCTGGAAGAGCGTTTCGGCGAGCGAATGGCCCGCCGCCTGCGCGACCGCAGCTTGCAAATGTATGCGATCGGCCGCGATTTCAGCGAGTCGAAGGGCATCATTTTGGCCGATACGAAATTCGAATTCGGCTTCATCGGCGATCAGCTGCTCATTATCGACGAGATGCTGACGCCGGATTCGTCACGTTACTGGTCGGCCGACAAGTATGAACTCGGCGTCGAGATCGACAGCATGGACAAAGAGCCGGTGCGCACGTATTTGGCGAACTCCGGCTGGGACAAAAACAGCGAGCCTGCGCCGCTGCCGGCGGAAGTCGTGGCAGAAACGGCCCGCCGCTATAAAGAAATTTACCGCCGTCTGACGCAAACGAAGTAACGAATCGCCGCTTCATCAGACCATATACCCGTATAGAGGAGAAGGAGATCCATATGAAAGCGAAGGTGTACGTCACCATCAAGCAAAACGTGCTCGACCCGCAGGGGAGCGCCGTTGAGGGCGCGCTGCACTCGCTCGGCTTCGAGGAAGTCGGCAAGGTGCGCGTCGGCAAGTTCGTCGAGCTGGAACTGCAAACCGCAGACCGGGGCGAGGCGGAAGCGCGCGTGAAAGCGATGTGCGAGAAACTGCTCGCCAATACTGTCATCGAAGACTATCGCTACGAGCTGGAGTAGCAGGCGATCGCCAACTTGAAAGGGGACCGAGTCATGAAATTTGCGGTGCTGGTATTTCCGGGATCGAACTGCGATATCGACTGCTACAAGGCTGTTGAATCGACAATCGGTCAACCGGTCGACTACGTCTGGCAAACATCGACGGATCTATCCGCTTACGACGCCATTTTGGTGCCGGGCGGCTTCTCTTACGGGGATTATCTCAGATGCGGGGCGATCGCCCAATTCGCTCCGGTGATGGGGGCGCTGAAGCAAGCGGCCGAGGACGGCAAATATATTCTCGGCATTTGCAACGGGTTCCAGATCCTGACCGAAGCGCGGCTGCTGCCGGGTGCGCTGCTGCGCAACAAAGCTTTGAAATTCCGCTGCCACAGCGCCAAGCTGCGCGTCGTGAACAACGAAACGCCGTTTACGCGCGATTACGCCGAGAACGAGCTGATCGACATTCCGATCGCGCACGGCGAAGGCAACTATTATTGCGACGAGGCGACGCTGAAGGAATTGCAGGCGAATCGCCAAATCGTGTTCCGCTACGAGGCGGGCAACAACCCGAACGGTTCCGTCGACGATATCGCCGGCATCTGCAACCGCGCGGGCAATGTCGTCGGCATGATGCCGCACCCGGAGCGGGCGGTGCACGAGCTGCTCGGCTCGGCGGACGGCAAGCGCATGTTTACATCGATACTGAACGCATGGAGGGAACGCAGTGGCGCAGCAGTTATCGGCGGCTAAAGAGCCGAACGCGGAGCAAATCGCGGAGCAGAAGCTTTACAAGCAGATGGGCGTCACCGACGACGAGTATGCGCGCATTTGCGGCTTCCTCGGGCGGAAGCCAAACTATGTCGAGATCGGCGTGTTCAGCGTCATGTGGTCGGAGCATTGCTCGTACAAAAATTCCAAGCCGGTGCTGCGCCGTTTCCCGACGACCGGTCCGCGCGTCCTGATGGGACCGGGCGAAGGCGCAGGCGTCGTTGACATCGGCGACAACCAGGCAGTCGTATTCAAAATCGAGTCGCACAACCACCCGTCCGCGATCGAGCCGTACCAAGGCGCCGCGACGGGCGTGGGCGGCATTATCCGCGACATTTTCTCGATGGGGGCGCGGCCGGTTGCGCTGCTGAACTCGCTTCGTTTCGGACGGCTGGAGAACGACCGCGTGCGGTATTTGTTCGAGCATGTCGTGTCCGGCATCGCCGGCTACGGCAACTGCATCGGCATCCCGACGGTCGCCGGCGAAGTGATGTTCGACGAAAGCTACGAAGGCAACCCGCTCGTCAACGCGATGTGCGTCGGCCTCATCGATCACGATAAAATTCAGAAGGGCGTCGCCAAAGGCGTCGGCAACCCGGTGTTTTACGTCGGTCCGGCGACGGGCCGCGACGGCATTCACGGCGCGACGTTCGCGTCCGAGGAGCTGACCGCCGAATCCGAGGCGAAGCGCCCGGCGGTGCAAGTCGGCGACCCGTTCATGGAGAAGCTCGTCATGGAGGCGTGCCTGGAACTGATCGACTCCGGCATCGTCCTCGGCATTCAAGATATGGGCGCGGCAGGACTCACCTGCTCCAGCGCCGAGATGGCATCCAAGGCAGGTAACGGCATCGAGCTATATCTCGATCGGGTGCCGCAGCGCGAGGAAGGCATGACCCCTTACGAAATGATGCTGTCCGAATCGCAGGAGCGCATGCTGTACGTCATCCGGCCGGAGCATGAAGCGCAGGCGCGGGCGATTTTCGACAGATGGGGCGTCATCTGCGCGAAGGTCGGCAAAGTGACCGACGACGGCCGCCTGAAGCTGTTCCACCACGGCGAGCTTGTTGGCGACATGCCTGTCGGCGCGCTCGTCGACGAGTGCCCGGTATACAACCCTGCGTCGCAGGAGCCGGCCTACTACCGCGAAAATGCCGCCATCGACACGCTGCGCTATCCCGAGGCGGCAAATTTGACCGAGACGCTGCGCCGCATTCTGGCGTCGCCGACGGTAGCGAGCAAGGAGTGGGTATACAACCAGTACGATTCGATGGTGCGCACTGAGACGTTCGTCCGTCCGGGCTCGGACGCGGCGGTCGTCGGCGTGCCCGGCACGCGCAAAGCCTTGGCGATGACGACGGACTGCAACGGCCGCTATGTGTACCTCGACCCGGCGGTCGGCGGCCGCATCGCCGTAAGCGAAGCGGCGCGCAACATCGTCTGCTCGGGCGCATTGCCGCTCGCGGTGACGGACAATCTGAACTTCGGCTCTCCGGAGAAGCCGGATATTTTCTGGCAGCTGGAGCAAGCGACCGAAGGGATGGCTGAGGCGTGCCGCGCGCTCGAGACGCCGGTCATCGGCGGCAACGTATCGCTCTACAACGAGAACGCCAAAGGCGCGATTTATCCGACGCCGGTCGTCGGCATGGTCGGCCTCGTCGAAGACGTCGATCACATTACGACACAAGGCTTCAAAGCCGAAGGAGATATCGTGCTGCTGCTCGGCGATACGAAAGCGGAGCTTGGCGGCAGCGAGCTGCAGTACGTGCTGCACGGCGTGACGGAAGGCCGCCCGCCGGAGCTGGATTTGGCGGTTGAGAGGGCTTTGCAGCAGGCGGTGCTGGAAGCGATTCGCGGCGGTCTCGTCGCTTCGGCGCACGATTTGTCGGAGGGCGGCCTCGCGGTCGCGCTTGCGGAATCGTGCATCAGCGGCGGGGGCATCGGCGCGTCGGTAGCGCTCGAGACGGAGCTGCGCCCGGACGTGGCGCTGTTCAGCGAGAGCCAGTCGCGCATTCTGCTCAGCGCCCGCCCGGACAAGGCGGACGCGCTGCAGGAGCTGCTCGCGGCGCGCGGCGTACCGTGCCGGGCGATCGGCACGGTCGGCGGCAGCGAGCTGCGCATTACGGTTAACGGCAAGGAAGGGGTTCGCTCGGACGTCGCTCAGTTGGAAAAAGCTTGGAAGGAAGCGATCCCATGCTATATGAAGTAAAAGCAGCGGATGAAGAGGGCAGTAAAGGCGGCAGCGCCGCTATGCCCGCGCGAGGCAATGCGGCTGGCGTTGCGGCCGGTGATGCGGCCGGTGATGTATCCGCTGGCGCCGCGTCCGCGGGTGCAATGGCGGGCAGAACAGCAGAAGGTAGCCCAGCGTCCGCAGCTACGGTGGCAAGCGGAACGACGTTCGGTGGCACAGCGTTCGGGGGTGCGGCAAACGAGGGCGCCGCGTCCGACGGTGCTGCGCTCTGGAGCGGCGCGTATTACAACGAAGGCGCGTCGCCGCGCGACGGCTGGACCGACAAGCTGCGCGAGGAGTGCGGCGTGTTCGGCGTGTTCGGCCACCCGGATGCCGCCCAGCTGTGCTATTACGGGCTGCATGCGCTGCAGCACCGCGGCCAGGAAAGCGCCGGCATCTGTACGGCGGACAAAGATCATTTTGAATATCACCGAGGCATGGGCCTGGTCAAGGAAGTATTCAGCAACGATATCATGTCGGGCCTTAAGGGGACGGGCGCTATCGCTCACGTCCGCTATTCGACGGCGGGCGAGAGCAAGCTGCAAAACGCCCAGCCGCTAGTGTTCAAATACCGCGAAGGGGACCTGGCTATCGCCACGAACGGGAACCTCGTCAACGCTGGCGAGCTGCGCCGGAAGCTGGAGCGGCAAGGCTCGATTTTTCAGACGACGAGCGATACCGAGGTTTTGGCACACCTTATCGCGCGCTCTCAGTACGACGATATTGTTGATGCCGTTAAAGATGCGCTCGGCCAAATCGTCGGGGCTTACGCGTTCCTCGTATTGACGAAGAATAAGCTGATTGCCGCGCTCGACCCGAACGGTCTGCGGCCGTTCGTCATGGGCCGTCTCGGCGACGCGTATTTGTTCGCCTCCGAGACGTGCGCGTTCGATGCGGTCGGCGGCCAGGTCGTGCGCGATGTGCAGCCCGGCGAGCTGCTTGTGCTGGATCAAGACGGCTTGCACGAGGGCCGGTTTGCCGAGGGGCAGAAGCGGGCCATTTGCGCTATGGAGTACATTTATTTTGCGCGGCCGGACAGCGATATTGACGCCATTAACATTCACTCGGCGCGCAAACGGATGGGCAAAAGGCTGGCCATCGAGTCGTTCGTCGACGCCGATGTCGTCACCGGCGTGCCGGACAGCTCCATCTCGGCGGCGATCGGGTACGCCGAGCAGACCGGCATCCCGTACGAGCTTGGGCTGATCAAGAATCGCTACACCGGCCGCACGTTCATTCAGCCGAGCCAGGAGCTGCGCGAGCAAGGCGTCAAAATGAAGCTGAGCGCCGTGCGCAAAGTGGTAGAAGGCAAACGCGTCGTCATGATCGACGACTCCATCGTGCGCGGCACGACGTCGCTGCGCATCGTGAACTTGCTGCGTGAGGCGGGAGCGACCGAGGTGCATGTGCGAATTTCGTCGCCGCCGTTCAAAAACCCGTGCTTTTACGGCATCGATACGCCGGATCGCAAGGAGCTGATCGCGGCGCAGAAATCGGTGGAGGAAATACGGAAGGCCATTAACGCGGATTCGCTTCATTTTCTCAGTCAGGAAGGGCTGCTGGAGGCGATCGGGCGGACGGCGGCGGAGGAAAACCGCGGCCACTGCACGGCGTGCTTCGACAACCGCTACCCGACTGAGCTGGCGGAGGACGCCAAGCTCGGTTGCGGCTGCGGCTGCGATTGACGGCGGACTGTGCGGCGGTCGCTGTGCTTGCGGTTGCTTTGCTTGCAGAAGCTGCGCTGCGGCGAGTATCGCCGTTGCGCGGCCCGCGCGGCGGAACGGATCTGCGGTTGGCATGCGTAGCTCGGCGGACCGTGCTGCAGGACCGGACTTGCATTTGGCGAAAGGCCACTGCACTCTTGGTACGGCGGCTTTACGTTCGGCCATAGCGGAACCATGTTCCGTTATCCCTTCATTTCCCGCTTATTTCCCGGATATAGCGGAATTGTGTTCCGTTATATCCGCTCTACACATGCTGTTGGCTCGATTTTGCAGGCGATAGCGGAACTAGCTGCCGTTATTTTGCGGGGAAGCCGCATTTTGCCCTGATTAACGGAACCGAGTTCCTTTATTGGCTTCGGACAACGCCATGCCGAGTTAGGATATTTCATAAATTCAAGGAGTGGTAGCACGTGTCGGACGCGTACAAACAAGCCGGAGTGGACATCGCCGCAGGCAACGAGGCGGTCGAACGGATGAAAAAGCACGTCAAGACGACGTTCCGGCCGGAGGTGCTGACGGAGCTTGGCGGCTTCGGCGCGCTCTTCGGGCTGAACAAAGACAAATATGATGAGCCGGTGCTCGTCTCCGGTACGGATGGCGTCGGCACGAAGCTGAAGCTGGCGTTCGCGATGGATAAGCACGATACGATCGGCATCGACGCGGTGGCGATGTGCGTCAACGACGTCGTTGTGCAAGGCGCGGAGCCGCTTTTTTTCCTTGACTATTTGGCGTGCGACAAAGTGATTCCGGAGAAGATCGAGGCGATCGTCAGCGGTATCGCGGACGGCTGCCGCCAGGCAGGCTGTGCTCTGATCGGCGGCGAGACGGCGGAGATGCCCGGCATGTACGCGGAAGGCGAGTACGACATCGCAGGCTTCACCGTCGGCATCGCCGACAAGAAAAACATCGTCGACGGCCGTGCGATCCGGCCCGGCGATACCGTCCTCGGCCTCGCTTCGAGCGGCGTGCACAGCAACGGTTTCTCGCTCGTGCGCCGGCTGCTGCTGGAGCGCAAGGGCTATAAACTGACCGACCGGCTCGATCAGCTTGGCGGAGCCGTTTTGGGCGATGTGCTGCTCGAGCCTACGCGCATTTACGTGAAGCCGCTGCTCCGTCTCATGGAGACGGTACGGGTCAAAGGGATGGCGCACATTACCGGCGGCGGCTTTCTGGAAAATATTCCGCGCGTCCTGCCGGACGGCACCGGTGTCGAGATCGATTACGGCTCATGGCCGATCCAGCCGATATTCCAACTGCTGCAACAAGCCGGCGACGTTTCCAACAACGATATGTTCCGCACGTTCAACATGGGCTGCGGCATGATCGTCGTCGTTGCGGAGGACGATGCGGAGGCGGCGGTCCGGCTGCTGCGCGAGCAGGGGGAAGACGTATACCGGATCGGCCGCGTCATCGCCGGAGATCGAACGGTGACGTTCCGAGGGGCGACGGTCTGATGAAACTGCAAGGGAGCGCTCCCAAGGCACCCGCATCCCCTTACCGGATCGCGGTGTTCGCCTCCGGCAGCGGATCGAACTTTCAGGCGATCGTCGATGCGGTACGCGCCGGACGGCTTGACGTCAGCGTCGAGCTGCTCGTCTGCGACCGGCCAAAGGCCAAAGCCGTAGAGCGGGCGCAACACGCCGGCATCGACGTGCTGGCGTTTCGGCCGAAAGACTACGGCTCCCGCGAGGAATACGAGCGAATGATCGTAGGCGAGCTGCAGCGGCGCGGCATCGATCTGATCGTGCTGGCCGGCTACATGCGAATCATATCGGCAACGCTTCTCGAGCCTTTTGACGGACGCATCGTCAACATTCACCCGTCGCTGCTGCCGTCGTTCCCCGGCGTCGATGCGATCGGGCAAGCTTTGACGCACGGCGTCAAAGTGACGGGTGTCACCGTTCATTTTGTCGACGGCGGCATGGACACGGGCCCGATTATCGCCCAGCGCGCGATCGAAATTCGCGAGGACGATACCGCCGATACGCTTGCCGCGCGCATCCATGCCATCGAACACGAGCTGTATCCGCTTGTCATAGGCCTCATCAAACAAAACCGCGCAACGCTGCTGGAAGACGGACGTACGGTACGCATTCAATAAACGAGATAAGGACGGGAGAAAACGAATGTCTGAAGTGAGAGAGCTTTCCTTGCGATACGGCATGAACCCCCACCAGAAAGACGCAAAGCTGACCGCAGGCGGCAAGCCGCTGCCGATTCATGTGCTGAATGGCGATCCTGGCTTCATCAATTTGCTCGACGCGCTCAACGCGTTCCAGCTCGTGCGCGAGCTGCGCAAAGCGACAGGGCTGCCTGCCGCCGCTTCTTTCAAACACGTCAGCCCGGCCGGGGCGGCAGTCTATGCGCCGCTCTCGCCTGCGCTGGCCAAAGCGTACTTCGTCGAAGGCGCGGAGCTGTCGCCGCTGGCGACCGCCTACGCCCGGGCGCGCGGCGCCGATCGCATGTCGTCGTTCGGCGACGCCGCAGCGCTTAGCGACACCGTTGACGCGCAGGCGGCGCAGCTGCTGAAGCGCGAAGTGTCCGACCTGGTCGTGGCGCCGGGCTATACGCCGGAAGCGCTGGACATTTTGAAGCAAAAGAAGTCCGGCAAGTACCTCATTTTGCAAATCGATCCCGACTACGTTCCGGACCCGATCGAAACGCGCACGTTGTTCGGTCTTACACTGCAGCAGCAGCGCAACAACGCGGAGCTGGACGAATCGTCGTTCGAGCGCATCGTAACCGAAAACAAGGAGCTGCCGGACAGCGCCAAGCGCGATCTGCTCGTAGCTCTCATCACGCTCAAATATACGCAATCGAACTCGATCTGCTACGCGCTGGACGGGCAAACGATCGGCATCGGCGCGGGCCAGCAGTCGCGCATCCACTGCACCCGGCTCGCCGGCGACAAGGCCGACCGCTGGTATCTCCGCCAGCATCCGATCGCGCTGAGCATGAAGTTCAAACCTGGACTGCCGCGCGCCGAGCAAAACAACGCGATCGACCTGTGGCTCGAAGAAGAGCTGACGCCGATCGAGCAGAAAAGCTGGGAACAATGCTTCGAGGAAGTGCCGCGCCGCCTGACGCGCGAGGAAAAGCGCGAATGGCTCAGCGGCCTGACCGGCGTCGCCTACGGCTCGGATGCATTCCTGCCGTTCCGCGACAACATCGACCGCGCCAGCCGCAGCGGCGTCAAGTACGTCGTGCAGGCCGGCAGCTCGATGCGCGACGAGGAAGTGGTGCAGGCGGCCAACGAATACGGCATGGTCATGGTGTACTCCGGCGTCCGGCTGTTCCACCACTAATCCGGCTTACGAGCCTATGCGAAAGAGAAGGGAGCTTGGCGTTATGGCGGCAGCATGGCAAGCGTTGGCGGAACGCACGATCAGCGATTTGAAGCATAATCCGTACCCGGGGCGGGGCATCATTATCGGCCTCACGCCGGACGGCTCGAAATACGTGCAAGTGTACTGGATCATGGGGCGCAGCGAAAACAGCCGCAACCGGATTTTCGTCGCCGAAGACAACGGCTTCCTGCGGACGGAAGCGCGCGACCCGGCGAAGCTGTCCGATCCGTCGCTCATCATTTACTACCCGGTTCGCCATACGAACGGCGCGCATATCGTGACGAACGGCGACCAGACCGATACGATTTTTGACGCGCTGCAAGCGGGCGGCACGTTCGAGCAGGCGCTCGCGACGCGTACGTACGAGCCGGACGGCCCGAATTTCACGCCGCGCATTTCCGGGATCGTCGATTTGAACGACAAGCAGAACGCCTACAAGCTGTCGATCCTCAAATCGAACGAGAACGACGAGACGCAGACGAAGCGGCAATATTTTCACTACGAGAATGCGATTCCCGGCTACGGCCATTTCATCTCCACGTACGAAGGGGACGGCAATCCGCTGCCGTCGTTTGCGGGCGAGCCGAAGCTGGCGCCGCTGTTTGACGACGCGGACAAGACGGCGCGCTTTTACTGGGAACTGCTCAACGACGATAACAAAATCTCGCTGCTCGTCAAAACGATCCGCCGCGATAACGGCCAAGCCGCGCTGACGGTCATCAACAAGTAAGCCAGGAGGGGGAGGCCCGTGCAAGTAATGGTTATCGGCCGCGGAGGCCGCGAGCACGCAATCGTATGGGCACTGCGCAAAAGCCCGCAGATTACGAAGCTTTACTGCGCCCCCGGCAACGGCGGCATCGCTGCGCTGGCGGAGTGCGTGCCGATCGGCGAGCTGGAGTTCGGCGCCATCGCTTCTTTCGCCAAGCAAACCGGCATCGACCTCGTGTTCGTGGCACCGGACGATCCGCTGTCCGCGGGGCTTGTCGACTACCTCGAGGAACGCGGCATCCGCGCTTACGGACCGCGCAAAAACGCGGCTATCATCGAAGGCAGCAAAGTATTCACGAAGGAGCTGCTGCGCAAGTACCGCATCCCGACGGCAGAGTACGAGTCGTTCGAAGCGTTCGAGCCGGCGCTCGCTTACCTCAAGCGGCAGCGCATCCCGATCGTCATAAAAGCGGACGGCCTCGCCGCAGGCAAGGGCGTTATCGTCGCCCGTTCCTACGAAGAGGCGGAGAAAGCTTTGCGCGACATTATGGTCGACAAAGTGTTCGGCGAGTCCGGCAACGCCGTTGTCATCGAAGAGTTTCTTGAGGGGCAGGAAATGTCGCTGCTCGCCTTCGTGGACGGCGAAACGGTGCGGCCGATGGTTCCTTCGCAAGACCATAAGCCGGTGTTCGACGGCGACAAAGGGCCGAACACGGGCGGGATGGGCACGTACTCGCCGGTGCCTCATATCCCGCAGGCAATCGTCGACGAAGCGATCGAGACGATCGTGAAGCCGGCGGCGCGGGCGATGGTCGCCGAAGGCCGGCCGTTCCGCGGCGTGCTGTACGCCGGGCTCATGATAACGGAGCAGGGGCCGAAGACGATCGAGTTCACGCCCGCTTCGGCGATCCGGAGACGCAAGTGCTGCTGCCGCGGCTGGAGACGCCGCTGCTCGACATCGTGATCGCCACGCTGGACGGGACGCTGGCCGAGCTCGACATCCGCTGGAGCGAGCAGGCAGCCGTATGCGTCATCCTCGCCTCCGGCGGCTATCCGGGCTCGTATAAGAAAGGCCTGCCTATCGAAGGTCTCGCCGACGTGCAGGACGCGCTCGTGTTCCACGCCGGAACGGCCGTGGGCGAAGACGGCACGCTCGTCACCAACGGCGGCCGCGTGCTCGGCGTCACCGGTCTCGGCCGCGATATCGCGGAGGCGCGGCAGCAGGCTTACGCCGAAGCGGACAAAATCCGCTTCGAAGGCAAGCACTATCGCACCGACATCGCGATGAAGGCGCTGCGGTAAGGAAAAAGGTCCTGTTACAATGCGGTGGTGAGCCGCATATAACAGGACCTTTTCGCGCGTGTAGTGGACAACAGCTTGAATCTAACGTACAATCGCTCTCCTGAAGATAACTCCTTTCAGGAGATTTTTATTTTCGCCGGCAAGTTTGTTCGATTGGCGTAAATATCGTGGCGTGGCTTACGAAGCGGGCTTGGCCATGTAAAGCTTGGACGCCCGCTCATCCTTAAAAATGCTCCCGGGTGGGTCTGGCTCATCGATAATAAGGCGTTGCAGGCTGGCATTGAAGCAGACAAGCCGGACGACTTTGTTTCGCTAGGCAGGAAGGCTAAAGAATCGCTTCGCTATGCAGTGTATTGCGGGGCGCTACTAGGCGCTGATTTGACGGAATGAAGGTGCAAGGACCACTTGTTGAGTGGTTGGCATTGAAGCAGACAAGCCGGGCGACTTTGTTTCGGAAGCCAGGGAGGCTGTTCTATTAAGGGCTGTTCTGTTAAAGAACCGGTTCGCTATGCAGCGTCCCGCGGGGCGCTATTAGGCGCCGATTTGACGGAATGAACGCGCAAGGACCACTTATTCCATAATTAGCGACAAAAATTCGCATGGAGCGACCTTCGAGTCGCTGGAGTCGGATTTTTCCATTTTGGCACCAAATCAGTGTCCGTACAGTCTTTGATTAGCGACTATGGACTTTATATGTTATCAGCAACGACTGTTCCGAATCAGAGCCAGGACTTGCCTTTCCCTTTTTGGCACCAGATCAGCGTCCGTACAGTCTTTGTTTAACGAAAAATGGGCTTTATTGCGCCATCTGCAACGCCTGTTCGGGTACACGGCCAGGAATCGGAGTGAAACTTGAACCAATAAATTACCGTATCGGCAAGGAAATGCTTCAAATATCGCCCATTTCCCGAAAAATACAGGCTGCCCGAAAACGCGGAGCGGATGATAGAAAAGTGGGTAGGTGAGCTGCAAGTGTTGCGCAGCAAAACTGGCATCGCAAGCATCAACTTTTGAACTCGTGGTTCCACGATATGTTCAATTTCGAGGCAACACGAGCGCGGGCAAAGCTGGGGACCCATTCCCAAGCCGCAGCGCAGCATACTTTCTCGAACAACCCGAAAAAGACCTTGTCAATCCGCATTGATTATGATACCTTTGAAGCTCTTCCTTTTTCCACCACTTTTTGCAAAAGAGAGGGACCCCCTTGCATGAACTGGTTCAAATGGGACCTTAATTTAAAAATCAGATTAATCGGCGATTCGCTCTTCAACATGCTGTTCTGGATGTATTTCCCCTTTATTACGCTGTTTTTTAGCGACGCCTTCGGCAAATCCATAGCGAGCATGCTGATGGCTGTGCCTCCTCTGATCAGTTTGCTGGGAAGCTTGTTTGGCGGGTATTTGTCCGACCGGTGGGGGCGGAGGCCGGCCATGCTGCTGGGCGCTTTTTTGCAAACTTTCATGTTCGCGGCATTTGCGCTCTCCTCTTCGCACTGGCTGGAATATATTGCCTATATCGGCCTTGGCTTGGGGGGAGCGATTTATACGCCGGGAAGCTCGGCCATGGTGGCGGACGTGACTCCCGAAAAGGACAGGCGGATGGTGTTTGCCACTTTTGTAACAGGCAGGAACATCGGGGCGGTGTTTGGACCGGCGCTTGGTTCCGTCTTCTTCTTCCAATACCGGAATGAGCTTCTGTGGACCTGCACGATCGTAACTTTGTTATATTTCGTAGCCATCCTGGCATGGATTCGGGAGACGCTTCCGCCATCGGCCAAGATGAACCGGTCGGGCAGCAAGCTGCCCGCTATTCTGAAGGAACAAGTGCAAAGCTACGGCGTTATCTTTAGGGACAAGGTGTTTGCACTTTATATTTGTGCAGGGATTCTGGTCACCATCGCCTTTATGCAGCTGGATATGTATCTGGCGTTTTATGTCAAAGAGTATGTCCCTGCCCAGACGCTGCTCGCTTTCCGCGGCTGGACGTTCAACCTCAGCAGCGAGCAGGTGTTCGGATGGATGCTTGGGCTCAACGGCTTATTGTTCGTGCTGTGCGTTATGCCGGTGACGAAACTGTTCGAAAAGTGGCCCGAGCGCAACGTTCTCATCATGTCTTCGCTGCTGTTCGGAGCGGGGATGTTGATGATCGGTCTCACGACGCATGTATGGCTGCTGTTTGTTTTCACGGTTATATTTACGATCGGCGAGCTTTCTCGCAGCCCTGTTACCGACAGCTTCGTTAGCAAATACGCGCCTGTCCATGCCAGAGGCCAGTATATGGGCGCAGCCAATCTTCAGTTTTTTGTCGGCAGGTTTATCGCTCCGGTCACGATTTTTCTTTCGTCATGGTTCTCGCCGCTCGTAGTGTTCGGGTTCATTTTTCTGGTTACCGTTCTCAGCTCCATCCTATACGTGCAAGTATTTCGCATCATTCCGGCGGACCTTTATCGGCAGCAAGAGGAGAAGGATATTTCCCTCGAGAGCTGACACCGCCTTGCAAAATGAAGAAAGCTTTCCTTCTTCGTTTTCAAGGACCGTGCTGCTTATTCCCCGCTTAGCGCCGCGGTAATGCATCAGCGTTTCGCTGCCGGGGACCGAGGGGGCAACACGACCCCGATCAAGTAAAAGTCCGTGCACTTCGGCTAGATTCAGCCGCGTGCACGGATTTTTTTCAATCGCGATTAATTGCCGAACTCCAGCACGCCGCCGCTATCGGCTGATAGGTGGAGCCTTGCGTTACGGTAATTTGTACGCCGTCCGCCGCGTTTTGAACGGCAACGTCGTATTTGGCGTTCGGCGTCAGGCCTGTGACGAGCTGTTTCGATACGCCGGACTGTACCGTGTACGTTACGCCGCTGAACGGCTTGGCGATGTCGACCGGGAACAGGACGGCTGTCTGATTGACCGCAGCTCCCGCGAAGGCCGTACCGCCGCTGCTCTGAATGCCGACGGCTTGCGACGGACTGGCGCCCGCATCGAGGCCTTCCAGCACGGTCAGGAAGCGCACGTTCTTCGGATTAGTCGGGTCCTCGATCACCAGCTTGGCATGCATCGGCTCATCCGAGGCGATCGCATTAATCGGCTCATAAGTGGACGAGGTGACCGTCAAGGCTCCGCCGGCCGGCTGCAGCGAAGTCACATTCAGCTTCTGCGTTCCGCTCAGCGAAAGCGCGCTCGCCGTATTGCCGGTGATCGTTGGCTGCGACGGCAGCCACAGGTTGAACCGTTTGAAGCGTCCGTCCGTACCGGAGGCGGCCCGGTCATAGATCACGATCATATCGGGCTTGAGCCAAACGATCGAGCGGCTGGCGTGGAGAATGTCCTTCGCCCCGTAAGGGTTGTTGTACAAATTCGTCAGATCGGTCTGGGCATAATCGTAGTCGTTCTGCATGCTTGTAGTCAAAGTTGGGTCGCCGTTGTTATAGCCCGCATAGACCCATTGCCCGCCGCGCTTGTTGATCTCCGCCGCCCACCATTCGCTGCTCAGCGCGGAAGCGGGGAGATCGTCGTTTTTGAGCGAGAGCGTGTTATGGAATTCCGAAGCGAGCCCCTTGTTGTCGGATGCATACTGGGTCAGCTCCTTCGTGAGCCATTCGTTTTTGCGGTTGAAGCCGAACATGCCGCTATAGCCGTGCTGATGGCCTACGCTCTGGTGGCTGCTCAAAAATGTAAACAGAGAAGCGCCCGCAGACCACGACGTCCGGTCGGCCATTCGGCCCATTCCTTTGGCGAAGAAGCTTGTGCTCATGCCGGGACGCGGATCGGCCGGCGCCGGAGCGTTCGGATCGAACAGCATGAAGTAGAAAATCGCCAGCGAAGCATAGTTATTCGGCCAAATGTTCGCCGCGTGGGCATACAAATACGGAGCCCCGCCCGGAGCGAAGTCCCGAACCAGCCACTTATCCGTATTGAGGCGGGCCGTATTGCCTTTGAGGCCGTCGTAAATTCCCATCGGTGCAAAGCTTTGAGTGAGAGAAGCGTCCGGCAGCCAGAAGTGCTGATTGTCCCCGTAATTGTCGATCTGGAACACTTTGCCCATATAGGAGCTTGGCGGCACGATCACCGGATTGTTGGGCGTCGATTTGATCGTAGCGTCGATCAGACCGTCCCAGAACGGCATGTCGGTGATGTCGATGTACGGGCCGGAAACAGACGGATCGTTGTAGCCGGCCGTCTCGAGTGCAAGTATCGCTTGCCGGAAAAAGCCCATGTTCTCCAGCCCGTAGTACGATCCTTCGGGATGGGCTCCGCCCTCAGCCGCGCCTCCCGGCCCGTACTGCGCGTACAATTGCTTCATCCAGCGGTTTTGGATATACGGCATGTAGCTTCTGAGCGAATTGCCCCAGGCCAGCGCGTCTTTCGTCGGATCTACCGGCGGATCGTCCGCGGGATCGAGGCTTAACACCATCATCACCAGGTTTCGGAACAGTCCGGTATAATAGTTGTTGGTCGCGTTGCGGGCTTTCGGGCCGGTGTCCGGCACCCCGTTCAACCCGTGGTCGATGGGCGACTGATACTGCGTGTTGATCGCATTCGCCCAGTACAAGAATACTTTCTGAATGTCGGCCTTGTCTTGGGCGGTCAGGTAAGAATAGATCCAGTCTACCGTCAGGGCGAAGCCTTCGCCGTGCCACCGCGCCCGATCCCGTACGGCAAAATTGTAAGAACCCCAATTCTGATCGTTCGGATCGTTCATGCCTGCCTGGACGGCGTGGATCGCATGCATAAGCAAGTTGCGGGCGTAGCCGGCGTAAGTGGCGCGGGCGTCGGGTCGGGATCGACCAAGGACATATAAGCGAAAAATTCGGCGTAAGCCTCGGTCACATAGCCGTTCACGAACGGGTTGCCCGGGTCCGGCCAAACCGGATTCGGCGCTCCGTTAGGGAAAAACTTCGTATTGTAGGTGCTGATCGCTTGCTGTAAAGCTGGCAAGGTTGCATTTTTATACATTAGATTGCTGGGGGTGGCCCAACCGCGCAAGCGCGCTAAATCGTTGGAAGTGACCCACAGGCGGGGGTGGGACGCCACCACGGATCCGGCTCCCTGGGTTCCGTAAGTGGAAGCCGTAACCGTGATCGTGCTGGACCCGTTCTTGCCTCCGGCCGAGGCGGTGATGACGGCTGTACCCGGGGATACGCCCTTCACTACGCCTGAGGTGTTAACTGTTGCCACGGCCGGGTTATTGCTCGTCCACGACACCGTATAATTCGTTGCCGTCGAGGGCGTCACCGAGTAGGTAAGCGACACCACGGACCCGGCAAAAACGGTGCTCGCGCTCGGGGATACGCTCACCCAAGTAATGCCCGACGAAGTAGTCGTAGTGGTGCTGCCTCCGGACGAAGTCGAGCCTCCGGTTGAAGTAGAACCTCCGGATGAGGTCGTACCACCCGTCACCGTAATGATTCGGCTGCCCTTGGCGACACCGTCGACTGTACAGGTGATGACGGCCGTGCCTGGGGAAAGCGCCTTGGCTAAGCCTGTAGCAGCGTCTACGGATACTATCGCCGGATTGTCTGAAGACCAGACTGCCGTAGTGTAGGTTGCCGTAGAAGGGCTAAGCGAAATTTTCAGCTGGACAGGGGTCCCGACGGTGAGCGTGACCGATTTGGGGATGATGGTCACCTCCGAAATGGTTGTAGACGTGCTGTCGGCGCTGACCGGGACAATGACAGTCGCTGCGGTCAAGCTGAAGACGAGCGCAAAGAGCAGGAAAAAGCGCGCAAACCTCATAACTACCTTCCTCTCACCTTAATTAACGACCTGATTTATTTTACGGCTCCATTCGGCTGCCCCGATATCCTCGAATAATTGAGTATTTTCGCGCGGATTCGAATATGGTAAAATGCACGCTTTATTTCTTCCTATTTCTGGTCGATAATGATTCCAGAATTGATAAAATGCGGTGAGAGGTTGTCGTATGACGATACGGGTCGGATTATGCGAAGATGATCTGTTGTTTCGGGAGCTGCTGGGGGAAACAATCGATAGCGAGCCGGACATGAAGGTCACGGGCACGGCGTCAAGCCGGGAGGAGCTGGCGAGCCTCTTGCGCCGCCAAACGTTCGACGTGCTGCTGCTCGATTTGAATTTGTCGGGCGGGGGGAGCGCGGAAGGGCTGGAAGCGGCTATCGATTTGCGCAATGAACCGACACATATGAAAATCATCGTGCTCACGTCGTTGGATGACGAGCAGCTCGTGCTGCATGCTTTCACCATCGGCAAAGCGGTCAATTACATTATGAAAGAGTATTACCGGGATATTCCCGAAGCGATACGGCAAGCATTCCGCAATGAAACTTCCATTCACCATTCCGCCGCCCCGAAAGTGCTCGCCGCGCTTACGGAGTGGAACAACGGGGATATCCGCAGCAAAATCACGAGCCAGCAGCTGCGCATTCTGACCTTGTTAAGCCAAGGCCTGGACCGCAAGCAAATTGCCGCGCAGCTGTTCTACACGGAGCAGTCGGTGAACAACGAAATTTTCAAGCTGACGAAGCTGCTCAAGGGGAAGTTTCCGTATCTCGAATGGCTGCGGCTGAAGCGGCACAACACGGCGGAAGTCGTCGAGCTGGCGCGGAAATTAAATATTATCCAATGACTGCCGCACGCTCCATACTCTTTTTGAAGGGGCACTTATTCCTATGGTCTGGATCCAACTCCTTTGCTTCTCCGTGACTGCCGCTCTGATCTATTTGAGAATGCCGAGAGGCAGCCCGATGCGGTGGACTGTGTTGCTGGTGCTCACTGTTTGTGGGGGAGACATTGAGGCCATCATCAAGTCGAATGTGTTATCGGACCCGGAGGTCGTTTTGGGCCCGCAGGTGCGCCTGTTTCTCGACGTACTCGCACAGTTTCTCGCAGAAAACTTGCAAATCGCGCCGCCGTATCTTTTGATCATGTTCGCGCTTGATTACTACGGCTGGCTGCACCCGCGCCGCAAGCTGCAAACGGCGGTGCTGCTCGCTCTTCCTGCGGCCGCAACGTTTTTGCTTACTCCGCTTGGCAGCCATTATCGTCTTAATTTTTTGTGGATCGCCTTGTGGGCCATACCGTATTTTTTGTTCACTTGCGTCCTGCTTTTGCTGGCGGCCACCCACGAGCGGGATCCGCTGCAGCGCAAAGACCGGTGGATTACGTTCTTTATTTTCGCGCCGCCTCTCGTTGCTGGCGCGATATTCGGTTACGGTGCCAAAGCGTTGCTGCCCAATCCGGAACGTTTCGAGCCGATCATGTTTCTGGTTTCGATCGTCGCGATTCTCACATTTATCGGCAATGCGCTGCGCATCGGGGCGCTCGGCATGAAAATCGTCATCGAGACGAGGAGGCTCGACCGCACCATTCGCATCATGCGTCGGGAACGGCGATGCTGAGCCACTATATCAAAAACCGCGCCGTCAATATCGATATGTTGGCGGGCAAAGCGCGCACCGCAATATCCGCAGCCGGCGATGCCGAAGCGGAGCTGGAGCTGATCCAGTCCGAATCGCAGCAGCTGCTGCAAATGGTGCGCCGCGTGCAATCGCACGTAGAAGATTTCCACCTGATCGAAAGCGCGGTTTCGCTGCGCCGCATCCTTGACGAAGCGCTGCGCTCGCAAGAAAGCCTGCTGCGAAAAAAACAGGTCGAGATCAAGGAAGATTACGGCACCGATGTGCAGCTGATCTGCGATCCGGTCCATCTGCGAGAAGTGTTTGTCAACCTGATCCGCAACGCCGTCGAAGCGATGAACGGGGAAGCGCGGCCCAAAATCCTTCGCATCGGAATGTATCGGTTTCGTGGAGGCGTACGCATCGAATTCGCAGATACCGGCAAAGGGCTTAGCAAGGACGATCTGGAGAAAGTTTTTTCGCCGTTCTACACGACAAAGCAAACGGAGGGCAACTTCGGACTGGGGCTCACCTACTGCTTTTTAACAGTGCAGAAGCATGACGGAACCATTGAAGCTTTTAACTCCGAAGAAGGAGACGTATTTTCGATCAAATTTCCGAAGAAGCGAATTTCCTGAATGCGGGACGAGGCGCCTTACAGCCCATACTTGCCCGCACAGGCGACATACGTCTCGATATCGTCCAAATTGTAACGGTGTGCCCGGTACGATCTGGGGTGGATGACGATCGTGAGCCGCTCCGTAAATTTGCGGTGCCGGATGCTCGCGATGAACGTCTTGGCGATATGGCCGATCAGCTCGAAGCGGTTTTGCGCCAAGCGCTGCCGGCCGCTGCCCATAACAGGGATGACCAGCGGCTTCGTGTTGCCTTTCTGGGCGATCTGCGCCCACAGCTTCTCCAGCGCGGTCTGCAAATGGACGAAGTCCGGCGTTCCTCGGCCGTGCTCGTTCAACTCCGTAGTCGCCACTATATACGCCATCCGTGCGCTTTCGCCCGGCAGCGGGAGCTGGGCCACCGTGCCGATCGCGTATTTTTTTGCAGGCTTTCCGCCGACGGTTGTTTCCTCGTAAGGTTCATCCCGCAGCGCATCGGCGAGCGCACGGTCAAAGCGGCCGGGGCCCGGGAAAAAGCGGTTGCGAAGCTGGACGATAACCGAATCCCCGTCGATATGCTCGTGAGCGAAACAGCAGTTCGCCGGAACGATGAACGAGCTGTCTTTGGCATCGAACATATCGTTCACGTCGATTCGCAGCACGATATCTTTGTCACCGATACGGACGCTTCGCGTCAAACGGGGGCGAGCCATCCACACGGCGGCAAGGACGCCTATCGCCAGCACGAGCCATACGTTCGGCTTGAAGGGCTGGTTGTTTCTCGTGAAAAAGTAGCCGGCGAACCCCGTAAACGTCCACAGTATGGAAAAGGCCGTCAGCCAGTATCGCAAAAAGCGCCGCACCGTGCAAGAATAGCGCCACGAATGGGCGGCGAAAAAAGCTTTCATTCGCTCGTTCACGTCGGCTCTCCCTCCTTGGTCACGCTGTGGACAGCGGAACCGGTTTTTCCTGATGCGGCGCAAATTGCTGCACGGAGACGCGAATCGGCCCGTCCGCGTCGCGCCGCAAGTTGAACGCGCGGAAGCTTTGCCCCAGAAAGCTGAATTTGCGCCGGAACAGCGTCGCAATTTGCGGGTTGGCCGTCGTGAAAAACAGCTGCGTGCCCCGCGTGACCGTCAGCTGCCGCAAGAAGTCGAGCAAGCCGAGCACGTTCAGCTCATCCATATTGGCCACAGGCTCATCAAGCAGCAAAAGTTGCGGCGCCGACTCCATAACCAGGTGCATGATGAAAAATATCGCCAAAATCACCGACGTCCGCTGTCCCGTGCTCATCCGGTGAATGGCGCACGGCTCGCGGCCGGCTTTGCGGACGGCGACGATTTTGCCCTCTGCCGACCATTCCAGGCGCTCGAATTCGTTCGGCGCATGCAGCTGAGCGAACAGGCTGCTGATCGCGGCAAAATTGCTGCGGACGAAGTCGTCGCCGTATTCGGCCAAGCTTCGGAGCCCGGACAAGACGTCGACAGCGCGGCTGCAGCGGGCGAGCATGCCGGCCAGCTGATCCAGTCTGGCCGCGAGCCTTTCCGCTTCCCTTGCTTGCTGCTCCGTAAGCAGCCGCGGCTTTAGCGCCTCGCCTAGCTGCTCGGCAGCGAGCATCAGCTTCTGTAAATACTGCCGCCACTCGCTCCAGGCTTGCTGCTCCTGCAGCCTGACGTTATGCTCCGACAGCCGCTGCCAAGCTTGGCGAAGCTCGTGTAATCGGCCAGCCTGAAGGACCAGCTGCTGCTCTTTGGCGGTAAGCCCGGCAATCTGCTGTACGATATCCGAACGAGCCTGATTCGCTTGGCTGAGCTTTTCCTGCGAGACAGCGAGGCGGAACCGTGCCGTCTCTACCGTATCGCTTAACCCGGCCAAGCGTTCTCTCAACCGTTCCATCAGATTGGCGTGCGAAATCGCCGTCCCTGGCCGCTCCATGCAGGCGGCGACGACCGGCTCCCGCAGCAGCGAATCGAGCTGCCGCATCGCTTCCGGCGTAAACCCTCGCCGATCCCAGGCTGCGGCTTCCTGCTGCAGCTCGTGCAGCTGAAGCTTCAGGCTATCCAGCTGCCGCCGCACTTCCGCTAACACGGCCTGGACGGCATCCGGACCGGAGTTATCGCCAAGCGAGCTCGCTTCCGCGACATCTTCGCGGCCCCGCAAATACGTCCGCGCTTCCGCCAGCCCTTCCGCCGTTCGCAGCTGCTCGCGAAGCTGCGCTAACTCGCCGTCCAGCGACTGCAGCTCTGTGCCCAGACTGTCGGCTTCCGCCATTAACTCGCCCAGCGCGTTTTCGTCCGCTTCCAGGCTGGAGTCGATGGCTTTGGCCAAATATTGCGCCGTCTCATGATCGTGTCCGCAGAGCGGGCAGCGGGAATCGTGAGGATGGAGGTGAGTGTACCGGCGGCCGTAAGATTTTAGCTCCGCCACGATGCGCTGCAGCTTGCCCGCCCGTTCCCGCTGCTCGCCTATTCGTTGCGCCGTCTGCTCGGACAAACGCCCGGCTTCGAGCCGCTGCGCTGCAAGAGCCTGGATGCGCTCTTGCAGCTCCGACGTACCGATATCCGGTAACGGGGCGTCCGCCAAATGGCCGTACAAGTTGACAATGTCGGTCAGCGAGCGGATTGCCGCCTCTGCCTGAACGAGCTGGCGGGCAACCTGCGTTCGCCGCTGCCGGGAATCCCGCTGGTCGAATAGAGCTCCAGCGTTGTCCAGCTGCTTGACGATGCGCTCGAGGCGGTCCAGTTCGCTCCTGCGCCTGTCAAATTCGGCTTGGTCTTGGCTCAACGCCTCTTCCAACCCGGACGCAGGGGGGAGAGCCTCCAGCCGCTCCTGCAGCTGCCCAATCTGCTTCCGCATCTCGGTTATGGCGTTCCGGTTGGCCGCTTCTTGCTCTTTCAGCTGCGCCCCGTTTTGCGGGTCCTGCGGCTGGAGCAGGGCGAACGGCTTGCTTATGACATCCCACTCGTGGAGCAGGGGCTTGACTTGATGCAGCCACTGTTCGATTTGTTCCAGTCCGTCGGATTCGTCCGGAGTCGGATAGGCGATGCGGCACCGGCTCATCCATCTGGCGATTTGGCGCAAATCCGCCCTCGCTCTGTCGAGCATGAGCCCGGTCTGCTGCGAGCCTTCCCGTTCCGCTTCATACAAAGCTTCCAAGCATTCGTCCCGCTCGTCGGAGAGGCGTTTGCGCCATTTGGAAAACTCCTCCAAATGCTGCGTCCAGCACTGCTCGAAACGCTCCAGCTGCTCGCCGTAAATGACGCGGGCGAAGGCGGCGCGGTAATCGATTTCGTCCCCGCCGCCAAAACAAAATTGGTATACGGCTTCGGAAGAAAAATAGTTGTATTGGTGGAAGGCGCGGTTTAATTGGCTTTGCCCTCTTGGCGCGACTTTATGCTTGTAGTAAACGGTCTCCCGCTGCTTTTTCTCGGGCTCCTCCGGAATGCCGTCGAAACTTTCCCCGTCTCCTGCAAATACGATGCGTCCGTTCCATTCCTCGGACAACGTCCGGTCGACGAGCAAGTTGCGCTGGATCGCCCCGGTAAACGCCAGCTCGATGCATTCCAGCACCGACGTCTTCCCCATGCCGTTCGGTCCCGCGAGCAAATTGACTTGGGCAAACTCCAAAGCGGGGGCGCCCGCCAAAAAATGGCGGCGAAACCGGTCGCCGAAATGGAGAGCGGCGATCGGCCCGATCGGCCGGGCGGGAAGACGCTCCCCCGTTCCCGCTGCCGGTGCGGGGAGCTCCGGTTCCGGAGCGGCACCGTTTTCCACAAAGGACTGAAGCGGCTGCTTGCTGAAATTGTTCAAGCAGAACAAAAGCCCTTCCGGCGCCAGCGTTTGCCGCCAGTCGTGCAGCGGGTCGGCCGCTGCGGAGCCGCCGAGGCGGCCGGGAATTTTGGCAAGAGGAAGCTTTTCCGGCAGCTCGTCCGCGCAGATGACCGTTTTTTTGCCGTACCGTTTGCCCCGTTCCACGCGGGACAACCGTTCGCCCGGGATGCGCGCATAGTCGGGCGCCTCCAGAACAAAGGCGACGTACAAGTTCCAGCCCCAGTCGCCTTTGAGCTTGAAATAAAACGGGGCCACAACCTCGTCTTCAAACCGGCGAAAGCTGTCGCCGCTGGCCGAAATGTCCATGAACAGGTCAAGCCCGATCGGAACGACCAAATATTTGCCGAGCGTCATATCGCCTCGCTTATGCAGCGATTCGTAAATTTCCAGCCGGTCATCGAACAGATGCGTGCGGATATAAGTGAGCCCGCAGCGGCGAATCGCTTCAATCCAGTTCGGCATCGATAGTAGCACCTCCGTCGGTAAAGTCGGTAGAATGGGCGGACCGCTCGGCAGCGGTAAAATGCTCCTGCAGCTGAGGATAGTAGACAACTTCGCCTGCAGCGTTATGGGAAAACACGCAAATGCGCTCTTTCAGCGCCCATTTGGCGTGCGGCATTCTGTTATAGATGGCGTCCACCGTCCCCTTCATGGCGCTTGCCCGCTCTACGTAGGCGACGAGCGCGCCGCTGTCTTCGCTGCCGGAGCGGGGCAGCAAGTTTAAGGGGGCTTCGGCGGCTAGCTGAAACCGGTAACCCCCGTGCAGCCTTCTGAGTTGCGACGGAACCGGCCCGTCCCGTTTCAGGCAGCGGATGAGCCGGACGACCATTTCGGCGCTGCGCACCCGCTCGGGCTCGCATTGATCGTCGATATGAACGCTGATTCTGGCGTTCCGCTCCTTGTCGGACACGTGCAGCTCGCCTTCCTCCAAGTGGCCGAGACAATAGCCGAAAAACTTGTCCCGGTCGCCGATTCCGGCCGTGAGCGGGTACGCGTAATCGCCGGCGGCTTCAGCGGCTAGCGGCTGCGGCAAATCGGCCGCGAACGCCAGCTCCGCCGCTTGCCAGCCGCCACCAGTTTCGCTTGGCCGATACGCCCGTTCCGCCTGCACCGTGCCGACCGGCCGGGCGATTTCGGGGCCGCCGTCGTACGGCTTGGCAAGCTGGATTTGCTGGATGTGCTCGGACTTGTCGGCGAACCACACTTTATATTTTTTCTCAGGGTGGAAGGCGAGCCCAAGACCGTGCCTCAAGTTGCGGCTGCGCACTTCACGCAGGCGTTCGAACCATGGCTGCGCCCCGTCCAGACTCGTAAATCGGCGGTATATGCACGACCACGGGCTGCGGATTGAAAGGGCCGGGGCCGGGTCGTGTTCCAGGCGCACGGTCGTGCCGGCGGCCCAGTTGGCCGTAACGTAGACGGTGCTGACGCCGGGCTTGCCGCTGAAAATCGCCTGGCGCAAAGCGGCGATATCGTCAGAGCGGGGGGCAGGGTTCAGCTGCGGGTGCAGGACGATGTAATGTTTTTGCTCCCGGTCCGGGAACAGCAGACTGCCGCTGCGAATGTCCGGGTGGAAGGCGTCGGCGCACAAAATCGCGAGCAGCTCGTTACCGCCGCCCTCGCCGAAGCGGACGACGGCTTTGCCGAGACTGAGGCCGCTGCTCTCGCAAACGAGGACAGGCTCTCGCATGCGCTGCAGCTTCAGCTGCGGAACGAGGCACAGCTTGTCTCCTGGGGCGGAGACGAACACGTACAGCAAAAAGCCGGCGAAGCGGTTTTCGATAACGCCTTCGAGCGTTTTTTTGCCGACGATTGCCTTGTCTCCCCATTGCATTATATGGTTCTGGAAATCGTCCCATGACACGCCCTCGCAGCCGAGGCACCATAGCGTGTGCGGGCGCGGCTGCAGCTCCGGCCGGTCCAGCATTTCGCCGATAAGAGCGAGCGGAATCGAATATTCCGGCGTGACGAGCAGGTGGGCTCTTTCGGCCCGCGCCAGACGCAGCGCTTCCCGGCATTTATCGAGATGAGACGGGGAGGTGTGCCGGACGCGGTTTCCGGGCTCGCCACGAGCGCCTCTTTGCACTGCAGGCGCATAAGGCGAATGAAAGAGTCGCTTTCGATATCGAGAAAATGAAACGCGGGAACGACGCGCCTTCCCTCTTCTTCATTAGCAAAGCAGTCTTTGATAGGAATGAAGGATAGAGACATTCGCGGGACAGCCTCCCATCTGCAGGAAAATAGTCCTTTTGCTAGTTTCTATTAACAGTATCTCCAATATTGCCGGAATTGAACGTTATCCAAAGGAAACTATACCCAATTATAGCACGTATGTTCTGCTGCATCCACAAAACAAGCGATTCATCTCCTGCCTTGAGAGGCAGGGGGCTTCTTGCTAGAGCTGATAAATAGGGTAGTTCACAGAACGGACGGAGGGAGGTACAATGGGGAAAGCGATCTTTCGGATAGGGGAGGCGTTCTTGTGTTCGGCTCGTTTGTGCAGCATATCCGCGGCAACAGCAAAGGATGTCTCGTATTTGAGCCGCTGTTTCTCATTCCGTACAGCATGTACGGCACTTACGCAACGGTGTATATGTACGAGCTTGGCGTCGGCGCCACGGCTATCGGCTGGATCGCTTCGCTCGGCCTCGTCATGCAGTTTTTCTCTTCGCTGCTGAGCGGCTATCTCACCGACCGGATGGGCCGTAAGGCAGCGCTGCTCACGTTCGACCTGGTCAGCTGGACCGCAGCGACGCTGCTGTGGGCCGCCGCCCAGAACGTCTGGTTTTTCGTCATCGCCGCTATCGTCAACGGGTTTCAGAAAATCCCGAATACGGCGTGGTACTGCTTGCTGGTGGAAGATTCGACGCCGCAGCAGCGGACGTACGTGTTTACGGCGCTGCAATTCATCGGCGTAATCGGCGGCATGTTCGCTCCGCTCGGCGGACTGCTCGTCAGCCATTTTACGCTTATTCCGGCGGTCCGGATCATGTATATCATCGCTTTTGTCTGCATGACGACGCAGTTTATCGGCCGCAATTACGCCACGCGGGAGACGGAAATCGGGCTGCGCAAGCGCCAGGAAGCGAAGCGCATCGGCCTCGCCGAGAGCGCGCGCGAGTACAAAGCCGTCGCGCAGGCCATCGTGCGCAATCCGGCGCTGCTGCTCATGTTCGGCGTATACATTTTGTACAATTTCCAAATGACGTTGAAAACGACCTATTTGTCGCTCTACATGGTCAATTATTTGCAGATCGGCGACTGGATCGTCTCCGTCTTCCTGGCTGTGTCGGCAGTCGTTATGCTGCTGTTCATGTGGTTCGTGCTGCCGCGCATCCGGGAGCGCCAAACGACCGCAGCGCTGATAGGCGGGCTCGTCGTCTCGGCCGCGGCTAACGTGCTGCTGATTTTCGTGCCGCCCGGGCAAGTGGCCGGACTCGCCGTCAGCACCGTCCTTTCGGCTGCAGGCACGGTGGTCATTATGCCGATTCTGGAAACGGCCGTAGCGAACATCATCGATGACGAGCATCGGGCCAAAATGTTCGCCATCCTCTCCGTCCTCATTCTGGCGTTCATTTCGCCGAGCGGCGTCATCGGGGGCTGGGCGTACCAGCTCGACCCGCGCATCCCGTTCCTGCTTATCGCCGCAGCGTTCGCGGTCAGCGCCGTCTGTATGGCGGCGTACCGCAAAACCGCATCGGCGCGAATTGACTATCCCGGTAATTCAAAGGATAATACCATGGAGGGAGGAGCTGGAATATGACAAAGAAAACCAACCGAAAAGTAGTCACCATCGGGCTGCTCGCAGCCCTTTTCGTCGGGGCGCTGGACGCCACGGTCGTTAGCACGGCGATGCCGCGCATCATTACGGATTTGAACGGGCTGAAGCTGATCAGCTGGATTTTTTCGATTTACACGCTTACGACTTGCGTAACGACACCGATTTTCGGCAAGCTGGCCGACTTGTTCGGCAGAAGGACGATTTTCGTTACGGGCCTTACCTTGTTTGTGCTCGGTTCGATATGCTGCGGGGCGGCGGCCACGATGCCGCAGCTCATCTGGTTCAGAGCTTTGCAAGGCATCGGGGCGGGGGCGCTCACTCCGGTGACGTTCACCATCATCGGCGATCTGTACCCTGGCGAGCAGCGGGCCAAGGTGCAAGGGATTTTCGCCTCCGTCTGGTCGGTGGCCGGCCTCCTCGGCCCGCTCGTCGGCGGCTATTTCGTCGATGCGCTGTCGTGGCGGGGCATTTTCTACATGAACGTGCCGGTCGGCATTATCGCTTTCGCGCTCGTGTTCGGCTTCCTGCATGAAACGTTCGAGAAAAAGGCGAAAAGCATCGATTATTTCGGCGCGCTCTCGTTCACGATCGCAGTCTCGTCGCTGCTCTATGCGCTGCTTAACGGCGGGGTAACGTTCGCTTGGAGCTCGGGGATTATCGTCCTTTTGTTTGCGGTCGCGATCGTTTTCCTCGGCGTGTTCCTGTGGGTGGAGAGCCGGGTGAAGGAGCCGATGCTGCCGCTGTCGCTGTTCCGCAACCGGACGATGGCCTTGCTCTATGCGATGAGCTTCCTTGGCTTTTGCGTAACGGCAGGGGTGTCCATCTACAGCCCGATGTGGATTCAAACGCTGCTCGGCCATAGCGCTACAGGGTCGGGGCTGACCTTGATGCCGATGTCGATCGCCTGGCCGGTCGCCGCCAACTTGGCGGGTCGGTTCATGTTCCGCCTGGGAGCGAAAGCATTCATTCTCACCGGCGCCGTCATCGTCACGTTGGGAACCGTGTGGCTGGCTGCGATGCAGCTCGGCTCGCCGTATTGGTACTTTGTGTTCATCCTGATCATCATCGGCTTCGGCATGGGCTGCATGACGACGCGACGATGGTGCTCATTCAGACGTCCGTCGGCTGGGAGCAGCGCGGCGTTGCAACGGCGGCCGGTTCGTTCATGAACGCGTTCGGCCAGACGGTCGGCGTCGCCGTGTTCGGCACGCTGTTCAACAGCGCGGTGACCGACAAGTCGCCGAACATGCTGGCGCACGGCATCCATCTCGTTTTCCTCGTCGTGTTCGGCATCGCGGTGCTCAACCTGATCATTTTGACGCTCTTGCCATCGCAAAAAAGAGCGGCGGAGCAGCAGCCCGCGTAAAGTGTTGCGAAAAAAGTCCAACCGGCGCATAGGCCGGTTGGACTTTTTTTGTCGTGGCAGAGCTGCAGCGGTTGCATGTCTGGAGCTGGAGGAGACAGGCCGGCATCGTTCGGGCAGGGAAACATTTGATTAACGAACCGATTCGCTATGCAGCGTCTTTCGGGACGCTGTTAAGCGCCGATTTGACGGAATGAAGGTGCAAGGACCGATTGTTCCTTATTTAGCGACGAAAATTCCGACGGAGCGACCCGCGAGGCGTTACAGGACGATTTCTCCATTTTGGCGCAAGATCAGCGTCCGCGAAGTCGCTATTCAGCGAACATGGGCTTTATTTCACCTGTCAGAGCTAGCTGTTTGAGATCAGGGGCCGGGGACGGGATTCGTCGGAATTCGTTGTTCCGGCATTCCATCGAACCGCCCGACACATCCGCCACCTGTTAGCGGAAATACGCCGCAGCCGCGGAAAATCTCTGTCTGCCGGCTTAGACCCAGCCTTGCTGTTTGCGTATATATACGATTTGGCCGATATGATACGCGTTATGAGTACAAAGATTCGAGACCGCGCCCCACCATGGGCACTCGCCCGGATAGCCCTGCACCATTTCATCGAGCTTTGACTCCGGGTAGCCGGCGATTACTTCGCGGCAAGCCAGGTACGCGGCATCGAGAGCATGCACGGTCGATATCCAGTTCTCTTTATTGACAGCTGCTTCAAATTGGAACGTGCTGTCGTTATTATCGCCGACGGTTACGAACGTTTCTTTGCCGACAAAGTAATTCAGCCATTTTTTGTTCCAGTAAGTCAAATGAACGACTAGCTGCCAGATCGAATGGCTGGAATCGTCTTTGCGCCAGGCCGCCTGCTCCGCCGTCAACCCCTGGACCGCTTCGGCAAACGGGGGAAACCAGCTCGGATCGTTGTGGCAAGCGGCAAGCTGATCGAGCAACACATCCTTCTTGGAAAAATACACGCCATCTCTCCTTCGACATTTAGAAGTTGAGCACCTTGGCGGCCAAAACTGCCAAACGGCTCGATAATTGCATTATAATCCAGGGCTATTTAACCGATTCGGTAAAAAATAGCTGATAGCAATAAATTCATATGTTCGTCTTGCTTTTGAGGAGGTGGAACTGTGTGAGGATCGAAGGAGGGGCGAATCGATGCCGACCTATGATTTTCAAGTGAATTCCGTTGACGGCATGCCGGTGGAATTGCCAGCCTTTCGCGTAAACGCACAATGCGCATGCAATAGCCGGATTCAAAACGACGACGAACCGCACGATAAAGAGCCGGCCGTCGAATCGCTGCCGCAAATGCTGCAAGCGCGCCGATCCCGGCTAGCTCCGAGTTTCGGATGGTGAGGAATGAAGCTCTGCATAAAAGCTTATCTTACTTTCGCGAACCGCCGCCGCGCAAGCCGTCGCAGACGATCTCCGTCATTCGGCGCAACACGCCGCTTTCCCCGGCATACTGAGTTTTCGCCAGCAGGATGCCGGACAAAAGCGCCAGAAGCTCGGCGACGCCGATGTCGCTGCGCACCGCACCGGCTTGCTGGGCGCGGGAAAGAAGCTTGTTAATCGCATCGTAAAGCTCCTGCTTGGCATCCGGGTCGGTGCAATCGAACTTGACGCCGCTGCTTGCCAAATCGTCCGCCAGCGCCTTGTTCATGACGGAGGCCTCGACCATATGATGAATGAAGCCGAATAACGCTTCGCCCGGGTTCTCATGATCCAGCAGCGAAGCGGATTTCTCGATAAGGCGCTGCTTGTGGCTGGAGACGACAGCCTCAAACAGCGCTTCTTTCGTCGGAAAATGGCGATATACCGTACCGACACCGACCCCGGCACGGCTGGCGATCTCGTCGATCTGAACCGAAAGCCCTTCGCTCGCGAACGCCGCTTGCGCGACTTCGAGCAGCCGTTCCCTGTTCCGCCGGGCATCCGCCCGCAGCTTGGTCATGATGCAACACGCCCCTTTTCCCATGATTGTACGGGAAAAGGCTGCGCATTGACAAGCGGAGCTGCCGCTTACGGAAAATTAGTCGGCACGGATCCGTTCAAGAAGCTCCGGCGCGTTGCCTAAAGACTCGGCAACGGCGAGCGGATTGCTGTAATCGCGGGACAATGCGATAAGCCCGTCTGTGATCCTCATCACCATAATATACGAGTGCGT
This sequence comes from Gordoniibacillus kamchatkensis, assembly GCF_000829455.1. Lineage (GTDB taxonomy): Bacteria > Bacillota > Bacilli > Paenibacillales > NBRC-103111 > Gordoniibacillus > Gordoniibacillus kamchatkensis. The sequence goes on from NZ_JXAK01000002.1 coordinate 170,458, forward strand.
GAAATGGCGCTCCGTCGCAAGCACTTTTCCGTGCAGCTCGTATTCGACAATGATCACCTCCGGATCTGCTGTCTCGTGAATCGCGACCGAATCCGTTTTGTACAGCTGTATCAATTCCCCGGCAAGCTTCGACCGGCCGGTGATTGTCCCTTCCCGCGAATCGGCGCGGCACGCCGGGCGGTGCAAAAGGCATCTCGATGACGGCATCCGGCGCGTAAAGATCGGCGAGCTCTACCAGCGGGCTGTTTACCGACATGCTCAAAAATCGTTCGACGACCTGACGCGGATTTAACATTTGGGGGGCTGTCTGTTCTGACATGGATCGGATCTCTCCTCGCAATGGATGGTAACCTCCGATAATCGGAACAATGGTTCCGTTTAATATTATACGGAACTATGGTTCCGTTTGTCAATGCGCGTAGCGTAGCAAAAAAGCTCAACCGGAGCAGACCGATTGAGCTTTGCACATGGCGTTTTTGATCTAAAACGTGTTCATTTCTCCGTATCCCGCGGTTCGCACCATAGTCCTCCGGGATCGCTGGTGCTGTCCCCGCAGCAGCCGTTCCACTGCCCGCAGTTAAAGCATTTCCATTTGGCGAACCACCATTTCATGCGGAAGCCGCATATCGGGCATTGCGGGATTTCGTTCGCTTCTCTCGGTTCCATATGTCACTCCGTTATATAAGTTGGTCTGAAGACTCCATGTACTTCGACAGCCGGATCGCCGTTTCCTGCAACAAAATGGGGCCGTGCCCGGACTGTGCCGGCGGAACGGCCCATTTTCGCTAACGGTATGGCCTTTCATCGCATCACGTCATTGTATATAGAACAAAAATCTCCTGAGGGGGAAAACATATGGCTCAAGCACGATCGCAGAGCGCCGGACGAATCCGAAGAGCTCCTCGCATTGCGGATAAGTTCAATTTGAAAAAAGCGCACAGCGCCGGTTTCGGCTGGTCCTCGAGCAACTGGTCGGGATATGCGATAACGAAAAGGAAAGGGGCCATCAGCAGCGTCGCCGGGCGTTGGATCGTGCCGCGAGTCGGGGCGGCGGGGAGAACGAGCTATTCCTCGGCATGGATCGGGATCGACGGCTTTACCAACCATTCGCTCGTTCAAACCGGCACCGAGCATGATTTCGTTAACGGCACCGCCCGTTACTATGCATGGTGGGAAATACTTCCGGCGGCGGAAACGCGCATTCGTCTGCCGGTATCGCCCGGCGATCGGATGAGCGCCGCGATCCGCAGTCTGGGGAGCGGCAAATGGTCGATCCGTTTGACGAACGAAACGCGCAAATGGACGTTCCGGACGATTCGATCGTATGCCGGTCCGCGGACGTCGGCCGAATGGATCGTCGAGGCTCCCAGCATTAACGGGCGCACCGCGGTACTGGCGAATTACGGGCGAATCGCCTTTCGCCAGTGCAGAGTGAACGGCAAAAGCCCGGACTTGCAGCGGTCAAACGGAGGCGTCATGAACCGGGGCAGCGTGCGGAAATCGACCCCGTCCGCGCCGAATAGCCGGGGAGACGGCTTCAACGTCGCTTATGGAGGCGCGACTCCGCCGGCACCGGCCGCAGCGCGGAAGCGGAACACGAAAGCTGCGCTGAATGCCGCCAAACCGCTTCGTCATGCCGGAAGTAGAAGGGCACGGTCTTAGTCCGGCACGGAGGGGCCGCCCCTGCCTATTACGCCGAAGTTATGGCGATTCATGAGTTAAGTGGCATGTCGAAGCAAACCGGTCCAATTGAAATTGCTCCCCAACATAGAGCAGCTTGGTGATCGAGCATTCGGGCACGAGCTCGCTCTGTGCGGCGGCAAAATGCGGATGCCACGCCTCCAGCCGCTCCTCCGGGATTTCATTCAGCAAAAAGTCGGTAATGAGCCCGCCATGCGTCACGAGTACGGCTTCGCTGCCCGGGTGTGCCGCCGATAGTTGTTTCATGAGCGAACAGAGCCGCTTGCCGGCTTGCCTTGCCGAATCGCCGACCGGCGGCACATAATCCCGCTCGCGCGTACACCGGTCCCACATCGCCACGAATTCGTCGAAGCTTTGTCCGGGCAAGTCGCCCCAATTGGCGCGTTCCCGCAAGCGCCGCTCTACAGCAAGGGTCAGACCGCATTCCAGCGCGATCCGCTCTGCGGTCTCCCGGGCTCTCCGAAGCGGGCTCGTATAGATCGCCCGAATCGGCATCCTCCGGAAATACGATGCCGTTGCTTGCGCCTGCAGCACGCCTGCGGGGGAAAGCGGCGCGTCTCCGGCCACTTTTTCTTTCACACCGTGCCTGACCAAATAAAAAGTCGTCATGATTAGCGCTCCTTAGCAAAAATAAATTTTATAATCATTAAATTAGATATATATCTAATAATTCCTCTTAAAAAGTACCCCGCAACGGATGCCTTACACACCGATTCGAGCAATTCGACGTTCGGACGAAACTCCCAAACCCAAACAAAACAAGGACCAACCGGATTCGCGAGCGAGAAGGCCAAATCATTGCTGCTGCTGACGGAAGAGCCGATGAAAGCGATCGCGGCCGCCTGCGGCTTTGCCGATGAATTTCATTTCAGTAAAATGTTCCGGTCATGGAACGACGTTTCGCCGGCCCGGTTTAGAGCTTTGTATAAATAACTCCCGCAAAGTTGACAACACAACATCAACATAATAATATATTTTTACGTATAAAATAAATATCATGAAGTCATTACCGAGACGATTAACATTACTATTGCAAAGGAGCCCGTTCGCATGGAGATATGGAATGGAGTTCATATGCTTGAGCTGGATTTTTACGGGAATATCGTTCACCCTACCCTTATATGGGATCAGGAAGCGGCAGTGCTGATCGACACCGGGTTTCCGGGGCAAATGGACGACTTGCGTGCAGCTATGCAAAGGGCCGGTGTGCCGTTCGGCAAACTGAAAGCAGTCATTTTGACGCACCAGGATCTGGATCATATCGGCAATTTGCCCGAAATTTTGCGGGAGTGCGGGGCTAACATTCAAGTATACGCGCACGAGCTGGATAGGCCATATATCCAAGGAGAACTGCCGCTATTGAAAGACAGTCACATCGAGAATCCGCCCAAAGGCAGAGTGGACGTTACGTTGGCAGACGGCCAGGAGCTGCCGTATTGCGACGGAATTCGCGTCATCCATACTCCCGGGCACACTCCCGGCCATATTAGCCTGTATGTGAAACGAAGCAAAACTCTCGTTGCCGGCGATTCGATGTACAGCGTAAACGGGAGACTCGGAGGCATTCACGAACCGACGACACCGGATATGGAGGAAGCGAGACGTTCTTTGCACAAGTATACGGCTCTCGACATCGAATCCGTCATTTGTTACCACGGTGGATTATCCACTGGAAATGTGAAGGACCAAATTCGCACGATAGCCCGGTAAATGCAGGCGATCGGGCAGTCGACCGACTGCCCATCGTCACCCTCGCCTGCGGTAGCCGCCTTGCCGCATTCCCCTCTCCTGCCGGGCGCCTTCGCGCCCCGTCCCGCCACCTTTCGTAAAATAGTGAAAGAAATCGGAAATCTCTCTGCTACAAGCGCCCCGTTCGGACTTTTATACTTAACGGTATACCGTATTTCCGAACGCGAGGTGTTCTTGTGACAACGACGAATCATTCACAGCAACAAGCCGTCCCGCTCGCGCCGTCCGAAGCTGCCGAGGTGACCGGCCGCGCGCCAGCCGGGCAGCAGCTCCGCCCGGGGCCCCGCCCGAAGCCGCAAACGGCCTTTCGTCGGGCGCTGTCCCGCTACAATGCGCCATTCGCCGGCTTCCTGTTCATATCCCCGTGGCTGATCGGGTTCTTGCTGCTGCAGCTGTGGCCCATTATCCAATCGTTCTACTTGTCGTTCACCGATTACAACCTGCTCGACCAGGCACATTGGATCGGCACGAAAAACTTCCGCCAAATCGCCCACGACCGGCTGTTCTTCAACTCGCTCAAGGTGACGTTCACCTATGTGCTCACGTCCGTGCCGCTCAAGCTGGCCGTGGCGCTGCTCGTAGCGATGCTGCTGAACCGGGCGGTGCGCGGCATCTCCATATATCGCACGCTCATTTATCTCCCGTCGCTGATCGGGGGCAGCATCGCGGTAGCCGTGCTGTGGCGCAACATTTTCGGGCTGGACGGGTTCATCAACAAAATCGTGCCGCTGCTGGGCATCGCGCCCAAAAACTGGATCGGCACGCCGACGACGGCGCTCGCTACGCTCGTCATTTTGACGGCGTGGCAGTTCGGCTCGGCGATGATCATTTTCCTGGCGGGGCTGAAGCAAATTCCGGCCGAGCTGTACGAGGCGTCCTCGGTTGACGGGGCGTCCAAGCTGCGGCAGTTTGTCACGATCACGTTGCCGATGCTGTCGCCGGTTATTTTGTTCAACGTCGTTATGGGCGTCATCAACGCGTTCCAGACGTTCACCTCGGCGTTCATCATCACGAACGGCGGACCGGTCAATTCGACGGAAGTATACGCCCTGTTCCTGTACAAAAAAGCGTTCGGCACGTTCGAGATGGGCTACGCCTCGGCGCTGGCTTGGATTTTGCTCGTCATTGTGGCGATCGCCACGTCGATCAATTTCATCGTCTCCAAGTACTGGGTGTTCTACGAATCGGAAGGAGGGGCCGCGAAATGACGAAAAGAAGCCGTCTCCGCTTCGGCGCCTCGCCGATCGTGACTCACGCCGTGCTCATCGCGTTCAGCCTGCTCATGTTTTACCCGGTGCTGTGGTGGATTTTCGCCTCCTTCAAATCGACGCCCGAGCTGGCGCTGCCGACGCTGTGGCCGAAAGAGTGGCTGTGGCGCAACTATCCCGACGGCTGGAACGCGCTGCCGAAATATACGTTCACGTTCTTTTACCTGAACAGCTTCAAGCTGAACATCGCCACGACCGTATTGCACGTCTTATCCGCCAGCCTCGTGGCGTTCGGCTTCGCCCGGCTGACGTTCCCGCTTAAGAATGCGCTGTTCTCGCTGCTGCTGCTGACGATCATGCTGCCGTCGCAAGTGACGCTCATTCCGCAGTACGCCATGTTTCACTCGCTGAACTGGATCAATACGTACTTGCCGTTCATCGTGCCGGCGGCGATGGGCGGGGCGTTCTTCATTTTCCTGCTCGTCCAGTTCATTCGCGGCATCCCGCGCGAGCTCGACGAATCGGCCAAAATCGACGGCTGCTCGTGGCTGGGCATTTACTGGCGCATCGTGCTGCCCTTGACGAGGCCGGCGCTTGTTACGGTGACGATTTTCTCGTTCATCTGGGGCTGGGACGACTACTTCGGGCCGCTCATCTACCTCAATTCCGTGGACAAGTATACGGTCCCGCTCGCGCTGCGCATGTTCATTGATACGCAGTCGGCGGTAGCGTGGGGGCAGCTGCTGGCGATGTCGCTCGTGTCGGTGCTGCCGCCGGTGGCGATTTTCTTCCTCGCCCAGAAGCATTTTGTGGAAGGCATTGCGACTACGGGATTGAAGGGCTAAACTAAAGGAAAAAGGCCGAGGCTGTCGCTCGGCCTTTATGCACATCTAAGACATGGCAGGCGAAGCGAATGATGAACCGAATGTTCAACCCGTTTCACCGGTTTCGGATCGATTACGTGCTTTTCTTCGTGTTCGCCGGCTTCGTCACGGTGCTGATTACCCTCGTCATGGTTATCAGCTACACGCTGTCCGCCGGGTCGCAGACAAGCAGCACGTTCCATTACCAGCAAGGCATGCTGAACAAGGTCAGCAAAGAGCTGAACGCCCAGCTGAGATCGGTCGAGCAGGCGTCGCTGGCGCTGTCTTTGAACCAGCCGTTCCTCAATTATTTGGCGCTGACCGGCGACTACTATACGCGCAACTGGACGCGAATCGAAGTGAACCAAAACTATTTGACGCCGGTCGTGAACAGCTCGACGCTGCTGCAGTCCATTCAAGTGTACATGAACGATCCGACGCTGACGGACGTCAACGCGGACGTGCAGTTTTTGCCGCGCAGCATGCTGAGCAAGGAGCCTTGGTATGCTGCAGCCGAGAAGAGCGATGCGCTCTGGGTCGGCGAGCATAGCGTCGGCTCGGGCCAAGGCACGGTGCCGGTCGTCAGCTTCGTGCGGCGGCTGACGACGCAGGGCGGCGCCCAGCAGCTCGGCATGCTCGTGCTGAACGTGAAGCTGAAAGCGCTGCAGGCTACGCTGAACGAGGACCAGCAAGGCGCCAGCCGGCTGCTGGTCGATTCGGGCGGGCGCCTCCTGTTCAGCACCGCGAGCGCCCCGCGCCTGCCCGCGATCAGCGGGCTGCTGGAGCAAATCGATGCCGATTCCGGGTACCGCCGGGTGCGGCTCGGCAAAGAAGATGCGCCCGGAGGCAGCGACATGCTGATGGTGTGGACGCGCGATTTTCGCGAAGGCTGGCTGCTCGTCGAGCTGACACCGTACCGCGACATTATGCGCAGCAGCGTCAAGCTCGCCGGTACGCTGGCGGCCGTCGGCGCAGCCGCGCTCGTCGTCGCCTCGTTCGTCACGCTCTACTTGTCGCGCCTCTTCACGGCGCCGGTGCGGGAGCTGCTGGCGCTCATGAACGCTTATTCGCTCAATCGCACGATGCGCGAATTTCCGTCGCGCTACCGCAACGAGTTCGGCAGCCTGTTCATCGGCTACCGGCGGCTGATCGAACGCGTGGAGGAGCTTTACGTCTCGCTCGAACGGCAGTATAAGGCGCAGCGAGAAGCGGAAATCCGCGCGCTGCAGGCGATGATCAACCCCCATTTTTTGTACAATACGCTCGACCAGCTCAACTGGATGGCGATCGAAGCCGGGCAGGAGCGAATCAGCGAGGTGCTGGAGCTGATGGGCCGCATGTTCCGCATCGGCCTGTCGGGCGGCGCCAGCTTCATTACGCTGCAGGACGAGCTGCTGCATACCGAATGCTACCTCCGCATCCAGCAGCTCAAATGGGGCCACGGCCTGCAATATGCGATCGAGGGCGCCGCGCCGTTCGCGGATTGCTACATTCCGAAGCTGACGCTTCAGCCGTTCGTCGAGAACGCCGTGCTGCACGGCTTTCACGGGCGCAGCGGGGGGCGCATTGCGATCAAGGTGGAGGCGGCGGAAGAGGGGCTGTGCATCCGGATCGCCGACGACGGCAAAGGGCTGGCCCCGGACTGGAACGTCCACAAGCGGCGCAAAAAGGGCGGCTACGGCATCCGCAACGTCATGGAGCGAATTGAAGCGTATTTCGGCGCGCCGTACGGTGTCAGATTGCGGACGCTACCGGACGGGGCGGGCACCGAGGTGGAAATCCGCATCCCGCTGCTGGCCGAAATGCCCGATGCGGGAGCGGCACATGGAGCAGAGGAAAGGAGCGATTCCGATGTGGACGATCGCGGTCGTCGATGACGAACGGCAAGTGCTGCAAGGGATGCGCCGCATTATCCCGTGGCGGGAGCTGAACGCGAAGCCGGCGGGGGAAGCGTCCGACGGCGAAGAGGGGCTCAAGCTAATCCTTGAGCAGCAGCCCGATATTGTGATCACCGATATTTACATGCCGGTGAAGAACGGCCTGGACATGATCGAGGAGCTGCGCAGGGAACAGTACGACGGCAAAATCATCATTTTGAGCGGCTACGCCGACTTCGAATACGCCCGTCAGGCGATGCGGCTGAACGTCGACGACTATCTCAGCAAGCCTGTGACGGTGCAGACGCTGAAAGACGTGCTCGGCAAAGCGATCGGCAAACTGGAAGAGGAGCGGAAGAAGGCGCTGCAGGAAGGCGAGCGGCAGCGCAAGCTGACGCTATACGAGCCGATCGCAAAGCAGGAGCGGCTAAAGGCGCTTGTTACCGGCGCGCCCGGCTTCGGCGGAGCGAGCTGGACTTACGACGACGGCGAGGGCGACGGTGCCGGGCGGCAATATCGCGTTGCGGCGGTGGAAATTTCGCAGAGCGGGCGGCTGGACGGCATGAAGCCGGCGGACTGGCACTTGTTCCGGTTCGCCGTCGCCAACATCGCCGCCGAGCTGGCGGCGGAGCTGCGGCTTGACGTGCAGCCGGTAGAGCTGTACGGCCGGCAGACGGTTATGCTGCTCCGCTTCCCCGCCGGCATGACGGTGGACGAGAGCCGGCGGCAAGCGGTGCAGTTCGCGCGCAGGCTCATCCAGGCGGCCGACGCCTACTTGCACATCCGGATTCAGGTCGGCATCGGCGGCATGAAGGAGGAGACGAAGGTTATCGCCGATTCCACGGAAGAGGCGTTCCAGGCCTTGCATACGAAGCTGTGCGTGCCGGACGAGGCGTTTCCGATCTTCATCTACAAACGGAAACAGGACGCGGCAGGGAACAAGGTCGCCGAGCTGCGCCCGATCCGCCATTATCACGAAATTGCCCAGGCGCTCGCCGGCCTGCAGCAGCATTTGGCAGCCGAAGCCGTAGAGCGGCTCGCGGCGCTGCTTCGCGACTGGCCGGAGCTGACCGCGGCCGAGCTGCAGCGGGTTGCCCGGGAAGTGTGGACGATATGCAAATATACGCTGCACGAAACCGGCCGCGGGCTGGAGGAGGCGTTCCCGGCCGAAAGCGTCGAACGGGAGCTGGCGGAGCTGCTGCTGCCCGCGCAGTTCCGGGAGTGGGCGCTGGCCAAAATCGAAGCCGTCTGCGCCAAATTCAGCCGCGGCGACAATCTGCGGCACAGGCAGGCCGTCGATTACATGGTGCGCTACGTTCACGAGCATTACGCCGAGGACCTGCGACTCGCCGATCTGGCGGAGCAAGTGTACATTTCCCGCAGCTATTTGAGCAACATTTTCCGCGACTTGGCGGGCGAGACGTTCAACGACTACGTCACGAAGGTGCGCATGGAGAAAGCGAGAAGCATGCTTGCCGAAGGCAAGCTCATGGTGTACGAAATCGCCGAAAAAGTCGGCTACAAAAACGTTCCGTACTTCACGACGCTGTTCAAAAAGCATACCGGCCGCAGTCCGACCGAATTCGTAAAAAATTGAAACAATTTGTACATCCGTCTCCTAGGCGCTCCGAACCGAAACGGGTACGATGAAGATGCCAAACGACAGGAAACGAAAGGGGACTTGAACAGCATGAACAAGAAGCCTATCGCGATGCTGCTTGCGGGAATGATGCTGACGGGGGCACTGACCGCTTGCGGCGTCAAGAAAGAGGAGCAGAGCGCTCCGGCGGCGCCGGCCGGGAAAGATGCGCCGGCAGCGGCGGCGAGCGGCCAGACGCCGGTCAAGCTGCGCATCTTGTGGTGGGCCCGCAAAGCCGCCACGACGCCACGCTCAAAGCGCTTGACCTGTATACGAAAAAACATCCGAACGTGACGTTCGAACCGGAATTCCAAGGCTTCGACGGCTACCTCGACAAGCTGTCGACACAAGCCGCGGCCAAAAATACGCCGGACATTTTCCAGATGGACGCGGCCTGGTTCAACGACTGGGCCAGCTCGAACCGTCTGGCCGACCTGTCCTCCGTGAATACGAAGGATGTCGATAAAGCGCTGCTCGATACCGGCACCTACAAAGGCAAAATATACGCGGTGCCGCTCGGCAACAACGCGCTCGGCATCGTCTACAACAAGGTCGTGTTCGACAAGCTCGGCGTGCAGCCGCCGAAAACGTGGGACGAACTGTTCCAGCTCGCGAAAGACATCAAGCCGAAGCTGGCGAAAGATCAATATTTGATCAAGGACTTGACGCCGGACTACGGCATGTATACGTCGTACCAGCTCAGCAAGGGCAAAGGGTACCCGCGCACGCAGGACGGCAAGTTCAATTACGACAAAGATACGTGGATCGAGTTCATGACGAGAATGCAGGAGCTGCGCAAGGGCGGCTTCGTGGCCCCGCCGGACGTGACGATGTCGGACAAAGGGTTCGATGCGAAGCTCGATTTGCTCGGCCAGGAGAAGGTCATGATCAAGCCGTCGCATGCCGCGGAATTCGCCGGCTTCGACTCGCTCAAGCCCGGCAGCTTCGCGCTGGCGCCGCTGATGAGAGGCGTCGAAGCGGGCGGCTGGCTGAAGGCGTCGATGTACTGGAGCGTCAATCCGGACAGCAAAGCGAAAGAAGAAGCGATGAAATTCGTCGACTGGTTCATCAACGACCAGGAAGCGGCCGACATTCTCGGCACGTCGCGCGGCGTTCCGGTGTCGAAGAAAATCGTCGACTACTTGCAGCCGAAGTTCAGCGCCATCGACAAAGCCGGGATCGATCTGATCAATCAGACCGCCCAAGGCGGCGGCAAAGCGTTCGACCCGGGTCCGGGCATCAAGGGCGGCTGGGCGAAGTTCGCGACGAACAAGGAGTACGACAACATTACGCAGCAAATCATGTTCGACAAAATGACGCCGCAGCAAGGCTGGGAAGAAGTCGTCAAGCTGAGCAAAGATTTGCAATAACGGGAAAAATGGCTCTCCGATAGGCGCCGTGCGCGCTCGGAGAGCCATTTTGCCGCTCGCGGTCAAGGCTGCCGGTCTTCCTCGGGAATGTACTTCTTCCGGTTCTTATAAACGATATAAATAGCGCCGACCGCGCCGACGACGAGAATAACGGACCGCCAGTGTTGCGCCAGAAATTGCATCGTGCTGTTCATGGCCATCGCTCCTTCTGCGTGGGGAGTGCTGCATTGCGATTAGGATTCGCCATGGCGCTTATTTCCATGCATAAATTGTGTGCTACAATATAGGAAAGCGGGCCAAGCCCATGCCCTGCATGGACGCGCCGCATGCCAAAAAAATGTCCATAACAGCGAAGGAATCGTCATGTTCCATGCGCCTGCATTGTGGTATATGTTGGTGACAACAAAGAGTTTACTGACTGCGAGGGAGATCCCATTGCCGACAAGCGTAAGGCGGGCATGCATCCGTATTTTGCTGGGGGCCGTTCTCGTCATCGTCCCCGGCTGCGATTTTTACAATCCGAGCCTGCAGCTGCCGAAGCCTGAGGGGAATGGCGACGGGGTCAGGCTCACGCTGTGGACGCCGCTAAGCGGCGGCGACGGCATTTTCATGCACGATCTGGTTGCCGCTTACAACAAGGAGAACACGGACGGCATTACGGTCGATCTCGTCAACAACAAGTCCGAAGAATATTACACGAAGCTGCCGACGGCCATCGTCACCGAGGAGGCGCCGGATGTCGCGATCATTCACGCCTCGAGGTATGCCCAATACGTCCGCAACGGCTTTATCGACCCGATTGACGATGTGGCGCAGGCCGCAGGGGTCCGCTGGGAAGATGTGAACCCGCACGTGTTGAGCAGCACGGTGGCGGGCGGCAAGCATTATTCGATTCCGCTCGACACCCATTTGATCGTATTCTTCTATAACAAAACGCTGCTGCGTCAAGCAGGGCTGCTGGACGCGGCCGACCGTCCTGCCATCGAGCCGGGGCCTGACGGCTTTATTCGTTTCCTGGAGACGATTCGTAAGCGCTTACCATCCGGCATCGCCCCGCTCTCCATGCCAAGCATGCGCCTTGATCCTTATTGGCTATGGTGGTCGCTCTACAACCAGATTGCGGACAAGGGAGGCGTCATGTACACGGACGACGGGCATGCGTCGGCGATCAATAATGACACCGCTTTGAAGGCGATGAATTTCGTCTATTCGCTATATAGCAGCCAGCTGATCCCGCCGAATATTTCCGATGCGCAGAAATTGTTCGTCGAAGGCCAGGCGGCGACGTTGATCCAGGGGGTATGGGGACCGGGGGCATCGAGCATACGCCCGGCCTCGATTTCGGCGTCACCGAGCTACCGCAAATTTACGACAGGCCTGCATCCTGGGGCGATTCGCACACGTTCGCTTTTCCGAAGCAAGAGCAGGTCGACATGAAGAAGCGGGTCGCCTCCGTAAAATTCGCATATTGGGCCGCACAGCACGGGGATATGTGGGCGAAGGCCGGCCACGTCCCGGCGTCGTATACGGCATTATCTTCCGAGGCGTACCGCGCTTTAAACTTTCGCTCCGAGTATGCCGCCGCTGCGGAGCATGTGAAATATTTTCCGAGCCAGCCGAAGCAGGGGGAAATCAACGATTGGATGGTCAAGGAGTTCGAACGGATGCTGCTTGGCCAAATTACGCCGCAGGAGCTGCTGCAGCGCGCGGACAACATGATTAACGAGAAGGTAGGCAAATGATGGCGCAACGGATAGGCCGCACTTGGCAATGGTTCCGGAATCGGCCGCTGGTGTTCAAGTTTACGATGGTCAGCTTCGTCCTGATCGCTTTGCCGCTCGCCATAACGGGCTATTTAACGTATGCCAGCTATTCGTCGTCCATACAGCGCAACGTAGGGAAGTATCAGGCGGATTTCGTCCGCGAGCTGACCACGAACATCGATACGTTCATGAACGAGCTGAATTTGCTGTCGCTGCTGCCCTATCAGTCTCCCGACATCATGGACTATCTCGCCTCGGGAAAAAAGCCCGGCACTCCTTGGACCTGGGACGAAAGAGTGGCGCTCGAGGACTTGTCGAAGCGGGTGTTCACGAACGGCCGGGTCGATGTGATCGGCATGTATTTGTACGGCATATCCGGAGTTTCCTACGTGCATCGTCCAGACGGCGTGCCCGACACCGCCGGCACGAGCTATAAGGAGGAGCCTTGGTACGGCAAGGCGTCCGCGACGGGGAAAGGCATATTTCTCGGTTCCCACGAGGTGAAGTCAAGCCGGGCGTCCGGCTATCAGGTGTTCTCGATCGTGAGAAAGATCCGCAGCATCGACACCGGCGAAGACCTCGGCTATTTCCAGCTGGATGTCGAAGTGCGCGCGATACGCAATAAAATCAACCAGCTGTCGATGAACAACAACGAGAATGTGGCGATATTCGACAGCGACAACCAGTTGGTATATAAAAACCACGATACGTTCGAGCTGGACGAATCGTCGTACCGGGGAACGGGCACCGTTATCGTCGACCGGAACGGGCAGAAAGAGCTGCTCACCTATCACACATCGCCGCTGACCGGCTGGACGACGATCGAGACGGTGCCGGTGTCCGTGCTGACGCGCGATACGGTCGCCGTCCGCAATTATTTTGTGGCCATCGCCGTTGCCAGCTGCGGACTCGCCGGGCTTCTGATGACGCTGCTGTCCGTGCGCATCACGCGTCCGATCAGCCAGCTGCGCAACATGATGAAGAAGGTGGAGCGCGGCGATCTTGACGTTTCGATTCCGATTTCGAGCAGAGACGAAGTGGGGCAATTAAGCCAATCCTTCAACGTAATGGTGTCCAAGCTGAGCGACCTCGGCTACCGGCTGTACGAAACCGAAATCCGCGAAAAACACGCGCAAATGGCCGCTTTGCAAAGCCAGATCAATCCGCATTTTCTGTATAACACGTTAGGGACGATCAGCATGTATGCCGAGCTCCAGGGCAACCGCGAAGTGGTGCGCATGACGAATAACCTCAGCCGCCTGCTTCGCTACAGTATTACGAACAGCCGTAGCGAAGTGACTCTCGCGGAGGAGCTGCAGCATGTGCGCGGCTATATGGTCATCCAGCAAATCCGTTTCGAGGAGCGGCTTGGCTTCGACGTTCGCGTGCAGGAGGAGAGCTTGCTGGAGCAGCCGGTGATTCGTCTCATGCTGCAGCCGATTGTGGAGAACAGCATTATTCACGGCATCGAGAAAGGTCGGGGGCGGGGTACCGTCATTTTGTCGGCAGCCCGGGAAGAGGGCAGGCTTGTCATTACCGTTGAGGACGACGGGAGGGGAGTGCCGGAGGCCGATTTGCAGGAGCTGCGCAGCAATCTTCGGCTGGCTCCGCTCTCGGACGACATTGGCGGTCACGGCCTCGTCAATGTGCACCGGCGCATCGCTTTGCGGTACGGACATCAATATGGCGTTGCCGTTGACAGCAAGCCGTTCGCCGGTACGAAGGTCGTGCTGACACTGCCTTTGGCAACTTCGATGTGAGGATAACCCTATCTGGGAGGTTTTGCCGATGCCGAAGCTTCTGATCGTAGACGACGAGACGATTTTCCGCAAAGGGGTCAGGCATATGATTGCGGAGATGAATTCCGACTGGATCGTCGTGGATGAGGCGAGAGACGGCCTGGAAGCGATCGAGAAAGTGGAATTTCACCGCCCGGATTTTATCATTACGGATATTCGCATGCCGCGGATGGACGGCATCCAGTTTCAATATGTGCTGAAGGAGAGGTACCCGCTCGTCCGCTGCATCGTGATGAGCGGCTTCAGCGATTTCGAGTACGCCCGCCAGTCGCTCAAATTGGGCGCCAAAGACTATTTGATGAAGCCGCTGGAACGCGAAGAGCTGTACCGAACGCTGTGGAAGCTGAAGGAGGAATGGCTTGCCGACCAAGGAAAACAGCTTATCGCGAACCGGGAGAAAGAGGAAGACCGGCAGACGCGGGCGCAGCTGCGGCAGCATATTTTGACCGGGCTCGTGCTTGGAACCGTCAAGCCGGAGGAGCTCGAGCTTCTCCATCATGTCGGGGTGCTGTTCCCGCATTCCAGCTTCACGTGCTGCGTCGCCCAGCTTGATCGCGATTCCGTCGACGACGAGCGCTATGCGCGCTCCGATCCTTCGCTCTTCGGTCTTCATATGTGCCAATTCATGCAGGAAACGATCGACGAGGAGATGCACGGATTCGTCTTCGCCGTTGCGGATGCGAAAGTCGTAGCCCTTATCAATCATGAGCACGAGCACCATGTACGGGACCGGATATTGCGGCTCGCCCAGGCGATGTGCGCGCGAATACGGGCTTTTTCCCGCATGACGGTGACGATCGGCGTCGGCGGTGAGGCTTCCGGTCTCGAATCCGTGCCCGAGTCGTACAAAGAGGCGGAGACGGCCTTGTTCACGCGCCTCATTTCCGGCGGAGACAAAGCGTATTTGTACCGGGGCGCCGCCAAGCAAGCGCACGCCGACCAAGAGTCCGACTCGGCTGATTGGGGGCTTCTCGAAGATACGCTGCGCGAAGGCAAAGCGGAACGATTGCGGCAAGTTGTCGGCATGATGGTGGGGCGTTTGTGCGATCGTGCCCGCGACCCGGAATACGTTCGGGAGCAGGCTTGCAAGCTGCTGCTGCACATCTATGAGCTGGCCGTGGAGCGGGACGCTGCGCACGAATTGCTGCGAGGAAAAGAGATCAAGGATTTGGTGAACGAAGTATGCTCCATCACGTCCAGAAACGAGCTGATTGCATATTTCCAGCACCTTGTCGAAGCTCTTAACCGGACGATCGGTTTGAAAAAGACCGCTGCCGCACCCGGCCCGATCGAAGCCGTGCTGCAATACGTTAACGAGCACTATGCGGAGCCAATAACGCTCAGCAAAGCAGCGGAGAAGGTGTACTTGTCCCCAACTTATTTAAGCACGCTGTTTAAGGCGCGCACCGGCAAATCGTTCATCGGTTACGTTACCGAGAAACGCATCGAGGAAGCCAAAAAGCGGCTCATCTACACGGACGAGAAAATCGTCTCGATCGCCGATTCGTGCGGCTTCGAAAATATTCGCCACTTCAACCGGGTGTTTAAAGCCGCGACCGGGCTGACGCCGAAGCAATTCCGCGACCTGGGCGATGCATAGCCGCAAAAGCTGAAAAATGGTCCATGCCGACCAAAAGATACGCCATGGCTGAAACGGGCTGCCCTTAGTATAGTGTTGCTTGTTATCGCAACAGCACACATCGAAAAGGGAGTGTTCGTCGTGAAAAAACTGGGTGTATCACTTGTAAGCGCTTCATTGCTTCTGTCGGTGTTGGCCGGCTGTTCCGGCGGCAAAAGTCCGGATGCGGCGGTTCTCCGTCTCCGTCTCCGTCCTCGGGCGACGCCGCGAAACCGGCTGCGAATACCGGCGGCAAGAAGGTCGAATTAACGTATTGGACTTTGTTCAGCGGCGGGGACGGCGACAATATGGACGCGATTATCGACGCCTTTAACAAATCGCAGTCCGACATCACCGTCAAGAACGTCAAATTGGAATGGGGCGAATATTACACCAAGCTCGTAACCGGCGTGTCCGCTGGCAAAGGCCCCGATATCGGCATTTCGCACGTGTCGAAACTGCCGGAGCTGATCAAACAAGGGGTCGTCAGCGAAATCGACGACGTGGCGAAAGCGGCCAATCTCAATTGGGGCGACTATAACCAAAACATTTTGAATGCGACGATTAGCGGCGGCAAGCACTATGCGGTTCCGCTCGATACGCACCCGTTCATTATGTACTACAACAAAAAGCTGCTGCAGGACGCAGGCGCTCTCGGCGCCGACGGCAAGCCGAAGATCGAACCGGGAGCGGACGGCTTCGTGAAGTTCCTTAGCGGCATTAAAGATAAGCTGCCGAAAGGCGTCTCGCCGATGGCGTTGTCCAATAACGGCGACGACCCGTACCGGCTGTGGTGGGCGGCGTATTCCCAACTGGGCGGCAACGATATCATTTCCGACGACGGCAAGTCTACCGCGATGGACATGGACAAAGCCGTGAAAGCCGCCAACTTCGTGAAAAGCTTGTATTACGACAGCAAAGTGATCAAGCCGAACGATCCCGATTTCTATAAGTCGTTCCAAAGCGGCCAGGCTGCCGTCATGATGACCGGCGTATGGGCGACGGGCACTTGGGAAGCGACGAAAGACTTCGACTTCGGCGCAATGCCGATTCCGAACCTGTTCGGCAATACGAAAACGTGGGGCGACTCGCACACGATCATCCTGCCGGTAACGAAGGACAACGATGCGAAGAAGCGGCAAGCGGCGCTGGCGTTCGCCAAATTCGCCACCGAGAACGGGCAAATTTGGGCGAAGGCGGGCCATATTCCGGCCAGCACCAAGGTGGTCGATTCTGCCGAATTTAAAAACATGAAATACCGCAGCGACTATGTAAGCGTGGCGAAGGACGTCGTCTTCCCGAAGCAGTCGGACAAAACGTGGCCGAAAAACGATATCCTCAAAAAATACCTGGACGAAATTTGGCTGAACAAAACGCCTGCCGAAGACGCGCTGAAGAAAATCGACAACGAAGTGAAATCGCTGCTCGCCAAATAATTGGCCGGCCAGCGTAGTTAGTCCGGATTGCCAACTGAGCTTCATTATCAACGCTTAACAAGCTTGAAGATATCGCCGCTTCAAGCTTGTTACGTTTAAGGGAAGAGGTGCTTGCAAGATGAAGGCGAAGCAATTGCGGCTCGATGTGAAGGCGTTCCTGTTCCTGCTGCCGTTCTTGCTCTTATATGTCGTGTTTACGATATTCCCGATGTTCAAAGGGCTGCAGATGAGCCTGTACGATTGGACGCTCATCCGCAAAATGAAGTTCGTCGGCCTGGACAACTACAAACATATGGCGCAAGACCCGGGGTTCTGGAAATCGTTATGGAACTCCACCTACTTCGTCATTTTGACGACGCCGACGATGCTCGTTCTGGCCCTCGTTCTCGCGGTCATCTGCAACCGGAAGTCGAGATTGCAGCGGTTTTACCGCAGCGTCTTCTTTCTCCCGAGCGTGCTGTCCGTGTCCGTCGTCGCTTATGTCGGGATGTACATGATCCAGCCGTATACCGGGTTTACGAATAATTTTCTGAAGATGCTCGGTCTTTTGAATCCCGACAAGGAACTGTTCTGGCTAACCGAGGCGCCGCTCGCCTGGATCGCCATTGCCGGCATTACGCTCTGGTGGACCGTCGGCGTGAACATGATTCTCTACTTGTCGGCGATGCAGGACATTCCCGAGGACATTTACGAAGCGGCGCGGCTGGACGGGGCAACGGACGGACAGATGTTTTTCCGGATTACGCTGCCCCTGCTCGGGCCGATCACAAAGACGATTTTGCTGCTGCAAATCATCGCTTCGTACAAAGTGTTTCTGCAAATTTACATCATCACCCGTGGCGGTCCGGGTACGGACACCAGGCCGATCATTCAATATATTTACGAAGAAGGCATCAAGAACAACCATATGGGGTACGCGGCCGCGCTTTCCTATTCGCTGTTCGTCATCCTGATGCTCATCTCCCTGTTGCAGCTGCGCGTCAATTCCCGAAAAGGAGCGGTGATGTAACATGCGGATCGTGCGAACCGTCGTTTCGCTGCTGCTGGCGTTGTTCTTCCTGCTGCCGCTGTCCTGGATGCTGGTCGTTTCCGTCAAGGACGAGGCGATGAAAATTAAAGGCGTGCTCGACTGGTATAAACCTCCTTACACGCTGGATACGTATTTTTACGTGTTCCGGGAAACGTCGCTGCTGCGCTGGATGTTCAACAGCTTCGTCGTCGCATGCGCCGTTACGGTGCTGGTCGTTCTGTTCACGTCGATGAGCGCGTTCGCGCTGTCCAAAATCCGCTTCCGGCTGCGGGGCTTCGTGTTCGTGTTCATTTTGGCGGGGCTCATGATTCCGGGCGAAGCGATGATTATTCCGCTGTACCAGGTCGTGAAAGAGCTTGGGATGCTTGACTCGTATCAGGGGCTTATTTTGCCGGCCATCGCGTCGCCGTTCGCCGTCGTCGTGCTGAAAAGCTTCTTCGATTCAGTGCCGAACGAACTGATCGAAAGCGCCGAGATGGACGGCGGCGGGCTGTTCAAAATTTACTACAGCATCGTGCTGCCGCTGGCCAAACCGGCGATCGCCTCGATTGCGATCCTGACGTTCATCGGGCAGTGGAACAACTTCCTGTGGCCGTTCATTTCCATCACCTCGGAAGAGTTGTTCACGCTGCCGATGGGCATACCGACCTTGCTGTCGCAATATACAAAAGATTACGTGAGGCCGATGGCGATCAATTCGATTTCGTCGCTGCCCGTTATTATTGTGTTTCTGTTTTCGAGAAGCAGATTGTGCGCGGGCTGAGCTTTACCGGGATTAAGGGGTAAGAGGGGTTGGTTGTACCGGAGTCGGGAGCTGTAACGGAACGGTGCGTCGGTGTCAAGGGACAGGACGGTGCGCCGCATCGAGTTCTGTAACGGATGGCGGAAGGGTATGCGGATATGCGGGCCTGCTTGTGAGGCCAGATCGGAGCTTCCGCGTCGCGGTGGAATGGAAGTTTGGTGCAGGGGACCGCGCAACATTCACCGCCGCTACACCCGCAACATCGACATAACGGAACGCCGTTCCGCTATGCCCGGTATTTCCCGTTATTTCCCCAAAATAACGGAATTTCGTTCCGTTATTTTCCAGAAAAAGCACCGGAACGCCTGTCATAACCAACGATTGCTTCAAAATAACGGAACGGGAATCCGCTATGATGCCGGATTCCCGTTTCTTTTCGCGAATAGCGGAACAGCGTTCCGTTATGGATGGACGCCTCGGCCTAGAACCTCCTGTTCGTTGTTCCCGAAGTAGCAACGCCGAGAGGAGGCAGAGGTGGAAATCGGAGTACGGGAACAGAGCATTTGTTCAGACGGCGCTGAAGGTTGAGCAAATCCACATGCTTTGGGGAAGGCCGGGCCGCAAGTTGCAGTTTTGCTCCCCAATAAGGCCCTTGTATAATCTACAATAAATAGCGGCACTTAGAGGGGAGCCTGCCATGAACAAAACCGACCGCCAGATGGCGATCATATTGGAGCTGCAGCGCTTCGGCGAGCGGCGCGCCGAGGATTTGGCGGCGACGTTCGAGACGAGCGTGCGGACGATTTACCGCGATATGCAGGCGCTCAGCGAAGCGGGGGTGCCGGTGGTGGGCGCGCCGGGCCAAGGGTATTCGCTGATGGAGGGCTATTTTTTGCCGCCCGTCAGCTTCACGGCGGAGGAGGCGACGGCGCTGCTGCTCGGTCTTGACTTTATCGAACGGCAGTTCGATGCCGGCTACCGTGCCGAGGCGCAAAGGGCGCGTGGGAAGCTGGAGGCGATTTTGCCGGGGCCGGTGCGCCTGAACGTGGCGCGGGTGCGCTCCGGCGTGAAGCTGCTCGCCGCGGGTAGGCCCGGCGCCGGCGAGGAGGAGGTGCTTGTGGCGCTGCGCCGCGCCATACTTGACGAACGGAAGGTACGCTTCCGCTACGACAAAAAGGTGCCGGAGCCGGACGGCAACCGGCGCAGCGTGCGCGAGGCTGACCCGTACGGTCTCGTGCTCACAGAAGGCGTCTGGATGCTCGTCGCCTTCTGCCATTTGCGCCAAGGCATGCGCCACTTCCGCCTGAGCCGGATGAGCGATGTCGAGGTGCTGGACGAGCGGTTTCGGCGTCCGGAGCATTTTGACTTGCACGCATACAAACCGGCGAACGACCGGACTGTCACGGTGCGCGTGCGTATAGCGCCGGAGCTCGCCGATCGGGCGCTGGAGAAAAACTATTACTACACGGAAGCGTCGGAGCGGACGCCCGAAGGGCTGCTGCTGACGCTCAAGGTGCGGCATCCGTTCGAGGTGCTCGGCTGGGTGCTCGGCTGGGGAGCCGGCGCTGTCGTGCTGGAACCGGAGGAGCTGCGCGAGCGGGTGCGGCAAGAATGGCTGAAAGGTCTGAAAAGCTACTGACATACTGCTGTCAGGAGCGGTTCGTTATACTGGGTTCAGATTCCGATAACGAAGAGCCAAAAGGAGCTGAATCCGACATGACGGATACGAAAACGGTGCTGAGCAAATTTGAGCAAACGGTGGCGCATTACGAGCGCGAGCTGGAGCGGTACGATCTGGAGCAGTTGACACGCAAGCCGGGAGAAGAGGAATGGTCGCTTGGCCAAATGTACATGCACTTGATCCGGTCGAGCTTGTTTATGCAACTGGCGAACGTGGACGCTTGCCGTAAGGAGGGACTGGACAGCGGAGCGCCCGTATCCGGCGTACCCGGCACCCGGGAAGCCGCAGTTGCGGCAAGCAGCGCGCCGGGCGCGACTGCTGCAACCGCCGCGGGAAAGACGGAGCAAGGAGCTGCTCTGTTCGCTATGGGCAGCTTTCCGCCGGAGCCGGTTCGCGTCCCGCCATCGCCGCAATATACGCCGCCGCAGCCGGAGAGCAAGGACGAGCTGGCACAAGGACTGCGGCAGGTGCTGGCGCGGATGCGCGAGCTGGAGCCTGCGCTGGCGCACATTCCGCCGGAACGCACGCGGCCGCATCCTCGCCTCGGCGGGCTGAACGCGGTGGAATGGTTCCTGCTCGTCGAGATGCATTACCGCCACCATTTGCTGCAGAAGGCGCGGCTGGATGCGTTCCTCGGCATGGAACCGGCAGCAGGATGAGGCACGGACAGCAAGGAGGCGAAAACAGGCTGGCAATCGTATGCCTCCCCTCGCCAGCTGCGATTTCGAAAGTTACACCGGCGCAGAGGACTCCGGCTCCGAAACCGGCATCTACGTGCCGGTCGCGCTATAACAGTAGGTTTAACGTTGCGGCGTCAGCCGAAGACAAACAAAATGCCGATGTCTTTCCGCCGCGAAAGATGTCGGCATTTTGCCGTTTTCGTTCCGAACTGTTGAGTCCAAATGACGATCATCACAAATATCAAAAAAGTACACCAATAGTATCAATTATATCCATTGAAAACGTTACCAAAATCACTTAAAATTCAATCACATACTACGTAACGGTAATAGTTCCGTTGCGGTCGGGATTTAACTATGCCTCGGGCATCAAATGAAAGCCTGGTCGAAGGTCGAACGATAGGGTTTACGCTTCTTTCCACTTGATATTGCTTGGGAGGGAGAAAAGATGCATGTGGCCAAACTTTTTTTAAAGCGCTTACATTCGATCTCCACTCAGCTGTTTCTCATTTTTTTCGTCAGCATGCTCGTCCCTATAGCGGTAGGGGGATATTTATCGTATAAAAAATCAACCTCCATCGTTGAAAAACAAGTGAGCGCCGTCGCACAGCAGACGATTAACCAATTGAGCGATAAGATCCATTTCATTACCAAAAAGTACGAGGATATTTCCATGATCCTGATGTACAGCCAAGCGATTCAAAAAGCGATCGAGCCCGACTCCCTCGATACGGAATATGACAAGGAGAAGCAGCGAACCGAAGCGCTCAGGCTCATTTCATCCATGATGACCAACTCTCCCGAGCTGCTGCATATTTACGTTTTTGACGATAAAAAGAAATATTCCGTATTCGATTCGACCATTGATCGTATCGACCATTGGCAAACCGGTTGGTACAAATCCATCCTGGAGGGTGACGGGCGCCCGGTTTGGTTCGGGGTGTCCAATAAATCTTATATCAGCGAGACCGATATGGGGATCCCTGTGTTCGCTATGGGACGCACATTGCGCAATGTGGAAACCGGCCGTGTGATCGGCGTCATCTTTATCGAAATCCGCGGCAGCATATTAGCGAAAGAGGTCAATGCGGTCAGATTTGCCCAAAAGGGGTTTGCATATATCGCAGACGCGAGCCATAAGTACGTGTACCATCCGAATAATATTTTTAACGGCGTTGCTTCCGATTTTCCGTTATACGATCAAATAGATAAATTCACTTACCGGGAAAACAGCTATCTCGAGATCCCTTCCGTCCTGGAAAACGGTTGGCGCGTGAACGGCATAGTTCCGGTTCAGGAACTCATCGGCGAGTCGCAGCAAATTCGAAGTATGACGATCACCATCGCGATCGTATCGATATTTTGGGCGCTTATCGTAGGTTTTTTTATTTCGAGGAAAATCAGCCTGCCGTTGATTCACTTGTGCAAGCTGATGAAACGCAGCGAAAGCGGCGATCTTAGCGCGCGCAGCCGGATGACCGGGAAAAACGAACTGGGTCAGCTGGGACTAAGCTTCAACAAGATGAACGAAAAGATTCAGGCGTTGATCAATCGTGTAGCTGAGAAGGAAGCCGAGAAGAAGAAGGCGGAAATACGCGCTTTGCGCTATCAAATCAATCCGCATTTTCTTTACAATACGCTGAATTCCATACGCTGGATGGCGAAGCTCGGAAAGACGCACGATGTCGCCAACGCGGTAACCAACCTTGTTTATTTGCTCGAATCCAGCATCGAAAGGAAAGGCTTATTCGTCCCCCTTGGGGAAGAGATCGAACTGCTGGAAAAGTACATGGTCATTCAGCAATATCGTTACAGCAACCAGCTGTCGATGAAAATCCATTGTCCCGAGCACTTGAAGCAGATTATGATTCCCAGAATGCTTCTGCAGCCCATCGTGGAAAATTCCATCTTTCACGGAATCGCGCCCAAAGAGGAGCCGGGGAATATCGATATCAGCATTATGGAGGATGGCTTCAATATCGTCGTTTACATCCATGACGACGGCATCGGCATCCCGAAGGAGAAGCTGCCCGAGCTGATGAAGATGAAGGAGAACGAATCCCGAACGCGAGGGATGACGAGAATCGGATTATCCCACGTAGACCAAACGTTGAAATTGTACTATGGAAAGGACGCCGGCGTCACGGTCCAATGTACTTCCGGGAAAGGAACGACCGTCAGGCTCGTTTTCGGCAAACAACAGAATGGGGAGGAATTCAGCCATGTTCAAAGTGTTGTTAGTTGATGACGAGGCGATGGCCCGTACGGGACTCCGCCATTTTTTCGATTGGGACTCGAGCGGCTTCAAGATCGTGGGGGAGGCGTCTAACGGCCAAAAGGCACTGCGCTGGATTGAGGATCAGGAGGTTGACATCCTGATTACGGACATTTCCATGCCGGTTATGGACGGTCTTGAGCTTACCCGCTGGACCAGAAAAGTTTCTCCCCAAACGAAAATCATACTGCTGAGCAGCTATAACGATTTTGAATTCGCGCGGGAAGGAATCCGCCTCGGGGCGTCCGATTACTTGCTCAAGCCTACTTTGGAAAATGAAAATCTGAGCCAGGCGCTGGAGAAGGTTACGCGCCAGGTTATCGAGGAACGGGAGAAAAACGGGATACTCGAGTTCCGCAGCAAACGTTTGTCCGAAGAAAGAACGCTGCTGAAATGGCTGGCGGGCGAAAGTGCAGCGGACGAAAATATCGTAACGCTCTCGGAAGTATGCCGTGTGGTCGTCTGCTCGCTGGATTCGAAACAGCAGATGAAAAAAGACGGGATTTACATGGAAATCATCATGGAAGAAGCCCAGAACATTTTTTACCGTATGTTCAAGCAAGGAGTGGCGGTACGCGGAGCTTTCGATCAGATCGTTTTGCTGCTGCCGCTGGACGAGAATAACAAGTTTATTTCTTTGTTGGAGAAATTCAAGCACGGCTTGCAGGAGCTCGGCGTTTCCTTTACTTTGGGGGTCAGTATGCCGCTGTCGCAGCCCGTTCATGTGCCGGAAGCTTATACGCAAGCGGTTCAAGCTGTCGAACGGGGATTTTTTCAGGAACTCGGAGCCATCTACTACTATTCTCCGGTACTGGAGCTTCGCACGATGCAATCGGCCGTCTACTTCAAAACGTTGAAGGACACGCTCAAAAGATACGTGAGCGACGGCTTTAGACATAAGGCGTACGATTGCCTGCAAGAAATCACGGGTCAATGGATGTACGGGCAAAGTACGGTCCGCGAGGTGATGCGGCAGGCGCAAGAACTCCTGTATCTGTTTCATGTTCTGAGTCCGGACACCTTTCAGCCGGTAGACAGGTTATGCACCCTCAATATGCTGGAAACCGCCGAGGAAGTGAAGGAGTGGATCTTCGGCATATTCGCCGAATTGTGGTGTGAGAAGAAGAACGCCCAGCAAGCAGAAGCGTGCTTCGGGGAAAACCGGATCCACCAGCGCGTGGTGGCCAAAGCGATTGAGTATATCCAGGCGCATTACGCTGAAGCCATATCTTTGCGCGATGTCGCCAAAACGGTGAACATGAGCAAAAATTATTTCAGCGAAGTGTTCAAAAAAGTAACGGGACAAAACTTTGTCGATTACTTGATACAACTGCGGCTCAACCGTTCGAAGGACTTGCTTCAGGATTCTGCGCTCAAAGTTTATGAAGTGGCGGAAATGTCCGGTTTCAGCGACGTCAAATACTTCAGCAAGCTGTTCAAGAAGGTCATGCAGATATCTCCCACAGACTACAGGGAGGAGTATTTTCGGAAAAATGGATAGATTTTTCCGAAACTGAGACCGGTTATTTTCACCAGCAAAGTTTCTTAACATAGTCCACTATTTTGGAATTAAGTGGGTTCTAAGATTCCCCCCGCTATTTGTAAAATAAAAGCGTTTCCAAAACTCCGTTTAGGGGGAATCGAAAGATGAAGGTTAAGAAGTTGGCTTCGGCAATACTGACGACTTCGCTCATGATCGTCCCGCTGCTTTCGGCTTGCGGCAGCGGCGACAGCTCCAGCGCCTCGGGTACCGCTGCGAACGACAAGAAGGATCAGGCCAATGCGAATATTTCGAACAATAAAAGCGGCGGCGAGAAAGTGAAGATCAAATGGGCCACTTGGGGAAATCCCGGCGAGCTCACCCGCTTCCAGGAATTCACCAAGGATTTCAACCAGAAGCATCCGAATATTGAGGCCGAGCTCATTCCGATCCCCGGCGAGTACGAGCAGAAAATTCTCACCCAACTGAGCGGCGGAACGGCGCCGGATGTGTTCTATGCCGGCGACGGTTCGATCGTGAAGTTCATCGAGAACGGCAGCATCGAAGAGCTCACTCCTTACTTCAAAGCCGGCAACGGAATTACGGCGGACGATTACTTCGAGGGGTTATGGGGGCAGCGAAGAAAGACGGTAAAATTTACGGCATTACCGTAGATTGCAACCCGATGGTTCTCTGGTATAACAAGAAGGTTCTGAAAGAGGCGGGCATCACCGAAGATCCGGCGACGCTGGCCGAGAACGGCCAATGGAATTGGCAAAAATTCCAGGATATGACGACCAAACTGCGCAGCGCAAAAAAATACGGGTACGTCCTTGACAACTGGTGGGGCCATTATTATAGCTGGATTACTTCCAATGCCGGGAACATTTATGACGATTCCGGCAAATTCATTGCCGATACGGACACGAAAGCGAAAGAAGCTTGGAAATATGTGTACGACAACGTCAAGGCGGGGAACTTCACGTTCGCAGGCACGCTGCCGAAAGGCCAGGGCGCGGACGCGATGTTCATGTCGAACCAGGTCGCTTCGTAGGCGCGGGCCGCTGGTACTTGCCGGTGTTCAAAGCCAACGCCAGTCTTGAGTTCGATATCGCCCCGTGGCCGACCAACACCGGTAAGAAGATGGAGCCGGCCGGCATTCCGACCGCTTACATCTCGATGAACAAGGCTACGAAAAACAAGGCGGCGGCTTGGGAGTTCATCCAGGCGTTCGTCAGCAAAGAAGGCCAAATCTTCCGTCTCCAGGGCGGCGGCAACGCGGTTCCGTCAACGAAAGGCGCAGACCAGGTCGTACTGGAAGGCAACCTTCCGGCTCACGCCAAAACATTCCTTGACGCTCGCGCCATCGGCTATGCGCTGACGCCGAAAGAAGCGGGCGTACCGGGACTGAGCAAAGTCATTACCGATTCGCTGGAAGCTCTCTGGCTGAAGGGCGGGACGCTTGAGGACGGCTTGAAGGATCTCGGCACTCAGGCCAACAAGAAAATTCAAGACGTCAAGTCGCAAAAATAACGATTTGCAAAAGGGGGAAGGATGCCGGAGACGGTACCCTTCCTTCCTCTTAAATCTCATGTTTGCGAAGGAAGGTGATGACGTTGAACAGAAGACGGTTGGATGTGTTTTGGGGCTACTTGTTCATTTTTCCCCAACTGGCCGGTTTGCTCGTATTTGCGCTCTTTCCGCTCGTCATGTCGCTCGCGCTTTCTACGATGAAGTGGGACGGATTCGGAAAGAAAACGTTCATCGGTATTCAAAATTTTGCTTATACGTTCACTGATCCTGACTTTTTGATGGCTCTGAAAAATACGTCGCTATATACCTCATTGTCGTGCCGGGATCGATCATACTGGGGATCCTGGTCGCCGTTGGCTTAAATAAAGTACGGGGCAAGCTCATATACCGGATATTCTACTACATGCCTTCCATCACAAGTTCCGTCGCCGTTTCAGTCGTGTTTTTGTGGATCTTTAACTCCGATTTCGGCTTAATCAACGTTTATCTGAAGCAATGGTTCGGGATTGACGGACCGAAATGGCTCACGGACACCCGAATCGTCATGCCTTCCATTGCGGTCCTCAGCATTTGGTGGGGAGTCGGCGGGAACATGATTTTGTTCCTGGCCGGCTTGCAGGGGATTTCCGCTTCGTACTACGAGCGCGCAGATTGACGGAGCGAGCAAGTGGCAGCAGTTCCGCAACGTAACGCTGCCTTTGCTGACGCCGACCACTTTCTTTGCCACGATTGTTTCGATTATCGGTTCCTTCCAAGTGTTCGACCAATCCTTCGTGTTGACCGGAGGAGGCCCGGCCAAGGCGAGCTATTCCATCGTCTATCATATTTATCAGCGGGCCTTTGTCGATTTTACGTTTGGCCGAAGCGCGGCAGCTGCGGTACTCCTGTTCCTGATCATTTTACTGCTGACCGTGATTCAATTGGGGGTAGGCCGGCGCTGGGTACATTACGAAGGATGATTATCGAGTGAAGGAGGAAACGGGATGGAGAGCACGACAGCAAAGAAATCGCCGAAGTTCGGACCTCAGTCTTTATTGCTTCACGCTATACTCGTTTGCGGCGCATTAATTATGACGATGCCGTTCATTTGGATGCTCTTAAGCTCCTTGAAGGACATCAGCCAAATTTTCCTGATACCGCCTAAATGGATCCCTCATCCGTTCGTATGGACAAACTACAAAAATTCGTGGAATTTTCTCCCTTTCTCCAGAGCGTACTTTAATAGTTTTTACATTAATGTGATCGTTGTGGCAGCGCAGCTTATTACATGTTCCATGGCCGCTTATGCGTTCGCAAAAGTGAGGTTTCCTTTGCGGGAACCGATTTTCGTCATGTTTTTGGCGACGATGATGGTCCCGGAACAAGTAACCATTATTCCGCTCTATTTGATGATGAAGTGGTTCGGATGGAACGATACCCATCTGCCGCTGATCGTACCGTCATCGCTAATTAATGCGTTTGGCGTGTTCCTGCTTAGACAATTCATTAAAAGCATTCCTAACGAGCTTGAAGAAGCGGCGATTGTAGATGGAGCGAACCGCTGGACGATCTATAGCCGGATTATTTTGCCGCTCATCAAACCGGCATTGTCCGCGCTCGGGATATTTACCTTTTTGGGTATGTGGAACTCTTTTTTCAAGCCGCTCATTTTCTTGAATTCCATCGACAAATTTACGGTGCCGATGATGCTGAACCAGTTCCGCGGCCAGTACACGACGGATTGGGCGCTGCTGATGGCGGCGTCGAGCATCGCCATCGTACCCGTACTGATTGTATATATTATCGGCCAGCGATACATTATCGAAGGCGTTACGCTAACGGGTATTAAAGGATAGCATCTCTACGACCGGTATAAAGGGTTGAGGTGGATGTAGGTGTTGATCGGGTAGTTTTCGTTGGCCGTGCCGTCGTATACGACGTGCTGCACGAGCGGATCGGCGAACTTTTTCCGGTAGGCGATGGCGGTCATGCCGAAGCTGGCGGCGAACGCTTTGGAAAAATAATGGTTTTCCGTGTAGCCGCATTGGGCGGCGATCTCCTTGACGGTAAGGGTGCTGTGGCGCAGCAAATAGGCGGCCCGTTCCAGCCGCAGCTGAATGATGATTTGGCGCAGCGGGACGCCGACGGAGCGCACGAACATTCGCGTCAAGTGCTCGTGCGAGATTTTGCAGTGCATCGCCACCTCCGCTACGGTAAGAGGTTCGGCCAGACGGGTGCGGATATACGATAACGCTTTGCTGACAATAAGTGGGTAAACGGGGCCGCCGGCGGCCCGTTGTATGTTCTCCGCCGTTTGCCGAAGACTCTGCGGCTCCCAGGCCCCGGTTGCACTCGTGCTCTAGCTCGCTCAGCAGCGCGGATAGCAGGACGCTGCAGTGGCGGTCGTTTTTGCCGGTATTGGCGGTTTCCAGCAAATGCCTGATCAGGGCCGCATGAAATCCACCGTCGCGGACCGGAATCCGGTTCACCCCGGGCGACTGCAGCAAAGTGGGCGCGTACGCTTCGCCGCCGCTGAAATGGAGAAATTGATGGCGGGTGGCGGCGCTGTCGCTGAACACGTAGCTATGCCTCGTACCCGCTCTGGTCACGATCCAGCATGGCTCGTTCAATGTATAAATTTGATCTTCACACCGGTACACCGTACCCTGAACACGTAGCTATGCCTCGTACCCGCTCTGGTCACGATCCAGCATGGCTCGTTCAATGTATAAATTTGATCTTCACACCGGTACACCGTACCCGTTCCGATCGGAAAATAAACGAGCTCATGCTCTTCCAAAATGCGCTCGTTCAGCTTCCAGTTCCGGCGAACTACGAAATCTCCGCAAAAGTGCAAGCAAGGCAGCCCACCCTCCATGACCGTCGCTCCCCACATCAAAAAATTACACCCTTTTCCTTCCTGTCTGTATTGTAAGCGATTTAAGCTTGCGTGAAAATAGGAGTATCGACGAGCTTAGGAGGAATGACGATGGCAATATCGTACGCAGGAATTTCGGATCCGCACCGGATCGGCGCATTCGGGGTGGAGGAGAACGCCAAGCGGCTGCAGCGCTTCCGGTACATTCACGAGCGGCTGCTGTTCGCCGGCGCGGCCCAGCTTCCTTCCCGCCACAATTGGGACGTCAAAGTCGCGATCGGCCGGCATCTGTACGAAGATGCGGAAGCGGCCGATCAGCTGCGCACGCGAATTCATCAGCTGCGGTCGCCGCTGCCCAGCGTCGGGCAGGAGCCCGACCCCGCGCTCGCGCTGCTGATGGATGAGCTGCTGCACGCCGCTTCCGATTCGGAATGGCTAGCGGGCGTGTATACCGTCATCAAACCGGGGCTGGCCAAAGCTTACCTGAGCCATATGAGCCGGACGCAGCAAGTCGTCGACCAGCCGACGGTCCGCTCATGCGGCAGCTGCTGCTCGATATTGAGGATCAGCTGGCATGGGGGAAAGAAGCTATCGAGCGGCTGCGCAGCGAGGGGAAATGGGATGAGACAGGGGCAGCCTCTTTCTGCGCGCTGCTTCGGTCCTGTATCGATGCGGCCGGCGGCATTGGCGGAGAAGCCGCCAAGACGGCAAAATTGCCCGTGCGCGTCCGTTCGTTCACGACTTACCAACTGCCCAAACAGTCGCAGCGCGACCCCGCTATGGGGGGCACGACGCTGTACCGCTCCAGCATGGGGATAAAGTTTGACGATCCGGTGCGGGAACGGCTCGTAAGCATGATGCGGGTGCGGCAGGAGGAGATGACGGCGGCGGAGCTGCTGGCGGCGGTCATCTGGCTGCAGAAAGGGATGCCGTGGACGTTTTACCGCGATTTGGCACGGCATCTGTGGGACGAAATCCGCCATGCGCTGTTCGGTCAAGCTGCGCTCGAGGCGGAAGGGTACGACTGGCATTCGCGGCCGCAATACACGTCCGATTACGACGTCAACATCGAAAAAATGCCCGGCACCCAGTATGCATGGCTGTCCATCGGCATCGAAGAAGGAGCGATGAAGCGTCCGGGCAAGGTCGGCGAGTTCGAGTTTTGCCGCGACGAGGCGAAGCATCCGCTCATGGCTCAATTCCAGGATTACGATTGGGCGGACGAAGTGACGCACGCCGCTTTCGGCCGCACATGGACGCCGGAGCTGTTCGGTGAAGATTTGGGCTACATCCGCGAAGTGGCGAAGCACGAGCTGGATCATTTCTGGGGCGAGGTGCGCAAAGCCCACGAGGTTGCGGCAGCGGAAGGGAAAGTGTAGGCGCGGGTGTTGCGGTTATAGCTAGTAAGGGAAAGGCCATCCCGCAAAGGATGGCCTTAAGATTTGCCGTTACAGCGCGGGGAACCCTACCACAAGTGAAGGCGAAAAGTAGTTTGCGGGCGACATCCACGGGAAATCCGTACATCAGGTTCGACGGCGAGTCCGGGGGAGTAATCCCCCGTCTTACCCTACTATTTTTTAACCACAGGAACCCAAAATTCGCCGTAGAAAGTGCCGTCACCGTTTTCTTTGCGATAAGTCGCATTTGGACCGCCGATGTAAGCATAGTCCGTGATTTGTGACAAGACTTCGCCAAAAGCACGGTAAGTCAACTGATCAAACAAAGTTTCCTTGTCGCCGGTTCCTGCGAGCACTATGTACTCGCTCTCTGGAAACTCGATGATGCGTGTTGCGTCAGCCACCGATTTGCTAGCTTCTACCGCGAAATAATTCCACGGTCTGCCTTGATAAACCTCGTTGACTGACCATTCGCGATCATCTTTTGCGGCCGCTTTGAGCTTATCAAAACGCCCGTCAGCTTTGAGTCCTCTCCAAAACTCTGCCTTTTCCTTTTGCAAAGCTGGCGCGTCTTGGAAATTGGATTGAATTGAAAAACCATAAGCGGTCAATGTAAATGATTTTTTGTGTTCAACGGTGTAATTTGCCATGGGTTGCTCCTTTGACTGAGATTAGCCTGCTACTTTTTTTGCACGAAGCCACATTTCGCCGTAGAATGTACCGTCTTCAGCTGCTTTGACGAAGGTTGAGTTACCAGGACCAACGTATTTGTAGTCTGTGATTTCTTGTAGCAGGCCCCCGAAAACTTTGCCTGTTATTTCGTCAGAAAGGCGGTCTTTGTCAGTGCCTGTGCCAGGCACCACGAGGTAGTCCCCAGCGAGGAAGTCGAGGACGACCGCGCCTTCCACGTCGTATGCACCCATCACGCCGAAGCCGCGCCAAGCCTTGCCGTCGAGGACGTAGTTAATTTGATATTCTTGCCCGTCAGCGAGCGCGAGAAGTTCGGCAAGCTTGCCGTTTTCAGTGATTTCAGCTTTTTTCGCTGCAGTTTTTGCTGCATTACCTGCCCAGTCGTTGTAGTCTTCAAGTGAAACACCGAAAGCAGTCATTTTGTAGTTTTCTGCGATTGTTTGGATGGAGTAGTTAGACATTTTGATCTCTCCTTAGTGGATTTATTTTTACAAGATTGATACTATTCGCTAAATGTATCAAAAAACGATACCTTTTCCCGGATATCAAAAAGTAATGCAAAAACAGAATCAAAATCAGTACTGATGCTACATTTCTGATACAATAAAATCATGAAAAAGACAGAACGAGTGAACCTGATCATGCGCTTCATCAATAACCGCGCGCATTTTACGATTGCAGAGATTCAGCGGGAGTTCAAGATTTCTCGCGCGACAGCGATCCGCGACATTAACGAGATTCAGGCGATGGGTTTTCCGCTGACGACCGAGCTTGGGCGCGGGGGTGGCTACAATGTCCTGCAAAATCAGTATCTGTCCGCCGTCCGTTTCACGCCAGAAGAACTTAAAGCGATATTTATCAGCTTTATTGCCTCGAAAAATTCGCAGCTGCCATATTTGCAAAATCGCCGCTCCATCACTGAAAAACTCATCGGCATCGCGTCGCAAACCCAGCACGACGAGCTGATCGAGCTGAATAATATTTTGCTTTTTGAAAATACAAATCCTGCTAATCCGAATCTTTTGGAACTCGATGATGCGGCGCCTGCGGAGTTGAACCAGTTGATTTCGCTAGCCGCGCGGGATAAGCACTTGCGCTTGACGTATGAGCCGAGTCCTGGCTGGCCGCAGTTGATGGACGTTTTTTTGATTCATATTTTAAACTCAAACGCTCGTTGGCTGGTCGAGGTTTATGATCTTGATACCGATGAGTTTCGTTATTTGCCGGTTGAGATGCTGCGGGATTCGGCAATTTCTGAGCAGAAGATGAGGCGGTCTGAGCAAGAGATTTTAAGCAAAAAACGGCTTGGTGCACGTGAGTCCAATTTGGTTGTAAAGCTGGATACGACTGGGATTCAGCGCTTTAAGCGCTTGCACCCGCCGGGGATTATTTTGTCCTTTACAGGGATGTTCCAGTCGAGTGGGATTTTCAATGTTCAACTGGATGTGACCGATGTTGAGGCGCTAGCGTATTATGCGGATTGGCTTTTGTTTTTGGGGAAAGGGGTCGAGTTTGAACGGATTCCTGATGAGCTGCGCTTGATTTTGGAAGAGCGGTTAAGGGGAAGTGCCGACACTTTAACAAAATACACGCTTGGCCAATAAATATCCGCAAAGGGAAATCTGTCTCCATGTTTTTGGAATTCCTGCCTTCTCCTATCCTGAGCGCCTATGTGGATAGCCTGCTGAATCCAGGGGGAATTAACCCCAAATAACTGGAAGGGGCATCCCTGGTCGTCGTGTCCAGTCAAAAAGAAAGAGCTGACCGTGCCGTTTCGCGTTTGCCCGAAGGTACCGAGGGGTATGCAGTTGATCTGACGAATGAGGAACAGGTTCGTCAATTTTTTTCAGCGAAATCGGGGAATTCGATCACTTGGTCTTTACTGCCGGCGATCCATTGATGGTCGAAAGTCTCGACGCCACCGACGTCTATACAGCGCGCCGATTGTTTAACGTGCGATACTGGGGAGCGTTTATGGCCGCCAAATACGGTAGCCGAAACATCAGACCGGGTGGTTCAATCACGTTGACTTCCGGCGTTGCCGGAGTTCGTCCGCAGAAGGGGTTTACTGTCGCAGCAAGCATATGCGGCGCTGTCGAGTCGCTCACCAGGGCGTTGGCCGTCGAGCTGAGTCCGCTTCGCGTCAACGCCGTTTGCTTCGGCCTTATGCGTACCGAGCTGTGGGACGGTATTCCTGAGGAACACCGGAACGCGATGTATGAAAATGCCGGGAAAGCGTTGCCGGTTGGGCGAGTCGGCGAACCGGAGGACGGTGCCGAGGCGTTTCTCTACTTCATGCGCGAGAAATATTCCACCGGTCAGATCGTTATCGTGGATGGCGGTTCTACTCTGGTTTAAGTTTCTCGCAGGATGAACGGCGAATGTAAGCCTCTTCCACCAAAACCCAATCGGAAGAGGCTTCAACGATTTTACTGGACTTTTCTCCTTAGCGTACGAACTCCGTGTTTTTGTTGTTTAAACGATACTTTGAGAGGCCACAAGGCCGCCGTGCGGTACACTTAGGCGCATTTTTCGCCGATAGGCCCGTTAAGCTGAACTTTCTGGTATAAACTGCTTACCAGGTGTGGGAAGTTACCCTATGCGAAATATCCCATTTCCTTGTAAATATACTCCCTAATACTAATCGAAATACGAGTTGCTTAAAAAAAAACCAAAGAACATGCCGACGAAGTAAGGAATGTGCAGTATCAAACAACTGGATCATGGAGTATTGTCTAGTGCTTGAGGCCATATAAACAGCATGGCCTTAATACTTGCCGTTACAGACAAGATATTGTTTTCATTGACGATGCCGAAGAAAATGTAAGGCGGCCCAGGACGTTATTTTCGTTCTGGGCCGCCGCCGCTTCCGGTCAATATACCCGCACTTGCACGATCTCGGCGCAGTCCCCGCCGTTGGTGCGTTCCACGACGATACGCAGCTTCGAGGCATGTACTTGCTGCTCCAGCCGGTGCACCCGCCTGCGCTTGCGGTTGTCCGTCTCGCGCAATAGCGTATGCCAGACGCCGCCGCTTTCCGCCTCGATGCGATAATCGCGAACGAGCTCGGGGATGATGTCGAACGGCGTCCGGTGATGATGCAGGTTGATCAAATCTTCATTGACGTCGTCGTTGAAAATCAGCTGAACTTCCCTAATAAGCACGGGGCCGTCCGCCCACGACAGTTCGAGGTACGCCTCCTGGCCGGACGCCAGCGGCTCCGATGCCCACAGATGCGGCTCGCCGTACGGGCGGGCGTAGCCGTCCACGGCTTTGCCGGGCGCGAACGCCTCCGTTTCCGGGTGCGCCCGGAAGCAGAATGGCCGTCGGACGAGCTGGCGCATGCTCCATTGCACGACCGGCTGCTCGATGTCGTGGTCCTCCAGCGACTGCGACACGAGCGGCCGCTTTCCTTTCACGAAGCTGAGCACGCCGGTTTGCGGCCGGCCCGAGACGTGCAGCGTTACCGATTCGTTCGCTTTGACGACGACGAAGGCGTTGCGGGCAGCCGAATCCGCAGCCGGCCGCCACGGGACGTCCACGCCGATCCATTGCCGCTCGCCGGCCGCAACCGGCGCACTGCCGCGCACCTCGAGCCGATGAGGCACATAGTTCTCGGCGCGGCCGGTGCTCCACACTTCGACTTCCAGCGTCGTATCGGATGCAGCGTCGACCAGCAGCTCCAGTCTTTGCAGCTCCGGTACCGCAGGCAGCAGCAGACCGACGTCGACATTCAACGGGAACGGATTGGCGGCCTGCTCGACGGCAAGCCAGCACAAGGTGCCGGACGCCGAGGCGGTCGCCGTTCGCGCCAGGTCGGAAGAGTCCCGGTTGCGCAGTCCGATGATCGAGGCGTCCTGGCGCAGCAGCGTCTGCTGCAGCTCCTCCAGCCGGCGCTCGGCAATTTCGCGTGGCGTGGCGCTATGCTGTACGGCGAGAGCCGCTCCTGTACCCGCAGCTTCGCCAATGACGGCGCACGTAGCCATGACCCGAGTCGTGCCGAAGGCGACGTGAGAAGCGCTAATGTCGCGGCCTGCGAACATCAGGTTGTCGACATTGACCGAATAGAGCGAGCGGAACGGAATGTGGTAAATGCCGTCGGCGTGCAAGTGCTTGGAGCCGCTCTCGGTCGAGTACATCCCTTGCGGCGGATGGAGATCGATCGACCAGCCGCCGAAGGCAATGCGGTCCTCGAATTCGCGCTGGGCGATAATGTCGTTCTGATTCAGCACGTAGTCGCCGACAAAGCGGCGGTATTCCCGCTTGCCCGGCATCGAGCCGACCCATTCCAGCGTCATGTTCGCCGCATCCGGGAACGCTCCGGAGTTTTTAATATAGTCCCAGATGCCGTATATGACCGACCACAGCTCGTCGCGGATGCGCTCGTTGTCGTGCACCGTATCCAGCTCCCCGCCCCACTCGATCCACCAGTAGTGGCACCCGTTGTCGCCGCTGCGGATGACGCGCTTCATCGGGATCGACGTCTTGGCGATGTCCTTGGCGAAGCAAGGCGGGACGTACTTGACCGGCTGTCCGGTATCCTTCGTGTAGAACAGCAGTGTGCTGCCGAGAGTGATGTCGTCGGCAACCTCCGGGGCCCAGCTCTCGCCGTATTCGCTGCGCGCTTCACGGCCCAGCCTGTATTTGGCTCCGGCCAGAAAGCCGACGAGCCCGTCTCCGGTGCAGTCGAGAAACACCGCGCTCTCGAACCGGATGCGCCGCTCCGAGCCCATCATCCAGCCGGTGACGGCGGTAATCGTGCGCCGCCCGGCGTCGCCGCCGGCTTCCACTTCATGCACGTCGGTGTTCAGAAACAGCCGGATGTTTGGCTCCGCCTTGACCGCCTCGAGCACCGTCAAATCCCATAAGTACGGATTCCCCTCCGGGTTCCGGTACTGATTTTCCACGAACAGCTCGCCCATAATGCCCGTTTCCCGCGCGTAGCGGTTCGTGCCGTGCGCCGTCGCGCCGCATACCCACACCCGCACCTCGCTGCTTGAGTTGCCGCCGAGCACCGGCCGGTTGTTGACGAGCGCGACGGTACAGCCTAACCTGGCCGCGGCGATCGCCGCGCAGACGCCGGCCAGCCCGCCGCCGACGACGGTGATGTCCGTCCGTACCGTTTCGTTCCTCATCGCCATCACACCTTCCTGGCATATCCGTTATTTCGAAACACCTTCATTCTAAAAGAAGTTATGGCAATATGTAATGCACGGAATTATCATAGACATATACATAATTTCAAACAAATTTGGGGGCGTTGCGATGCAAGGCAGAGGCTTCGAATACCGTCCTGCGGCCGTATCGCATGTGTATTGGCGGCAAAAGCGGGAGTTTCAGCTGCCGTCCGACACGTATGCCGATTGGGTGCTGTTTGCGGTGACAGCGGGTCGGTTCCGCTACAAGATCGGCGAAGCAGAAGGGGAGGCAGGGTTCGGCGACGCCGTCTTCTGCCCCCCGCACGTTCCGTTCGAACGCCAGGTCGTCGATCCGGTTTCGTTTCATTTCTATACGTTTCGGTGGCGCGCTGCAGACGAACTACTACACCGGGGCACCGACGCGCAGGAACCGCGCCCGTGCGGAGGCGTCGCTTTCGCCGACCATGAGCGGTTGTCATCGACATACGCCTACTTGCAGCAAGCCCAGCATTTCGAAGTGGGACAGCGCATCGCTTCGGTTGAGGCGCTGTTCTGCGATTTATGGCACCAGCTTTGCCTCGAAGGGGCGCTGGCGCGCCGGCCGGAAACAAAGCGCGTGCCGGACGAAGCGATGGCCGAGGCGGCCCGGTGGATTCGCAAGCACGCTTTCGAGGCGCTGCGGCTGAAGGAATACGCGGCGTCGGCGAAGCTAAGCCCGGTGCAGCTGACGAGACGTTTTCGCAGCGCATGGGGGCAAACGCCGATGGAATACGTCACTTCGCTGCGGCTGGAGAAGGCGAAGACGCTTTTGCTGGAAACGCGCCTGACGCTCGACGACATCGCCGCCGAATGCGGGTACGAGAACGGCTTCTACTTGAGCCGCATGTTCATGAAAAAGCTGCGCGTGAGCCCGTCTCAGTACCGCAGCCTGCATAGGCTGTAAACTTGGCAAGCAGCGCTGGTGCGGCATAAGCAAGAGGTGCAGCTTAAAACCATCGTTGCTTAACTGATACGGTCTAGTCTCCTGACCGGCTGCTGTTGCTGGAAAACGTCCCTTTAATATGGCCTACATTCTTGAATTGAGGCGCGTTAGCTGGAAAACCTCATGTTAAATCGCCCGTTTCTCCTGAGTTCCGAGGACCTCGTTTGAATTAGCAGTACATTTTCCATGCAATTGAATTGAAACTCTAGAAACAGAATGATTAGCGGGAGGAATTCATTCCAGATAACCTAATATCGGGACTTCTTCCATGGACTGCTCGTTTCGGGCAACAACTTATATATAAAACGCAAGCACGATTGTAGGGATAAAAAAGCAAATTCACTGCATATTTCGCCAGCGGAGAACATGATACAATAATATTTTGAAAGCGCGTACATTACCGGTGGGCGAAGCGCGATGATGCGGAGGAGGGTCTTAAGTGAATGGCGAAACGTTGACCGTACTCGTTGTCGACGACGAGCTCCCGCTCCGGCAGGAGCTGCGTCTGTTTCCGTGGGAGGAGAAAGGATTCGAGCTGGTAGGCGAAGCGGCGAACGGGGAAGAGGCGCTCGCATTTTGCCGCAATTTCCCTCCGGACATCGTCATTACCGATATAACGATGCCGGTTATGGACGGGCTCAGTTTATATCGCCAACTTAAAGAAGAATCGCCTCTGACGCAAGTCGTGCTATTGACTTGCCATTCCGACTTTGCTTATGCGCGGGAAGCGCTCCAGCTCGGCGCCGTCGAATATTTGGTGAAGGTTATGATGGAGGAGCGGGATTTGGAGGCGGCTCTGGCCAAAGCGAAGGAAGCGCACTATCGCGCCAAATCGCTGCGCCGGAAAGAAGCCGAAGAATGCCGGTGGCGGATGTTCGAGGAGCTGCTGCAGTCGGAGCCGGCGGAGGGACAAGAAGGCCGGCTCGCCGATTTTTTCGCGTCCCGTTTTGGCTTGAAGGCTCCTTACAGAATGACCGCACTGCACGTCGAAGCCGGAAAATCGGACCGCCCCCCTGTAAGACGAATGGTCGAAGACGTGCTCACCTCGCTGGAGCAACCGCATCAGCCTTTTGTGTGGCTGCCTTCCAAAGACGGGGTGTATCTGCTGCTGTTCGGACCGGAGGGGCAGCACCCGGCAACGCTGCGCACCCGCTTGGAGTCGGTCGCGGCAGCCGTTAGCGGGAAGCTCGAGAGGAGCGCTTCCTGGTCTGACGCCGTCCGCGTTTACACCGTCGTCAGCGAGCCTGTCCGGGAGCCGGCGGATTTGGCCGACGCGTATCGATTCGTAACGGAGGAGCACCCTCACCGCTTCTACGATCTGGGCGGGAAAGTATTTATCGGCGGCCGGACAGCAGCGGAACCGGTCTCCGAAGAAGCGGTGTCCGAGATGAGCGAGAAGCTGAGGCAGACCAAGGGGGACCGGGCCAGGCTGATCGACTGTTTGCGCGGCGAGCTCCCGAGATGGGCGCTCAAGCATCGGCTGCCGCCGGATATTTTGAAAAGCCTTGTTTTGGATTGGAGACGCCTCTGGACAGGCGCGGGCGCGGGTGCCGAGAAGTCGGGTGGAGAAACGGGCGGAAACGGCTCATTCCATCCTCCGGGCGCGGACGCTGAGCGAAATGACGGCGGCGGTCATCCGCGAAGTGGAAAGCGGAAACGGCCCTAAGGTGTTGGAACGAAGGGAAATCGTACAGTCCAAAGCGTTCATCGAAGCCAACTTGCAC
Source organism: Gordoniibacillus kamchatkensis (assembly GCF_000829455.1). Classification (GTDB taxonomy): domain Bacteria; phylum Bacillota; class Bacilli; order Paenibacillales; family NBRC-103111; genus Gordoniibacillus; species Gordoniibacillus kamchatkensis. The sequence continues at coordinate 209,690 of NZ_JXAK01000002.1, forward strand.
AAATCGCTCAGCCTGTCGCTTGTCGCCGAAGAGGTTGGACTGAGCGCGCATTATTTGAGCCGGCTGTTCCGGGAGGAGACTGGCTGTTCCTTTCACGACTACGTCACGCAAACAAGAATCAAGCGCGCCGTCCATTTGCTGCGAACGACTTCGATGCGCGTGTACGAGGTGGCAAATGCGGTCGGCATGCCGAGCTACCGGTACTTCAGCGCAACGTTCCGCGAGCACACCGGTGCGTCGCCGACGGAATACAAAAGGGGGTAACCGCCATGCTGCGCTGGGTCAATCGCTGGAGCATGGCCACCAAGCAGTTCCTGCTCCTCTTTCTCGTCACGTTCACTCTATTCGCCTTTCTGGCCGCCAACAACTACAGCCGCGCCGCAGACCTGTTCAAGCGGCAAATCGTCGACGACGCGCAGCTGCTTATCGCCCGCACGAATCAATTCCTGGACACTTATCTGGACAACGGGCAAAACATCCTGCTCCTGCTTTCTTCCAACATCGATTTGCTGAAATCGAGCGACAACAAGACGGTGGAGGACTTTCTGCGGTCTGTCGCCGAGAATAACAGCACGACGGTCAAGACGGTATATATCATGCGCTCCGACGGCCGAGTGTTCAGCAATTCGCAGGTGTTCTACGAGGTGCTGGGCAATCCGATGCTGACGCAGCTGTACGCCATGGCCCAAAACAATATGTACTCGATCGTGAGCCAGCCTTACCGGTCCCCGCAATCCGGCGATACGGTGGCGATCGCCAGCCCCATTTTTGATAAGCAAAGACAACGGGTCGGCGTCGCGTCGTGGAGCTGAATTTGGAGAAGCTGACCGCCAAGCTGGCCGAGCTGACGCAGCAAAATCAAACGTTCGTGCTGCTGTCCGACAAAAACGAGCTGGTGCTGTACGACAAAAACACGGAGCTGCTGCCGAGCAAAAAGCACTCGTATCTGACGGAGCTCCCGGAGCAGTTCGTGAGCTACCTCGGCGAGCTTCCGATCGGCAAAGGCCAGGCGGACGGACCGAAGGGGCGGCTGGCCGTCATGAAATCGGGGCAAAACCGGCTCGGCTGGTCGCTCATTTTTTTCATTAAAGAAAGCTATTTTTATCAAAATATCGCCACCTTGTACAGCAATTATCAGAACGTCGCCGTCGTCATGCTGGCCGTGCTGCTGCTTGCGGCGTTCGCAATGTCGAGGCTGATGACGCACCCGATCCGGATGCTGGCGACGCGCATGGACCGCGTCCGCGATATGGCGGTCGTGCCGAGCTTGCCGGTGCGCCGGGACGACGAGATCGGACGGCTGACCCGCAGCTTTAACGCCATGATGGAGCGAATTCGCGATCTGCTGGTGGAAACGAAAACGATGGAAGCGCGCAAAAAGGAGCTGGAGCTGAAAATGCTACAAAGCCAGATCGCGCCCCATTTCTTGTACAATACGCTGGCGTGCATCGGAAGCTTGGCCCGGCAGCACCGTAGCGACGAAGTGAAGGAAACGATACGAGCGCTGGTGGGAGTGCTGAAATTCAGCTTTGACAAAACGACGGAATTCGTCAGCGCCGAGGAAGAGCTGGAAGGATTGCAGCAATATTTGAAAATCCAGCAAACGCGTTACGGCGATACGTTCGCCTTCTCCTCGCGCATCGAGCCTGCGGTGAATAGCTGCGCGATCCTCAAGCTGACGCTGCAGCCGATCGTGGAAAACGCGATTTTCCACGGCATTGCGCCGTCCGGCCGGCGCGGGCGCATTACGTTGCGGGGTGAAGTGCGGCGCGGCTTGCTCCGGTTCGTCATCCGCGACAACGGCGTCGGCATGGACCGTGAGCGGCTGAGCCAAGTGCTGCAGGGCGGCGCCTCCGCAATGCCGAAGGAGCGTTTTACCGGCATCGGGCTGCATAACGTGCATGAGCGCATTCGGCTGCACTTCGGAGAGGAGTACGGCGTCAAAGTGCGGAGCGTCAAAAATGCCGGCACCGTCGTCGTCATCGAGCTGCCGGCCATTGCCCACGACCGCTCCGGCGCAGACCGGGGAGAGGAACGGATGCATTCTCATGCTTAGGAGATGTGCCGGACGGCAAGGGCTGCGCTGCGGGCCCGAAAATGAACCACCGGCCTATCATCCCGAGCGGATGGAACGCGGCTTTAAAAGTCGTCTCTCAGGCGGAGCGGAGGATGGGAATGTAGGCCTTGGAGCGGAACGTGCGCCTTTGAACTCGTGTTCCCACTATGTTTTCCAATTCGAGGGAACACGAGTGTGGGCGAAGCCGGAGACTCACATTCTTAGGTCCGCAGCGCAGCCCTACTTTCTCAGACAGCCTGCATCTCCTGGTTCATTTCCAGCCTTCACTCCGCATGTATCCTCCAAACCCATTCCCAGTTGCAAGCTGAGGTCCTATTTTGACAAAAACGCTGCATAGTGCAGCGCTTGCCATACCGGTATAATGCAATCACATGAAAGCGCAACCATTACACGCCGGCTGCCGGCGAACGAGGTGACACATAATGGAGCAACCGATCGGCATAGCGGACACCGCCGTCGCCCGCGCGTCCCGACGAACGGCGAGGCCGCCGCGCGGCTGGAAGTACGTATGGCAGTTCAGGGCGATGTACATGATGCTCCTGCCGGGCGTGGCGTTCTATCTTTTGTTCAGGTACGTTCCCATGTACGGGATCATTATCGCCTTCAAAGACTTCAACATGGCCAGCGGCATTATGGGCAGCCCGTGGGCGCAGCCTTGGGACAAACATTTTGCCCAGTTCTTTCAGTCGCCGTACTTTGCCCAGCTGCTGACGAATACGTTCCTGATCAGCTTGTACAAGCTCGTATTCGGCGCGCTGCCGCCGATCCTGTTCGCCATCGTGCTGAACGAATGCCGCGTGCGCTGGTTCAAATCGCTCATTCAGACGCTGACGTACATGCCGCATTTTCTGTCGTGGGTTATCATTTACGGCATTTTGCTGGCGCTTTTGTCGCAAAGCTCCGGTCTCGTCAATCATTGGATAACGGAAGCCGGGGGGAAGGCGATTCCTTTCCTGACGTCGACCGACTACTTCCGCTCGCTGCTCGTCGGCTCGGAAGTGTGGCAAAATCTCGGCTGGGGCGCGATCATTTATTTGGCGGCGATGGCAGGCATCGACCCGACGCTGTACGAAGCGGCCAAAGTAGATGGAGCGGGGCGGCTGCGCATGATTTGGCACATTACGCTGCCCGGCATACGGAGCGTGATCGTCATGCTGCTCATTTTGCGGCTCGGGCACATTTTGGATGCGGGCTTCGAGCAAATCTACATCATGTACAACATCCAGGTGTATCCGGTGGCGGATATTCTCGACACTTGGGTTTTCCGCACCGGACTGCAGCAGCTCAATTTCAGCCTGGCTGCGGCGGTGGGGCTGTTCAAGGCGGCGATCGGCCTGGTGCTGGTGCTGATCTCCAATCGAATCGCCAAAAGGTGGGGGGACGGAATATGGTGAGAAGCGCCGAAGATCGCATTGTGGGCGCGGTTACGGTCGTGATTTTGGCTCTGTGCGGCGCGGCTGTCGTCTTTCCGCTGCTGTACGTCGTCTCCGTCTCCGTTACGCCGATCGGCGAAGTGCTGAAGAACGGCGGCTTCATTTTGCTGCCGAGGGAAATTACGTTTGCCGCTTATGCGAAGCTGCTAGGCGATTCCGGCATCCCGCGGGCGCTCGCCGTTACCGTCTATATTACGATTGTCGGGACTTTGCTGAATATCGCCGTTACGGCGTTGATGGCATACCCGCTAAGCCGCAAAAAGCTGCCCGGCCGCAGCGCTTTCCTGCTGATGGTCGTGTTCACGCTGCTGTTTAGCGGCGGCATCATTCCGACCTATCTTGTCGTCAAATCCGTCGGCTTGCTGAATTCGCTATGGGCGCTCATTTTTCCGAACCTGGTATGGAGCTTCAACGTCCTCATCGTCAAAAGCTTTTTCGAGCAGCTGCCGGAGGAGCTGTTCGAATCGGCCCGCATCGACGGCGCCCGCGAATTCCGGGTGCTGTGGCAAATCGCGCTGCCGCTCTCGGTGCCGGTGATGCTGACCGTTTCGCTGTTTTACGCCGTCGGGCATTGGAACGAATTTTTCCAGGCGATCATGTACGTGACGGACAGGACGCTCTTCCCGCTTCAGGTCATTGTCCGGGAAATATTGATTCAGTCCCAGCAGCCTTTGGAAAACGCCGACAATTTGACGCCGACCGAGACGCTGCAAATGGCGTCGGTCGTCATGGCGAGCTTGCCGATCATTGCCGTGTATCCGTTTATCCAGAAACATTTTACGAAGGGCATGCTGCTCGGTTCCATCAAAGGTTGAAGCGGCCAAAGCTTCGTTGACCTGCAGGGACGAAGACTTGGTCCGTATCAATACATCACCACATTACGCCAAGAAAGAAGGGGTTAAGCCGATGAAGCGAGTCCCACACCTGGTCCGCATCTGCCGTCTCGCTTCTTGTTGCCGGCACGATACTCGCGGCCGCAGGGTGCGCCAGCAACGGCAGCAGCGGGAGCTCTGGCGCCGCAGCAGGCACTGACGCCAAAACGGCGCCGGGCGCAGCGAGCGCACCCGCCAAGCCGGTCAAGCTCGACATTATCGAGAACGCCAACGGCCTGCCTTCGCCGGACAAAGACTTCATCAAGCAAGAGCTCGATAAAGCGCTGAATACCGATATTAATCTGACCGCCTATGCCGCCGCCGACGACTACAAAAATCAATTGAACGTCCGCGTCGCCTCCGGCAATTTCCCCGATCTGTTCGGCGTCGACAAGGCGCAGCTGAAGCAGTTCGGGGAGCAAGGCTTGCTGCTGGATCTGACACCGTATTTGGATAAGGAATTAAAGCAGGTGAAGGAATTTATAGGGGCCGACAGCTTGAAGAAGGGGACGGTCAACGGGAAAATTTACGCTATCGCCAAGGCGCCGCAAATCCCTTACAACACGTACTGGGTGCGCAAAGACTGGCTCGATAAGCTGAACCTGCAGCCGCCAACGACGTTCGACGAATTGCTGAACGTATCCAAGGCTTTTGCCGAGCAGGACCCCGACGGCAACGGCAAAAAGGATACGTTCGGCCTCACCGGCGGCAAGCTGGCGGCGTTCGCCCCGATCTTCGGCGGCTTCGGCGTCGGCAATCCGGGCGAGTTTTACATCAAGGACGGCAAAATCGTCAATTCCCTCTACGATCCGGGAATGAAGGATGCCTTGGCGTACATCGCCAAGTTTATCGCCAGCGGTTCGGTCGATCCCGAGCTTATGGCCAACAACGGGCTGCAGCATCAGGAAAAGGCGATCAAAGGGCAAGCAGGAATTATATGGATCGATTGGCCGAATTTGACGAAGGACCAATTCGTGGAGCAGATCAAGAAAGTGAATCCGAATGCGAATTGGCTGCAATTGGCCCCGCCTAAAGGACCTGTCGCCCAAAACGACGGTTCGTGGGATATCGGCACCGCGCCCGGTCTGTTCGTCATTCCGAAATCTTTGGAGAAAGATAAAGCGAAGCTGCAAAAAGTGTTTGATCTGCTGAATTACGTCTCTGCCACGGAAGGGTCCCGTCTCGTCCAATTCGGCGTCAAAGGGCGGCATTACAACCTCGAGGGCGACAAAGTCGTTCCGACGGACCTGATGGGCAAGGAAGCCGGCTACACGTGGCTGTACCAGTTCACCGGCCGCCCCGAGCAAGCTTATCTGTCCGTCAAATTCGCGCCGCAAAGCAAATATATCGAGTTCGCTAACAAGCAGCCGCGCATTCAGGCGCTGAACGGCTTCCTCACTTATCCGGAAGGCTTCAACGCCGCGGATGCGAACCGCTTCATCGAAGAAGAGATGACCAAATTCGTCTATAACAAGCGGCCGCTCGGCGAATACGACGCGTTCCTCAAAAGGCTGGAATCGTCGATGAACTACAAAGTATTTTTGGATTCCGCCGTTAAGCAGCTCCAGGCGCTGGGTTACGGCAAATAATAGCGGCGGGAAGCGCCGCAGAAAGGAGCCGGTCTGCATGAGCTCTGCAGCTCTCGATATTCGTTCGCTGACGCAGCAATTCCATGAGCAAGGTTATCTAATCGTGAGAAACATGCTTTCGGCAGAGAAGGTAGCGGAAGTCAATCAAGCGGTCGATCGCATTTTGGAGGAGGAGCCGGAGTCGCTCTCATACAATATTTACAACAGTGTGGAGCGGGACCCCGCCATCCTGTCCCTGATCGATCATCCCGAGCTGCTGCCGCTGATGGTCAATTTGCTCGGCCACAACATTCAGCTGCACATCTCGCATTTGACCGTGCGCAAGCCGAATCCGGACAATGCGAAGACGGCCACCAGCAGCTTCATCAATTGGCATCAGGACGGCCCTCATCCGGAATTCCCCGCGATCGGCGGATTGACGGCTACGTACTACATCAAAATCTGCTACATCCTGAGCGATATGTCCGAGCCGAACCGGGGCAACACCAAAGTCATTCCCGGCAGCCATTTGATCCCGGATTTCAAGCCGGTTCAGACCGATGTGGACGTCCCCTTGGAGGGAGAAGTGCAAATTTGCGGCAAACCCGGCGACGTGTTCATTTTCGGCCAAAACTTGTGGCACGCCGGGGCGCCGAACCGCTCGCAGTTCACGAGGCGGCAGCTGTTCATCGGGTATAGCCCGATTTGGATGCGGCCGATCGACTACCATCAGGCTTCGCCGGCGCTGTTGGCCGGGGCGGACCCTGTCCGGCGGCAGCTGCTCGGGGACATTAGCCCGAATCGCTTCAAATATTACGTGCCCGACGACGACATGGTGCCGCTGAAGGCGATGCGGCTCTCCGCGCAGGAAGGCGACAATCCGTACCGGTCGTAAGCGCGGCTTGGGGCAGGGATGATCAGCGATTGCATTGTGGAAGGGAGGGACCTTCTATGATAACTGTGGGACGGACGTTCTCGAAGGCGGAGTACGAGGACCAAGGATTTTGCGGGCCTGTGCAGGGCTTAAGCCTGGCCGAGGCGGATGAGGCTTACGGCCGATTTTCGAGACATTGGGACAGTCCAAGTACGAGCCGAAGGCGACCGGCGCCAATTTGTCCGCATGGCATCACCGGCACCGCTGGGCGTACGATCTTGCCACTCATCCGAGCATCGTCGAAGCGATGAAGCAAATATTGGGCGATGACCTCGTGCTGTGGGCGATGCATTTCTGGTACAAGGAGCCGGGCAATTCGAAGTTTATACCGTGGCATCAAGATATCAACTATTGGCCGATGGAACCGGCGATCAACGCGACGGCTTGGGTAACGCTCGGCTTCTCCATCCAGGAGAACGGCTGTCTTAAGCTCATTCCGGGGACGCACCGGGAGAAGGTGGAGCACGTCTCGGTAGGGGATGCCAAAAGCGCTTTTGCTGAAGGGCTGTCGGAGGAACAGGTGGATGAGTCGAAAGCGGTTTGATGGAGATGTCGCCGGGGCAGGCCGTCTTCTTCAACGAAGCGATTTTTCACGGTTCTGAGAGCAATAGATCCCATATTCCGCGCGTCGCTTTCTCCGTTCGCTACACGACGCCGGAAGTCAAATTCAAGATCGGCGAATGGGAAGGGGATAAAGAGAGAATCAAAACGTTCCTCGTCCATGGCAACGACGGCTTTCATTACAACGATGCGATTCGCGGAACGCCGCCCCGCGCGTGAAGCGTTTCCGGCGGGCATGATTGGGTTAGCGAGATAGGAATCAAGGTGGCGGTCAAGAACGTTATTTTTCGTTCTGGGCCGCCGTTTTGCTTGTTGCGTGAGTGCTGCCAATGCTGGGACGTCTCCGCTTCGATAAACGCGGCTTGTCTGGAATGGCAGGCGCGAGAAGGGAGCGTTTATTGGAAGTGTTTCGCGGGAGGGGGGCGCTTGCAGGGGTGTGAAAAGCAATAACAGATGCAGATTTGTGGGTGGAGCGCCTCTGCGGCATCTGCAGTTGCTGTTGGAGCACTTGCAGCGGGTGTTTTGCGGAAAGGGGTGCTTGCAGTTGCGCGAAGAGCAATTACAGGCGCAGTTTTGCGGGTGGACCGCCACATTTATTCAGCAGGGAAGGTTGATAGCGGTCATGCGCTTGTCTATACTAAATTATAGTTGAACAACAAGACGAACGGCTCGGCAACATATTCCGTGCTCTGGACGCACCGGTGTCGGCGAGAGACGGTCCGGCGGCTTGCCGGTATGAGCTCGCGGCAAGCGAAATGGCGGCGCCGTTCTCCATGTCATTGGCGGCTGCGTCCACGCGCATCAATTCAATCTGGAAGGAGAGGGATTATGGCAATATCGGATGAAGTTCAGGCGCTCTATCGGCAGCTATTGGAGGCGTGGAACAACCGCAGCGCGCGCGGCATGGCCGACTTGTTCGCAGAGGAGGGTGAGATGATCGGCTATGACGGGAGTCAAGCTTTTGGCCCAGATGAAATCTACTCGCATCTCCATCCCATTTTTGAGCACCATCCTACCGCTGCCTTTGTCAGCAAAGTGAAGCAGGTGCGCGTTCTAAGCGCCGAGATTGCGGTTTTGCGGGCTGTTGCAGGAATGGTGCCGCCCGGAAAATCGGACATCAACCCGCAAGTCAACACGCATCACACTCTTGTTGCGACGAATAACGAGGGCACATGGCGTATTGAGCTGTTTCAGAATACCCCGGCTCAGTTTCACGGAAGGCCTGAGTTAGTCGAACAAATGACGGAAGAGTTAAGGGAGCTGATTCGGTAGCTCCGGAGGCCTCGGCAGCCCGGAAGAGCCGGATGCCGCTATTCCAGAAAACGCTGTCTCAGCCCGGGCGCCGGCACCATGCACGCGTCGCTGCGCCCGAACCAGCGGTAGCGGCGCTTCGCGACGAACGAATAGACGGCGTCACGAAGCGGCCGCGGCACAGCGATGCCGGCGTACAGCAGCGGCCACGGCCCGCGCAGCTTGCGCACGAGGCGGAGCGCAGCAGTCGAGCGGGTATATGCGCAGCTGCTTTCGACGAGCACGAATGTGTCCATGCTGTCTGCCGGCAGCCCGAACCGGCGCAGCAGCGCTTGTCCGGCCGCCGACTGCAGCGGCGCGAAGAGGAGCCGGGCATGCGGATCGCGCGCATAGACGAAGCGCACGATAAAGCTGCACATCGGGCATACGCCGTCGAACAAAACGATCGCTTCGCCCCCCGGCTGCCGCGCAGTCGGCACGGGCCCATCCGCTGGCGCGCGGACAGGCCCGTTATCCTGCTCGTTGACGGTGTTCGTCATGGGGATCGCCCCCTTCGGCTATTCGATGCGGAACTCGCACTCTCCGCGCAAGTAGTATTCCCGCCGCTCGCCCGGACCGAAGCGGATTTTGACCGAGTCCGGCGAATATTTCTCGATAATGCCGCCTGCATCGAGCAGCACGTAGCTGTCGTCGGCGGTGCGGCCCCAGACCGACACTTTGCGCTGCAGCAGAGCGGCGGCGAAAAGCTCCATGTCCGACGATAAGGTTTTGGAGGAGGACACTCCGATCACCTCGAATCCATGTTCGTATTTTACGATTTCGACGTGCGCGGGGCAAATCCCTCCTTGTCACAATTAATTCATAATGATGGATATCTTCTACTTGAATTGGCAAAGGCAAGGGAAACTTTGCATGGAGCATCCCCTAACCGGCAATCGGTTAGGGGATGCCTTTTGCGCTTGGGGCCGGCTTGCCGCCGCCACGGCGCGCCATGAACCGCAGCCGCGGTTCCGGCAGTGAGCCTGCGGCGCCCGGCGTCATCGCCGGCCTAGCGCCGCGGGCGCCCGTAGCCGCGCCGCTTGCTGCTGTTGTAGCGCTTCCGGCCCGCGTTCTTTTTGCCGCGTCTGGGGTACGCCGCCGGAGCGCGGGCGCTGCCTGCATTTTTCGTCGCGGCTTTGCCGGCGAAGGAGCCGAACAGCAGCTTCAGCATAGGGGCCATTTGCTGGAAGCTGGACACCATTTTCTGCACTTGCCCATCGTTCCGATGATGCCGTCGATACCGCCCATTCTGTCGACAAACGATTTGATCTGGCCCAAGTTGAAGTTGCCGAGCAAGCTGCCGACTCCTCCAGCCCCGCCAGCCCCGCCTGCGCCGCCAGCCCCGCCGCCGGACACAGCCGGCAAATTGGCGCTGCCGCCCGGCCGGATCAGCTCGCCGTACGGATTGCCGCCGAGCCCGGGGTACTCGTCGCCGAAAAAGCCGCCCTGCGGGGCTCCGCCGGGCCCGCCGCCGAAGCTGCGCGGCTGGATGTCGTAAGGATAACTGCTGTTGCTATTTTCAGTCACAGGGAATTCACCCATTTCCTTTTTTTCCTACATCCTATGTGGTAGGCAAATGGTTGGTATGGACGAATGCCCGGTGGAGCGGGCAAAAGAGGAGTGGAGTGTCACCATCGCCGGCGGCGGTGGGGAGAGGGTAGCCGATAATCGTATATCTGGCCTGGCCTAGCGAAGGTGCTCCGACAAGCCAGGCTTGCCCTCTGGCAGAGTGATTGGCACACTTTCGTCAGCATGCCAGCCTCTGCTAACTGGAAAAGGCACCGTTAATGAGAAGATTATGAGCACGCGCAGAGAATTAACTGGAAACTCTGCCCTTAATGTTCCGTCTGCTCCCTGAAATCCGGTATAATGCTGATATTTGCTGGAGGTTTTCCGTCTAAATAGACCGCGTATGGCTGGATGGGCAAAATTAACGGGAGGTTTTCCTGCTACCCGAGAAGGCGGAGGATGGGAATGTGGGCTTTGGAGCTACAAGTTTTACTCGCTTCGTAAGCATCAGCCTTTGAACTCGTGTTCCAACCTCGCTTTTCGACTGGAACACGAGTGCGGGCGAAGCCGGAGACTCACATTCCCAATCCGCAGTGCAGCCCTACTTTCTCGGGCAGCCTAAGGTTTTCCGTCTAAATAGACCGCGTCTCGCCGAATTAGCGGGATGTCTTCCTGCAAACCGAAAATATACAGTACTAGAAAGTATCTCCACCGACACCCGGCGCCCTCATTGTAACGAAGGCGAGCATGCGCGGGAGTCCTCGCTGTACATAACTTACTGCTGCCCGCCAGCGGTTTACCTCGCTAACGCATAAAAATTTTACCGTTACGCAAAGGTAAAGGAAGGATTTTGCGCAAAAGGTGTCGAAACCATAGTACGATTCACAAATCTATCCTACGTAACGTCCGCAAGGAGTGAAGCAAAGTGCAGTTGAAAAAATTGAACGATAAAGCGATCGATCAGCTGTTCGAGGCCATTTTGACGCTTAAGGATTTGGAAGAGTGCTACGTGTTTTTCGACGACTTGTGCACGGTGAACGAGATTCAATCGTTGTCGCAGCGGCTGGAAGTTGCCCGCATGCTGCGCAAAGGCTACACATACAATCAGATTGAAGCGGAGACCGGCGCTTCGACGGCGACGATCTCGCGAGTGAAGCGCTGCCTGAACTACGGCAACGACGGCTACGTCATGACGCTGGACCGACTCGGCCGCTGACGGCGAGACTCGCCTGAACGCCCGGCCGGGTTCCGATTGCCAGGCTGCGGCGTACAAGCAAGCTTACCTCAATCTGGATTGATTTTCCACAGGCACTGCGTTATAATCAAAAATAACTTCATCAAACGGGGGATGTTTTGATGTCCGGATTGGTTCTTAACTAATTGAATTTCATAAGGTTCGTTCCGTCTGCACGGCGATAACCCGCGTTTCATGCGGCTTATTTCTGTACATGCAATCGGAAGGACCGATTAGTTAAGAACATCGGCCATCAACCGCATCGCATTGACTTTGTGCAGCCGTGCTCTTATGCGCGGCTTTTTGTTGTTTTCTCCGCAAGTAAGGGGCTCCTCGCTCTTTTCCTGCGGCGAGACAACAACCGGCACGGGCAAAATGGGCTCGGCTCACGAGGTCAATCTCCCCGAAAAGGGCAGAAGATGGACTGTTATGTCCATGTTCTGCCCTTTTTTGTTTCCCAAAAAATTGATGAAGTTTGGAGCGTACGCAACCATAATGATGAACTATATCGAGCAAGTCGGCGCCAATGTGCGCCTTGAAGAAGGCCTCGAGGCCAGAGAGCAGCTGCTGTTGGCATGTTATTTCCAGCCGGGTATTTCGACCAAGGAACTGGCGCGGAAAACCATTTTGCCCGTTCCCGTCGCCGCCGCGATCAAAAAAGAGCTCGTCCGGGCAGGCGCACTGCGGCAAGACATCGGCGTCAGCTGCACGCCCGAAGGCATCGCCTACGTCGAACAAGGATGGGGTTACGAAGGCTTGGACAAGGAACTGTATTTGAAGCTGCTGGCGAACGGCGACAGCTGGAGAACCGAACTGGCGGACGTTTTGCTGCGGCTGAGCGAAATGTTCCGGACGCGGCCGCAGGCGAATGTGCAAATCGACCAAGCCAAATGTACGGCGGAAACGAGTCTGAAGCGGGCGGTTCTAGGTTTGCGCCGTCACGCGCTGATCGGCAAGCGCACCCTGTGCGTCGGCGACGACGACCTGGTCAGCGTCTCCCTCGGACTCCTGCTCCGGCGTCTATATCCGAACGCGGCTATCCGCCGGACTCAAATCGACGTTGTCGATATCGACGACCGGTTTCTTGCAGGCATTCGCGACATTGCCGAGCGGGAAAAGCTGCCGATCGCATGCCGCCGCTGCGATTTACGGGAACCTATGCCCGTCGAGCTGCGCGGCAAGTACGATGTTTTCTATACCGATCCGCCTTATACGCTGCAGGGGATGAGTCTTTTTGTATCGCGGGGACTTACCGCCTTGAAGAACAAAAAGGGGCTGCCGATATTTCTGTCGTTCGCCCATAAATCGCCTGATTTTACAGTAGCCCTGCAGCGCGAGTTGGTGCGCATGGGACTTATGGCGGGCGAAGTGATCCCTCAATTTAACGAATACGAAGGCGCGGAAACGATCGGCAACCGCAGCCAGATGATCGTTTTGAAAACGACGGAACGAACTACTCCCTCCATTACCGGCACGTTCGAAGATCCGCTTTATACCGGCGAGGTCAAACGGACCTTGCGCACGTATCGTTGCAAGCGGTGCGGCGTATCGATATCGGTCGGACAGCAAGGCGATCACGTTACCATCGAGGAGCTGAAAAACCGGGGCTGCCGCCGCTGCGGGAACGATACGTTCGATGTCACGGACAAAAAGAACGTCTGACAACCGAAGCGCTCCCGCTTCGCAGCAAATTGGCAACGAATCAAGACGATCCGGTTGACTTTCCGCAGCGCATCCGCTAGCATAAGCTTGATTGAGAGGAGGGAGTGCACGTGCCGGAGCGGAAATACGGCGTGCTCGTCATCAGTCACGGATCGCGCAGCGAAGAATGGGTGCGGCTCGTCGACGAAGCGGTGGCCGAGGTGCGTGCGCCCGGTGGCATTCCCATCGTTTCGTCGTTTCTCGAGATCGTGGAGGGACGGCTCATACAAGACGGCATCGCCGCGCTCGAAAACGAAGGCGTCACCGATCTGCTCGTCGTGCCGCTCTTCGTTTCCTCCGGAAGCACGCATTTGGACGAGATCGGCTTTGCGCTCGGCGTCATCCCGCAACCGCTGCTGCCAACCGAAATGACGCCGTTCGAACGCACCGCCCGCGTCCATATGGCGGCTCCGATCGACGACGACCCGGTCGTCGCCGAGCTCGTCTACGACAAAGTGCGCGAGCTGAGCCGCGAGCCGCAGCGCGAAGTGCTGCTGCTCGTCGGCCACGGCAGCGCCGAGCGCGGCTTCCACCAGCGTTGGCAGCGCGGACTTAAGCGGCTGGCGGAGCGCGTCAGGCTGATCGGCGGCTTCGCTGCGGCCGACACGGCGATGCTGCTGCCGGATCAGACGGCGCGAAAGCTGCGCCGGTGGCAGGAGCGGCGACAGGACTATGCGATCGTCGCGGCACCGCTTTTTCTAAGCGAAGGCTATTTCACCCAAACGGTCGTTCCGCAAAGGCTGGAAGGCCGACATCATAATGTGCGGTATAACGGCAGGGCGCTCCTGCCAAGTCCGCTCGTGTCGCGTTGGATGGAACGTCAGATCGAACGGACGCAGCGGCTGGCGCAGGAGCAAGCTGCCGCACCGAAGCCGGAAGAGAGGAGGAATGCAGCACGTGGCTACCAAAGTCAAACGAGCGAGACTCATCTACAATCCGACATCGGGCCGTGAAGAAATGCGCAAAAGGCTGCACGACGTCCTGGCCCGCCTCGAACGGGGCGGCCTGGAGACGTCGACGCACGCCACGATCGGCGAAAGCGATGCTACGCTGGCAGCGGCGGAAGCCGTCGAGCGCGGCTTCGACGTCGTCATTGCGGCGGGCGGGGACGGGACGCTGTACGAGGTCATCAACGGTCTCGCGGAGAAGGAAAACCGGCCGACGCTCGGCATTTTGCCGCTTGGTACGACGAACGATTTTGCCCGGGCCCTGGCGATTCCCCGCAACCTGGATGCGGCGTGCGACCTGATCGTCAAAGGCTTCACCCGCGACATCGACGTTGGCAAAGTGAACTCGCGCTACTTCATTAATATCGGCGGCGGCGGGTCGCTTACCGAGCTGACGTACGAGGTGCCGAGCAAGCTGAAGACGATGATCGGCCAGCTCGCATATTATATGAAAGGCCTCGAAAAACTGCCCCGCCTGCGCCCGATCGAGCTGCTCATGAAATCGCCAGAAATCGAGCTGCACGAAGAAGTGATGATGTTCCTCGTCACCAACAGCAACTCCGTCGGCGGCTTCGAGCGGCTCGCGCCGGAAGCGAGCTTGAACGACGGCCTGCTCGACGTCCTCGTGCTGAAGCGGTGCAATCTGGCGGAGTTCATCCGCCTCGTTACCCTCGCCCTGCGCGGCGAGCATCTGAACGACTCGAACGTGATCTATTTCCAAACGAATCGCCTCGAGGTCAGCTCGCCCGACTACGTGCAGCTCAACCTCGACGGCGAGTTCGGCGGCACGCTCCCGTGCGTGTTCAGCAGCCTGAAGTCGCACCTGAACATTATCGTCGACGAGTCGGGCCAATCGAAGTACCGCAGGCGGGCGGGAGTGCTCAGCAATGCGTTTAAGCTGGATAAGCTGGATTTGTAAAATGCAGCCCGTTCGCGCCTGGGATGGCGCCAGCGGGCTTTTGACGTTCGATTACGTCTCCGGAAAGGAAGAGTGAAACGATGGACAAGCCGATTAGCGGGAAAGACGAGAAAAGGCTGATCGAATCACTGGACAAAGCCGAAGAGATGCACCGCCGAATGGAAATGAAGGAAGAGGAGAAACGGTGGGCGGATATCGACTTGTCGCTCGCCTTGGGTGCAGGATTGGAGAGGCTGACAAAGGATGAATTGTCGGCGATCAGGTCGAACCTGGGTATTCGGGGCGCAAGCACGCTGAAGAAGCAAGAGTTGATCGGCGCGTTGGAGAAGCATATCCCGGAGGCGCTCCCTTATTTGCTGAGCCGAATGGACGAGACCCGGTACAAAATCTTGAAGCAGATCGCCGATCGCGGCGGACATGCATTCGTGCAGTTGGAGCCGTATCAGCTGAGTTATTTTCGCAAACGGGGATTATTATTCACGGGAACTTTCAAAGGTAAACGTACCTTGGTCATGTCGCAGGAAGTGCTCGCCAGCTTCGGCCGGATCGATCCCGCGTCTATGCGCGAAAAGATACGCAGAAATACGGAATGGATCAAGCTGACGCACGGGATGTTGTATTACTATGGCACGCTCGATCTGGAACATTTGGAAAGCATGCTCGCACAGCATACCGGTGAGAAGCCGGATCTATACGCTTATATGGTCGTTATGGAAGAAGCCGAAAAGTTCTATCAACTCATCCATCACGATAACGAAAGATACTCGCATGCCGATGTTTTCGATATCGCCCGATTGAAGAGGGAGCAGGCGATGAGATCCAGCCTGCCCTTTTATCCGTTCACCAAGGGGCAATTGCTCCGCGCGGGCGAGTCGGGTTTTGCGGATCGGAACCCGAGCTACCGGGCTTTTGTCGATTTCATCGCGCGCACTTACGATATTTCGCGGAACGAGGCAGACGACCTGGTGGAAGAGTGCGAGTACGCGATTCAATGCGGAGACATGCCGGGCGATGTGCTGACTTTGCTGCAAGAACAATTGGAAATGGACGATCTAAAGACGGTCGAGGCCTTCATGGAACATATCGTCGCGCTTCATAACAACACTAAACAATGGATTCTTAAGGGATACGCTCCTTACGAGATTTCGGCTGAACGTAACAGAACTGCAGCGCCGCCGTCTCCTGCCGAGGGGAACGTGATCGATTTCGCAACGAGAAAAACAGTAGGCCGTAACGATCCATGCCCATGCGGCAGCGGCTTGAAGTATAAGAAATGCTGCGGCAAATGAACGTACGGCGTGTCAGGCCCGTTCTCGCCATCTTGGCGAGGCAGGCTTTTTTGGCGTTCATTGACTTTCGGTTTTCGTTTCGATAGCATGGGGAACAGAACTTACCTTGACGTACGGAGATTGAACAACTTATGGCAAAACCGACCAAACGCAACAAACGCAATTCCAAGCATCATGGCGAAAATGCTCCGCGCCCCGCAGCCGCTCGCCCGCGCGCAACGGGGCAATCGGTTTCCGCCGGCGGAGGCGATTCCGCCAGGGGCGGTGCGCCCGCAGGTGGTGGCGGCGCTTCCGGAGGCGGTGGCACGCCTCTGCGACGTGGTAGAGGGCGTGCTGTCGACAATAACGTTATTTCGAATGGCGAAAGCAACCGTGCATCGGGCATTGGTGAGTTTCCGCGTGGAGCAAGTAACCGTGCTGGCAACGGCGTCGTGACTTCGTGGGACAAAAGCAGACGGACAGGTGAGAGTGTGTCTCAGCGTAATGAAAATGTCCGGACTACCGGCGAAGGCAAGTCCTCACGATCCCAAAACCGACGTGCTGATGCCGGCCGCCGCCCGGCTAAAGTCGCAGCCACTCGCAATCCTCTCGTCGTGCGGGACCGGCGCGGCCACCGTTCTTTTGATGGTGCCGCCCGTGGCTCTGAGTCGGCTTCTTCGGCTCCCGCTGCGCTCCCCGTCGCCGTCGGCCATGATTATGAAGCCGAGATTATCGGCATCGGGCACAATGGGGAAGGGGTCGGCCGCGTGAACGGCTTCACCCTGTTCGTCCCCGGTGCTGCCGGGGGAACGTTCACTCGTCCGCGTCGAACACCTGAAGAAGCAGTACGCTTCGCCAAGCTGCTGCAAGTGCTGGCCCCCAGCCCCGACCGCGTCTTGCCGCCGTGCGGCATCTACGACGCTTGCGGCGGCTGCCAGCTCCAGCATCTCGACTACGCCGCCCAACTGCGCGTGAAACGCCAGATTGTCCTCGACAATCTGGAGCGCATCGGCAAGCTGCGCGTGGCAGGGGAGGGGACGGATGCTGCGCCGGGTGGAGCGGATGGAAGGGTTGTTGGAGAAGGAGAGGTACGGGGCGTTTCGGATGAGGCAGTCGTGGTGGAAGGCGCCGCGGATGGCGATGCCGTTGCGAGCAGAGTTGAGGCTGTTGCGGGAATTAAGGCCGGCAGCGCCGCCGAGGAGGAATCCAATGAGGACGGGAAGGTCATAGAGTCTGCTTCTGTCGATCTGGCTTCTTCCACTGAAGGTGAAGCTGGTACTGTTAATGCTGGCCGTGTCGTTGTGCACCCGACCATCGGCATGGTGGAGCCATGGCGTTACCGAAACAAGGTACAGGTGCCGATCGGCGAGGAGGAGGGCGGCCTCGTCGGCGGCTTTTATGCGCAAGGCACTCATCGGATTGTAAATATGGACGAGTGTTTGATTCAGCACAACGAGGGCGACCGCGTTGTTGAGGTTGTGAAGCGGATCGGCCGGGAACTGGGCGTCAGTGCGTACCGAGAGAACACGCACACCGGGCTACTGCGCCACGTTGTGGTCAAGGTCGGCTTCCGCACTGGCGAAGTGATGGTCGTGCTCGTGACCAACGGCGAGGAGATTCCGCGCGAAGACGAGTGGGTCGCACGCATCCGGGAGGCCGTGCCTGGCGTGGCAAGCATATGCCAGAACGTGAACACGGCGCGGACGAACGTAATTTTCGGGGATCGGACGATCGTGTTGTGGGGCCGTGAGGTCATTTACGATTATATCGGGGATATCCGTTTCGCCATCTCGCCGAGGTCGTTTTTTCAGGTCAATCCGGTGCAGACCGAGCGCTTTACGGCAAGGCGCTCGAGTATGCGGCGCTAACGGGGCGCGAGACGGTTATCGATGCGTACTGCGGGATCGGGACAATTTCGCTGTTTTTGGCGCAGCGGGCGCGGAAAGTGTATGGCGTGGAGATTGTGCCCGAGGCGATTGATGATGCCCGCTTAAACGCTGAGTTGAACGGGATTGTGAATGTCGAATTTGCTGTTGGCAAGGCCGAGGACGTCCTGCCCGAGTGGCAGCAGGCGGGAGTAGTCCCTGACGTGGTCGTGGTGGACCCGCCGCGCAAAGGGTGCGACGCATCGCTTCTGGAGACGCTGCTGGAGCTGAAGCCGCGGCGTGTGGTGTACGTCTCATGCAACCCCTCGACGTTGGCCCGGGATCTGCGGGTGCTTGAGGATGGGGGGTACAGGACAGTAGAGGTGCAACCGGTGGATATGTTTCCGCATACGGTGCATGTGGAGTGCGTAATAGGAATGCAACGAATCGATACGTAGAAATCCTTTGTTTTCAACACTTTGCGCGATTTATGACTTTTACGGCGGACGGTAGTGACTTCAAAAATAAGGTGTTGAAAGACAAAATTGGTGTTTCCGTCGTCTTGGACATGGATTTGGACGTCGGGTGCGTAGATATGTTGAAACAATAAGTTTACAAGGGTATTTGTAACTTGGAGGAGTTGTGACATGAGCATTACACCAGAAGAAAAAAAGTATTTGGTTGAGCAAATAGAGAACCTAACAAGCCCACGCCCTCTTTTTTACCTAAAGTTCTGTAGTTGCGAAAAGTTTGCGCAAGATGTGTGTAACGGGGATTTGTATGGAAACACAGCAGAGTATTTTAGGCGAAGAGAAATTGAAACTGGCGAACGTGGACAGGGTGACCAATTCGAGCTGCTGTTATCCATACAAACTGAAAATATTACGGTTATTGACAGCGAAACAGGGAATGTGGTTTTTACTGCTCCCAAGGGCGTACTTAAGACACAGTTTAAGGAAGATGATCTGATACCGATTGTCTCATTTGTTGGGATACCTCTTGGCGACATGGAGATTATTGATGCCGATGAAACACATGCTGATTTCAAATTTCCATTCACGGATGACGAATATAAAACAATGACAGAACGTTTTGGCGAATATTGTGTTATACTTGGAGCCAGAGAAGTAGAAGCGAGGATTGCCGCATATTGTAATCACTTTGGATGCGATTATATCTTTGATAAAGTTGAATATTGCAATCAAAATAGAATCGATAGAATGCAAGCTTTCAATAAAAGCGCAAAAGAACGCTTTCTGTACAAGAACTCATATTTAGACTACCAGAGGGAATACCGGCTAGCTGTGGGAATAGAAATGCCAGAAGACCACTTCATTAGAATAGGTAAGTTGAGCACTGCCAAAGTAATAAAGTCGGATGAGTTGAAAAACTTGATGATCTCAATCAGCTATTCTTCCTACCCAAGGAAGATTATTAGGGATAATTACACTAAGGATACAAGATATAACAAGGAACCCTAGATTGAAAATATATGATTATTCAAGAGAACGTCCCTCCATCTTGAGAGCGGCGTTCTCTTTTCATATAGATATTTTTCGAGAAAGCCGATTGTCTGAACTTGAATGTTCAGCACAATCGGCTTTTTGCTTGAAAGGAGAAGTGTAAGATGACCAAGGTGATCGCCCTCGCCAATCAGAAAGGCGGCGTGGGCAAGACCACAACGGCGGTCAACCTGGGGATCGGATTGGCAGCCGATGGGAAAAAGGTTTTACTGGTCGATGCGGACGCGCAAGGCAACCTGACGGATTCGTTAGGGTTCCACGAACCGGATAATCTGTCGGTATCTTTGGCCACATTGCTGGCGAAAACGATGCTGGAAGAATCCTATGAAGCGCGGGAAGGTATTTTGCATCACCATGAAGGCGTTGACCTGATGCCAGGCAATATTGAATTGTCCGCTGTTGAGGTATCGCTCGTCAACACGATGAGCAGAGAAACGATTTTACGTTCGTACATCGACTCCGTTAAAACCGATTACGATTACGTGCTGATCGATTGCATGCCGAGTTTGGGCATGTTGACCATCAACGCGTTGGCGGCAGCGGACAGCGTCATTATTCCCGTACAGGCGCATTATTTGCCGGCCAAGGGAATGACCCAACTGTTGCAAACCATTGCCCGTGTGCGCAGGCAGATTAATCCGAAGTTGGTTTTGGACGGCGTGCTGCTCACGATGGTAGACAGCCGGACGAAATTTGCCAAAGACATTTCCTTTGTTCTTCGGCGCGACTACGGCGACAAGCTGCGCGTGTTCAACACCGAAATTCCCTTATCCGTTCGAGCGGCGGAAACGAGCGCCAAGGGAAAAAGCATTTATGCTCATGACCCCAATGGTCAAACGGCAAAAGCGTATGCCGCCTTTACGAAGGAGGTGCAGAGCATTGGCAGCGAAAGACGACATGCGCGCCAGCATCAAACTGACCACAGTCGCTGATTTATTCTCCACCGAGGAGAGCCGCGCCGATGAAAAGCGGGAAAAAGTGTTGGACATCCCTTTATCTGAAGTCAGCGATTTTCCCGGCCACCCGTTCAAGGTGAAGGCGGATGAAGCGATGCTGGAAATGGCGGACAGCGTAAAGCAATACGGCGTTCTTGTTCCCGGCCTGGTTCGTCCGAAGGCGGACGGCGGCTATGAAATGGTAGCCGGACATCGTCGTAAAAAAGCGAGCGAATTGGCAGGCAGAGAAACGATGCCCTGCATCGTCCGCGAACTGGACGACGATCAGGCGACGATCATTATGGTGGACAGCAACCTGCAACGGGAAAATATTGCGCCAAGCGAGAAAGCATTCGCCTATAAGATGAAGTTGGAGGCGATGAAAAGACAGGCGGGCAGACCGAGTAAAGAAAATTCTACCCAAGTTGGGCAGGATTTACGAGGCAAATATTCAGTTGAAATTTTGGCAGATCAGACAGGCGAAAGCCGCAATCAAATCCAGCGCTATATCCGCCTTACCGAATTGACCCCCTCCATTCTCGAAATGGTGGACGATAAGCGAATCGCCTTCAATCCGGCCGTGGAGCTTTCTTACTTGGCCGAAGAAGAACAGAAAGCCCTGTACGAAACGATGCAGTCCGAGGACTGCACGCCTTCGCTGGCGCAGGCGCAGCGCATGAAAAGACTGAGCCAGGACGGGCGGCTTAACGTGGATGTCATCTTCTCGATTCTCACGGAGGAGAAGCCGAACCAGAAAGAAAAGATGACCATTCGGCGCGAGCGGATCGACCGTTTCTTCCCGAGGGACTTTACCGAAAAGCAAAAGGAAGACCTGATCGTACAACTACTGGAAAGCTGGTATAAAAAACGGCAACGGGAACAGGAACGTTAACCCGTATCTGAAACATATCGATCCTGTTCGGCAGCACTCTCCCCTAAGACGGAGAGCTTTTTTATGCCCATTTTTGGGGAGGCGATACATGGTGTATTTCACGAAAGGGAGGCGTCGTCAGTATGAGCGCCTGATGCAAGAAAAGCCGGGTTTCAACCGCGTTGAAGTTTTGGAGGATGAGACCGTGGAGCCGCACATGCCAAAAAAGGAATCTCGTGAAACCGGTCAATCAAAACGAAACCGGAGAACGAAGGAAGACCGCAACTATCCAGGAAGTGAGGACGGACGATGGAAGAAATGAAGCGAATGGTGGACAACTACGAAGTCGTTCAGGCCATCTCCATCGGGAAGGTGGAAGTGCTGCTTGGCATAGACGAAACCAATGCCGAACGTCCGTACATGGTTTGTACCTGCACCCGAAACAATTCGTTGGGTGTCGAGCAATTTTACGCGAATGCGGCCGGCGCGGATTATCTTGAGGCCATGCATGACTTTATTTCCCGCGTGCAATGGGAACTGGAGGATCTCAAAGCAGAAAGGGCCAGCGTCAAGGTCCCCCTATCTCCCCTTACCCAAGCCCAATGCCAGCCGATTCGCGAAGACATGCGCATTGACAACCAGGTTGTTGTCATCCGGCCGGAACGGTTGCGACCTGAATATCGCACCGCAGTTAACCAGCTTGTGCTGGCGCTAAGCGGTTTTGGCACCTCTGCCTATTCCCGAGGTCGCGCTGTCTACGTGATCAATCTGTATACCGGTGAGGAGGCTCGCTGGAATCGGGAGGATTTTATGGGTCTAATAAAACCGGTGCATATGCCAGCATGGGCGCAAGAAAAACTGGAGCAGCATCAGGCTGTAACCCAGCAAAAGCCTGAGCGCCGTGACGAGGCCCGGTAAGATGCAATTCAATAGAGAGTAGAAAGGAGACGTGAGCGATGTCGTGGACGTATCGGCACCGCAAGACGCTTATGATCGCCGCGATTGCCGTAAGCATGTGTTTGCTTGTGGCTGCGGCTATTTTTTCTCTGATCAAGCAATCAGAGCAAGAGCAGAAACAGCAGCAAATGAAGGAACAATATGAAAAGCAAATCGAGGAACTGAAAACGATAGAGGAACAATCGCGCAGAAGCGTTTGGACCGTGGCGCGAACCATTCCGGCCGGTGACACCGTGACGGCGGAAGACCTCAAGTCTGTCCCGATGCCCGCGAGTCTGGTGCCATCGGGGGTGATTACCGATCAGAATGCGGTCATCGGCAAAAGCGCCAAAATCGAATTGCAGCCAGGCACGCCGCTGATGCCGTCCATGCTGTATGAGAGCGCGCCGATCCCGAAGGATGTGCGGGTGCAGGAGTTTCATGTCATTCAGCTTCCCACCAATTTGCAAAAGGGACAGTATATTGACGTGCGAATCAACTTTCCGACCGGCGAGGATTTTGTCCTGCTGGCGAAAAAGAAAGCGCGGGAGTTGTCCGGCACTGTCATCTGGCTGGAAATGAATGAACTGGATATATTACGGACTTCAAGCGCGATTATCGACGCGTACTTGCAAGGCGCGCGGCTGTATGCCCTGCCCTACATCGAACCGGGCTTGCAGGAAGCGGCGGCGGTCAATTATCCCGCCAATCCGAAGGTGTTAGACTTGATGGCGCATGATCCGAACCTGCTCGAAAAAGCGACAACC